>JBGTGB010000401.1:0-6520 GCA_041746975.1 Haliea sp. | reverse complement strand
ACTCCGGTCAACCAGATACCCAGGCCACCGCCAAAGCAGTCGAGCACAGTAATGGTGCCCAGGATCTTGCCCGCGGACTTGAGACCAAAGCAGTTGACGGCAGACAGTTGCAGCGTGGTGTAGACGCCACCCCAGCCGAGGCCAAACAGCGCAACTGCCAGCCAAATGGCGCGATCCTGCAAATAAGCGAGACAAACGGCCCCGACTAACATAACCAGAACATTGCCAAGAAAGACCTTTTTGAAGTCCAGGTAATCCGCCAACAGACCGAAGAAAAACTTGCCCAGTACCGCGCCGGCAAAAAACAGGCTGATGGCATTGGTGGCCATCCTGACGTCGACGCCGAGGTCCCGCATGTACAGGAACAGGTGTGCCTGGACACCCAGCACTGTGTAGAAAGTGGCCATTGCGGTAACCGTAAGCGCCCAGAACGTAGGCGTTTTCAGCGCCTCCAGATACTCCATATCCGCCCCTACAGTCATTCGATTGGCGGACATCTTCCCGGTGCCATCCTGCACCGGCTTCAGACCAAGCTGCGCTGGCTGATCGCGAACAAAAAAGAACACCACCAGAAACATCGTGGCCGGAAACAAGATGGCCCACTGCATGGCCTCTCGCCAGCCCGTGGTCTGAGCCATGAGGGTGCCGTACTGGGGGAACAGCATTCCACCCAGGCTGGTACCCACCAGGGCGATGCCGATAGCGACGCCCCTTCTGCCCTGGAACCAGCTGGAGACCAGAATTACCGCCGGGTTCAGGCCACAGAGTACGAGTACTAGCCCCAAGGTAGCGTGCACAAGGTAGAGCGCGGCCAGTGAGTCCATCTGGCTGTAGCCAAAGTAGGCAAGTGCCAGAAGCACCCACCCAGTCAACATGCAGCGCCGCACCCCAAACCGGTCGATGAAAATGCCGCCAAAGGGCGCCAGCAGGGCGCTGGTGGAGAATGTCACCATGTCCCTGAACTTCAGCTCACCACGGGTCCAGCCAAATTCATTGAGGATATATTCATCAAAAACAGACAGGCCGGTAATACTCATACCGTTGCTCACCATCAAGGCGATACAAGCGAAGCCGGATATGATCCACGGATAGTACTTTTGCATAATTCAATCTCCCTAAGGGGCCGCTTGCTGAGCACCGCGACAGCTTCCGACACCCCGGGAGGCACCGTTTTGTACTAATGTAATATCATTGCACACTAAATGCTATACCAATATACTCTTTAAAGCTGAAAACGAGAGCACAATCATGAGCTCGATAGATAGTCTGATCAGTCCGCGGCAGCGCAAAACCCTGGATCCCGAAAGTCACGCTCCCCTCTACTACCAGCTCTACAGCCTGCTCAAAAACCTGATTCTCAACGGGACGCTGCCCACCGGCACGCTAATGCCTGCAGAACAACAGCTATCCGAGACCTTCGGCGTCTCACGGATTACCTCCAAACGCGCGATGGACGAACTGGCAGCGGAGCGACTGGTGGAACGCCGCCGCGGCAAGGGCTCCCATGTCATCTTCAAGTATAAGCCCGGTCCGGTAAAAGCCCCGCTGATCGGCATGCTGCAGGGAATCGAGAGCATGGCGCGGCAAACCGAGGCGCGCGTACTTGAGATAGCCAGGCTGCAACCACCGGCGGAAATTCGCGAGGAACTTGCATTGAAGCCCGAGGGCACTGCATTGAAAATCGTCCGCGTGAGGTCACGTGATGGCGAGCCTTTCGGTCACTATGAAAGCTGGACTACCGGCCTGAAAACAAAGCCTTCGGCGAAGAAACTGGAATCCACTCCCCGTCTGGAAATATTCCGCCAGCAGGGCTTGAACATCACCCACGTGAAGCAGACCCTGAGCGCTACGTCGGCGTCGGATGAGATCGCAAAGCCACTGAAGATCAAACCCGGCACCCCCCTGCTAAGCATGGTACGCCGCTCCTATGACGCAGACGAAATATTGCGTGACTTCCTGCACGTGCGCTACAACCCGGAGCGCTTTCAGTATCAGATGGATCTCAGCATCGATGCCAGCTGATCCTGGGCCTGCCGCACCTGAGTCCAGTCCTTCCTTCAAGCTTCAAACAGCCATGGCCTGCGTTTTCGGAACGCTCGCTCAAACGCCTCGATAGCATCCAGGTGTCCAAGGGTCATTCCTATCTGATCCAGCCCCTCGAGCAACATCTGTCGGCTTGAGGGCGCTATCTCAAACTCAAACTCTCTCCCATCTGGGCTGGCTACTTTCTGCTGTTCCAGATCTATCGCCACCTGCTGCCGCTGCGGATTTTCCGCTACCGCCGCGGCGATCGCCTGCACCGCTGCCTCCGGTAGAACCACGGGCAGGATACCGTTGCGCTCACAGTTACCATGGAAGATTACTCCGAAGCTGGGCGCAATCACGGCGCGAATACCGTATTCAGAGAGCGCCCACACTGCGTGTTCCCGAGAAGAACCGCAGCCGAAGTTGCGACCGGACAGAAGAATAGTCGCATCGGCGTACTCAGGCCGGTTGAGCACAAAATCGGGATTGGGTTCGCGGCCGCCGGCAACCGTGTAGCGCCAGCCGGCAAACAGGCCCACACCCAGTCCCTTCTTGGACACCAACTTCATCTCCCGCGACGGAATTATGGCGTCGGTATCGATATTGGCCCGCAGCAGCGGCGCGGCAACGCCACGGAGAACAGTAAACTTCCTCACGAGAGGTAGTCTCTGGGATCTGCGAGGCTGCCTGCCACTGCTGACGCCGCGACGGTTGCCGGACTAGCCAGGTGAGACCGCACGCCAGGCCCCTGGCGGCCCTCAAAATTCCGATTGGTAGTGGTGGCAACCCGCTCGCCATAGGTAAAACCCTCACCCCCGGCAAAAAAGCACATTGAGCAGCCGGGCTCGCGCCACTCAAATCCGGCGTTGCGAAAGATCCGGTGCAATCCCTCTGCTTCGGCCTGGCGCTTGACGGCCTGGGAACCGGGCACACAGATCGCGCGGACAGTCGAAGCAACCTTACGACCCCTGAGCACTGCGGCCGCAAGGCGCAGATCGGTAATGCGGCTGTTGGTGCAGGAGCCAATGAAGGCGGCATCAATGGTGAGTCCCCGCAACGACTGCCCCGGTTTCAGACCCATATACTCGTGAGTTCTAGCCAGCGTAGCGCGATCATTCTCACTTAGTCCGGCTTCGATCATTGGCACCCGGCCGGTGATTCCACAGGCCTGCTGCGGACTGGTCCCCCAGCTCACAACGGGCTCAACCTCACCACAGTCGAGCTCGATCTCGCGGTCAAATTGCGCGCCGGGGTCGCTACGCAATGTTTGCCAGTAGGCCACCGCCCTATCCCAGTTCTCGCCGCTGGGCGCATAGGGCCGCCCGCGTAGAAAATCGAAAACTTTCTGATCTGGCGCTATCAACGCGGTGAACGCGGAGAATTCAACCGCCATGTTGCACAGCGTCAAGCGCGCTTCGACATCAAGGCCCGACACCACCTCTCCCGCGAACTCAATGGCGTAACCCGCGCCCCCCGCCGTGCTGTGGCGTGCGATCAGGTGCAGGATCAGGTCCTTCGCGGTCACCGCTGGCGAAAGCCCGCCAGTCAGCATAACGCGCATCGTGAGCGGCTTTTTCACCACCAGAGTGCTGGTAGCCATGGCGTGTTCGGCCTGACTGGAACCAATGCCCCAGGCGAGCGCTCCCAAGGCTCCCTGGGAGCAGGTGTGGCTGTCCGGGCAGACCAGCGTGCAACCGGGCTGCACAATCCCAAGTTCCGGAGAGATGACGTGCACGATACCCTGGTCGCTGTCGTTGACGTCAAACAGGCGGATACCTGCCTGCCTTGAAGCCTGGCGGGTGGAGTGGATGAACTCGGTACCCCCGGGCACAAGGGTAGTGTCACCACGGCCTGGAAGCGTGTCGATGATATGGTCCATGCTGCAGAATACCTGGGCAGGAGACCGCAGTGTCCTACCCTCGCTCGACAGACTCTCCAGGGCTACGGAACCCGTACGCTCGTGCAGGAAAACCCGGTCGATATAGATCAGGGAGTCTCCACCATCGAGCATCTGAATCTCGTGATCAGACCACAGCTTTGCAAACAGTGTTATCGCCATAAGCCGGATTCAGAGCCCGAGTGAGCCGGGGTTGACCTTGCCCCGTGGATCCACCTGATCCTTTATCGCGCTGACCAGCTTCCAGGAATTGGCCTCAAGGCCCTGCCTGTAGAGATAGCTCTTGCCGATCTGCGAGTGAACGCCGCCCACCTCGGTGAACAGCGCGATGATTTCATCACGAATCTGGCCCACGGCCTTACGCGCTGCCTCATTGGCGGGGAAGCCTCGAAGCCGGGCGAGGTGATCGGGCGTCACGCTTTCCCGGTGCAGCGCATTCAGCTCGTCAGGCCAGAAGAATACCGGTTCCAGCACGAAGCAGTTGGTGGCCACCGTGGCAAACAGATAGCCTATCCCGATGCCATGTCTGGCAATCAGCTCCTGATGGCGCTCGAGAATTGTCTCGACCGCCTTGTATGTCGGGATTACTTTGGAGTGCGGCAACAGGGCGTGCACCGGCGCCCAACGCTCCCCTTCCGGACCCACCATACTGTTCACTGGCCCGAAAGGGTTTGCGCGCACTATCCTCGGTATGCTGTTTTCGATTTCACGACCACTGTGGTCGGCGATTATTCCCCGCACCTTGCGCGCCATCAGCTGCGCGGCCTCTTCACAGCGCTCCTCAATGATGACCTGAATCGAGAAATCCACATCCTTCATGTAGCGCCGTCCGGCGAAAGCAATTTTTACTCCATCCTTGAGCGCGCCGAGCGCCGAACCGCTGCTCTTCATGACCCCGGCGAGGGACTTGACGTCGGTGGCGAGGCTCTCTCGCTTCATGCGCTGGGACTGCAGGAAGGGGTCGAAGCCAAAGCACTCCATCGCCAGCCCTTGACGGCTGATTTCACTCATGGCGGCGAGAGCGTCCTCGGCCCGCTTGAAGTCCATGGCCACGTACTCTCGCGCCGGGAGCGCAGGCATCAGGCGGAAAGTCGCCGTCGCCTTGAACCCGAACGCGCCGCTGTCACAGGTAAACAACCCGGTCAAATCGGGACCGTAGTGGCGAAAGAAGGGCGTAGAGTTCAGTTGAGCCCCGGAGCCGGTCCGCACGATAGTCCCGTCCGCCAAAACCACTTCCAGTGCGATCACCGAATCTGCCGCACTGCCAAACTGGCCGGAGCCCCAGAAGACGGCATTCTGCGACAGGCTGCCCCCGACGGAGGCGTAAATACCAGAGAGTGTCCCCCAGTAGGGAGTACGCAGACCGGTATCCTTGAGCGCCTCGTACAGAGCCTTCCAGGTGCAGCCACACTCAACAGTGACGTACATATCCTCGGTGTTGATCTCGAGCACGCGGGACATTCGCGACATGTCGACAATGACGGTATCTGCCTGAATGGGCACATAGCCGCCGGTATAGGACATGCCGCCGCCACGGGGAATAACAGCGCAGCCGGCTTCGGTGGTAGCCTTGACAACAGCCGCCAGCTCCTCAGTAGAATCAGGCTGGAGCACCGCCAGAGCGGGAACGCCAAGGCTGTACACATCCTGGGCATAGAATGCACAGGAGTAATCGTCCGTCAGGACACGTTCACTGCTAAGACAGGCGGACAGTGTCTCCAGCAGCTTCACGGTAGGCGGGGGACTCGACATTAAGCTTCTCCGTACTCCAAGCACAGTGTCCTATCGTTGCGGAAACCTTTTGAATAGCGGGGCTTCCCATGCCAACATACCCCGTGGCCGCATTGCCCGAGGTAGCGTCAACCATTCTACGGTATTGTTATATTGTTATCTCTTTATATTTATGACAGCTACAGCAGTCACTGTCAACTCAATAAGAGTGTTGGTATGCCATGAGCCTGGATGACCTGCCCCCCAGCACCGCGAACTTCGGGCGTGAACACCATCTTTACAATGGCCTGAACGATGCGGCGCTTAGACAACTGGCGGATTTCGCCAAGCTCAGAATCCGCTCTCCGCAGCAGTACCTATTCACCCAGCATACCCCTGCCGAAGTCGCATTCAACCTCGTTACCGGGACCGCGCTGGTGGAGCGCATGTCCAGCTCCGGCCGACGCCAGGTACTTGCGTTTTTATTTCCGGGAGACTTTGTCGGCTTCACCAATTCCGATTTCTTCGAAGTCGGGGTAAAGGCGCTCACCGAGCTAACAGCCTATGAATTCAACCAGCAAAAACTCCTGACGCTGGCGGATACCACCCCACGCCTCAAGCAGAACATCAAAAAAATCTCTGCCATTGTGCTGGCGCGGGCATTGGACCAGATCTACATCCTGGGCCAGAAAAAAGCCGATGAGCGTATCTGCTTCCTGGCGTTGCAGTTACTGGAACGGATGCCAGGTAGTACCCGGGAGCACATCGAGCTTCCGATGACGCGACAAGACATAGCCGACTACCTGGGTCTCACAGTGGAAACCGTCAGCCGTTCACTGGCCAAGTTGAAACAGGAGGGGATCATTTCCACTCCCTCGCGCCATCTGC
>JBGTGB010000400.1:0-32528 GCA_041746975.1 Haliea sp. | reverse complement strand
TAGAAGGCCTTGTAGTCATTGCGCTGCGGGCGCTTGCTCATGCCGCAGTCCCGTAGGCGGCGCGGTAGATGCCCAGGGCATCGGCGAGCACCACTTCCCGCGGATTGTTGACCAGCAGGCGCTGTTGCAGCATGGCGTCCTCTGCCAGCATGGGCAGATCCTGCTCGGGAACACCAGCGGCCTGCAGGGTTGCGGGCAGCTTCACATCGTCAATCAAGGTACGCAGTGCGTCCACCAGCGCCATGGCGCGGGCCTCGACACTGCCTTTGACGCCGGGAGCCACAATCTCCGCCAGCTCGGCGTAGAGTGGCGCGGCTTCAGACATATTGAACGCCAGCACCGAAGGCAGCACCAGGGAATTGGTGAGGCCGTGGGGAATGTGGTAATGGCCGCCTAGCGGGTATGCCAGCGCATGCACCGCGGCCACCGGCGCATTGGCAAAGGCCTGCCCAGCCAGGCAGGCCCCCAGCAGCATGCCGGCACGTGCCTCGCGGTCGCTGCCCTTGTGCACGGCGGTGCGAATATTGGCTCCCAGCAGACGCAGGGCCTCCCGCGCCAGATTATCGGACAGGGGATTTTTTTTGACTTTGGAAGTATAGGCCTCGATCGCGTGCACCATGGCATCGACGCCGGTCATCGCGGTCACCCCAGGGGGCAGGCCCAGGGTCAGGTCCGGATCCAGCACCGCCACATCGGGCAACAGTACCGCGGAGGACACCCCGGCCTTGGTGGTTTCCCCGGTGGTGATTACCGCCACCGGCGTCACTTCGGAGCCAGTGCCCGCGGTTGTCGGAACAAGAATCATGGGCAAACGGCCACCCTGCACCTGATCGACGCCGTACAGAGCCGACAGCGGCTGGGACCCGCCCAACAGCACCGCTACCACTTTAGCCACGTCCATGGAGCTGCCGCCACCGACGGCGATAACACCATCGACTCTGCCTTCACGTCCGGCAGCTGCCGCCGCCTCTACCGTCGCCTCCGGCGGATCCTCCCGCACCTGGTCGAACAGTACGGCCGTCAAGCCGTCAGCCTCCAGTGCCGCCAGCACCGGTTGCACCAAGCCGATGGCCATCAGCCCGGGATCGGTGACCAGCAGCGGTTTACCGATTCCCAGGCGCCGACACCGCTGCGCCAGCGCCAGGGCGCTGCCGGATTCGCAGAGCAACTGAGGCACAGTGTTGAAGACAAACGGCTGCATGACGGGGCTCCTACATGGTCAGGATGACTTTGCCGCGGGCGCGGCGCTCCATCATACAGGCATAGGCGGCCTCGTACTCCTCCAGCGGAAACACATCGGTCACCACCGGGTTCAGCTTGCCCTCGGCGAACAGGGCCCACAGCTCATGGATGTTCTGCAGATTGACCGCGGGCTCTTCCGCCATGAAGCGCCCCCAGAATACGCCGACAATGGCACAACCCTTGAGCAGGGTCAGGTTGAGAGGAATGCTGGGGATGGGACCGCTGGCAAAGCCGATCACCAGATATCGGCCCTTCCAGGCCATGCTGCGCACCGCCGGCTCCGAGAAGTCGCCGCCCACCGGGTCATAGACCACGTCCACGCCCTTGCCGCCGGTCAGCTCCTTGAGCGCATCCTTGAGGGACACCTTGCTGTAATTGATCACCTCGTCGGCACCGAGCTTTTTACACAGCTCCAGCTTTTCGTCCGAGCTCGCAGCGGCAATCACCTTCGCTCCAAACAGCTTGCCCAGCTCCACTGCGGTGGTGCCGACCCCGCCCGCCGCACCCAGCACCAGCAGGGTTTCCCCGGGCTGGATATTGGCGCGCTGCCTGAGAGCGTAGTAGGAGGTGAAATAGGTGATGGAGACACCCGCCGCCTGCTCGAAGCTGAGTCCGTCGGGCATCGGGAACACGGAGTTCTGGTCGGCCACGATGCGCGAGCAGAAGGCGCCGTGGGAACCCATGGAAATCACTTTTTCACCGGGCTTGAGCCGGGTCACGTTCTTCCCTACCGCCGCCACCACCCCGGAGCATTCGCCGCCGGGAATAAACGGCAGCTCGGGCTTGGTCTGGTACATGTTCTGGATGATCAGCACGTCGGGGAAGTTAAGGCCCGCCGCCTTCACATCAATCAGCACCTCGTTGTCACCCGGCTCCGGGTCGGGCCAGTTGGTTTCGAAGGCCAGCTTGTCGGGCAGGCCGTGTTCCTTGCATACGACTGCTTTCAAGCTATGCCACCTCGAACAGGCCGGCGGCACCCATGCCACCGCCGACACACATGGTAATGACCACGTACTTGACGCCGCGACGCTTGCCCTCGAGCAGAGCGTGGCCGATCATCCGCGAGCCGCTCATGCCGTAGGGGTGACCAATGGAGATGGCGCCGCCGCTGACATTGAGCTTGGCGTTGTCGATGCCGAGTTTGTCGCGGCAGTACAGCACCTGCACCGCGAAAGCCTCATTCAGTTCCCACAGGCCGATGTCATTCACAGTCAGGCCGTGCTGCTTGAGCAGCTTGGGCACCGCAAACACCGGGCCGATACCCATTTCATCCGGATCGCAGCCGGCCACGGCAATGCCACGGTAGATGCCCAGCGGCTCCAGGCCTTCCTGCTGCGCGGTCTTGGCGTCCATCAGCAGCTGGGCGGAGGAACCGTCGGAGAGCTGGGAAGCGTTGCCGGCGGTGATAGTGCCGCCTTCGATGACGGTCTTGAGGCCCGCCAGGCCCTCGGCGGTAGTAGCGCGCAGGCCTTCGTCGGCGCTGACCGTGGCCTCGGCCTCGGATTGCTCGCCGGTTTCCTTGTTCCAGACGATACGCTTACAGGTTACCGGTACCAGCTCGGCGTCGTAGCGGCCCGCCTCGTAGGCAGCGGCGGTGCGCTGCTGGGACTGCAGGCCATACTCGTCCATCGCCTCGCGGGAAATGTTGTAGCGCTTGGCCACCACTTCGGCGGTCTGCAGCATGGGCATGTGGATGTTAGGGTGCATGGCCATCAGCTCCTCGTCGACCATGCGGTGCAGGTTCATGTGCTCATTCTGCACCAGGGAGATGGACTCCAGGCCGCCGCCGATCACGCAGCTCATGCCATCGTACATAATCTGCTTGGCCGCGGTGGCCACCGCCATCAGTCCTGAGGAACACTGCCGATCGAGGGTCATACCGGACACCGTCACCGGCAGGCCCGCACGCAGGGCAATCTGCCGCGCCACGTTGCTGCCGGTCGCCCCCTGCTGCAGGGCACTGCCCATGATGACATCTTCAATCCGGGCCGGGTCGATACCGGCGCGCCGCACAACCTCGGCCACGGACGCCGCGCCCAGGCTGGCGCCGCCCAGGTTATTGAACCCGCCCCGGAAGGCCTTGGCGATGGGGGTACGGGCGGTACATACGATAACTGCTTCTTTCATGGAGTTCTCCCGGCGGCCCGCGCTGGGCGGGCTGGGCCTGTTGGGTTAGTCGAGTTTGATGCCAAGGCCTGCTGCGGCCTCGCCGATCATCTTCATGCTCTGCTCAAAGCCGGCGGTCAGCTCGCGCTCACCATCCCGCTTGCTGATCTGCTCCCAGTGCGCTGCGATGCCTTCCGGCGTCTGCTCGTCCACGGGCAGCCACACGCTTTCGGTTTCCACGATGCGAGACACGGCGAAAGCGCCGGCCCCGGCCGCCAGGATGGTGCGGTTGGGGCAATCCTCGCTGGCCAGGTACAGCACCGCCGGGGTTACAGTCTCCGGGGTCAGCAGATCAAAGGCCTTGTCCGGCAGCAGCCCCTCGGTCATGCGGGTACCGGCGGTGGGTGCCAGGGCGTTGACCCGGATATTGTACTTGGCGCCTTCCTGCACCAGGGTGTTCATCAGGCCGATGACGCCCATCTTGGCGGCGCCGTAGTTGCTCTGGCCGAAGTTGCCGTAAAGGCCACTGGAAGAAGTGGTGACGACAATGCGGCCATAGGCCTGCTCGCGCATGATCTCCCACACTGCCTTGGTGCAGTTGACGGTACCCATCAGATGCACGTCGACCACCAGCTGGAAATCCTCCAGGCTGCCCTTGGTAAAACTCTTGTCCCGAAGGATGCCGGCGTTGTTGATCAGGACGTCGACCCGGCCCCACTGGTCCATGGTCTGCTGCACCATGGCTTCTACTTCACAGTACCTGGCGACGTTGGCGCCGTTGGCAATCGCCTCACCGCCGGCTGCCTCGATTTCCGCCACTACGGACCGCGCGGCCTCACTGGAAGACCCGGTACCGTCCTTCGAACCACCGAGATCATTGACCACCACTTTGGCGCCGCGCTCGGCCAGCGCGATTGCATGGCAGCGGCCCAGGCCCTGGCCGGCGCCGGTCACAATAGCCACCTTGCCGTCATAGCGAATACTCATTCCGTCATCTCCTCATCGTAGGAGCCCGCGCTGCGGGCGATAAAGTTCATTTGCCCTTAACCAGCAACAACCATGGACAACCACTCAGCCACCAAGGCCGGGTTCTCCTCGCCCTCGATTTCCACCGCGACCGACTGCTTGATGAGGAACCGGTTGTTATCCTTGGCCTGCACATCGACGATCTCAACCTGAGCGCGCACCCGCCTGCCGGCACGTACCGGGGTCAGGAAACGCACCTTGTCAAAACCATAGTTGATGCCCATCACCACCTTCTCCGGCATGATGCCAATGCCCTCGCACATCTTTACCATCATCGACAGGGTCAGGAAGCCGTGGGCAATGGTGCCACCGAAGGGTGTTTGCGCGGCCCGCTCTTCATCGATGTGAATGAACTGGTGATCCTCGGTGCAATCGGCAAAGGCGTTGATGCGATCCTGGTCGATCGTGATCCAGGGGCCGGGCTCCAGCTTGAGCCCTTTCTGGTTCACCATCTCGGCGTGGGGAACGACTTTCATGGTCATGGGTGTTTCCTTGTGGTTGCTGAATCAGGGTTGTGAGGCGCAGTTCTCTCAGCCGTCGCGGAAAGTGGCACCGACCTCCTGCTGCTGCATGTAGCGGCGGAGCTCGTTGCGCCCCACCACCATGCGGTGTACTTCGTCGGGGCCGTCCGCCAGGCGCAGGGTGCGCTGCCCCATGTACATGGTGGCCAGGGGCGTATCCTGGGACACGCCGAGGGCACCGTACATCTGGATGGCCTGGTCGACGATACGGATGGAGATATTGGGCACCGCGGTTTTGATCATGGAGATCCACACGCGGGCTTCTTTAGGGTCCACATTGTCCATCATCCACGCGGTCTTCAGAGTCAGCAGGCGTGCCATCTCGATATCCATGCGGGCGTTGGCGATGATGTCGACGTTGCCACCGAGCCGGGCCAGGGGCTTGCCGAAGGCGGTGCGGGACACGGAGCGTTCGCAGAGCAGCCGCAGCGCTTTTTCCGCCGCGCCAATGGCGCGCATGCAGTGGTGGATACGGCCGGGGCCCAAGCGACCCTGGGAGATTTCAAAGCCGCGGCCGGGACCGAGGATAATGTTGTCTTTCGGCACCCGCACATCGGTGAAACGCTGGTGCATATGGCCGTGGGGCGCATCGTCCATGGAGAACACATGCATGGCGCGAAGGTTCTCCACTCCGGGAGTGTCCATGGGCACCAGAATCTGGGACTGCTGCAAGTGCTTGGGCGCGTCCGGGTCGGTCTTGACCATCACGATCATGATCTTGCAGCGAGGGTCGCCGGCGCCGGAGATATAGTGCTTCTCACCGTTGATCACCCACTCATCGCCGTCCAGCACTGCGCTGGTGCAGACGTTGGTGGCATCCGAGGAGGCGACACCGGGTTCGGTCATGGCAAAGGCGGAGCGGATCTCGCCGTTGAGCAACGGCTCCAACCACCGTTGCTTCTGCGCCTCGCTGCCGTACTTGTGCAGCACTTCCATGTTACCGGTGTCAGGCGCCGCGCAGTTGAACACCTCTGCGGCGATGTGGGATTTACCCATCTCCTCCGCAAGATACGCATACTCCACCGTGGTGAGACCGGAGCCATGCTCGCCGTCAGTCAGGAAGAAGTTCCACAAACCCGCCGCTTTTGCCTTGCCCTTGAGGGCTTCCATGATCTCGGTCTGGCGGGCCGTAAACTGCCAGCGGTCGCCGACGCCAATCTCAGCGATGTATTCGTCCTCAACCGGGGCGATCTCCTCGGCCATAAAGGCCCGCACCTGCGCCAGCAGGGGTTGCAACTTGTCACTGACTCCAAGATCCATGATGTACTCGCTTCTAATGAAAAGATGAATGGGAGGCGCTCAGTACTACTGCCCGGTCCCCGGGGAAAGCGTTGCGGCGTAATGCGCCTTCAGCTGCCGTTTGAAAATCTTGCCCGAGGCGATGCGCGGCAACTGCTCCCGCTGCAGCCAGATACGGGCGGGCACCTTGAACGTGGCCATGTGCTCGCGCAGGTAGTCCTGCAGCGCCTCGGTCGTGACCTCCTTGCCTTTGAGCAACACAACCACGGCGCCCACCACTTCGCCAAGCCGTTCATCAGGGAGGCCAAACACCGCCGCTTCCAACACCGCAGGGTGCTTGTGGATGGCGGCCTCAACTTCGATACAGCTGATGTTTTCGCCGCCGCGGATAATGATGTCCTTGATCCGGTCAACGATGTAGAGAAAACCGTGTTCGTCCAGATAGGCCACGTCACCGGTGTGGAACCAGCCGTCAATAAACGCCTCCCGGGTAGCATCGGGCCTGTTCCAGTAGCCGCGGCAGTTGGCGGTGGATTTGATACATAACTCACCGCGCTCGCCAATGGGCAGGCTGTTGCCCCCGCCGTCGATAATCTTGAAATTCGTAACTGCGGGAACGATGCGCCCGGTGCTCGCCGGGTTGGCGACATAGGCCGCGCCGGCATTGACCGCACCCAGCGCATTGGTCTCGGTGAGTCCATAGCCGATGCCGGGCACCGCGCGCTTGAAGGTCGAGGCAATCTTGCCCACCTGATCCGGCGGGCGTGCTGCGCCACCGGAGAAAATGTCCACCAGCGAGGAGATATCGTGTTCCGTATCTTTGGCCGCCGCCTGCAGCTCCGCAGACATGGTGGGCACGCCGTTGAACCAGGTAATACGCTCTGCTTCGATCAGGCGCAGGGCTTCCTGTACGTCCCACTTGTGCATGATGACCAGCTTGCGGCCAATCAGCAGTGACAACAGGAAGGCAGAGTGGCTGGCGGTACAGTGGAACAGAGGGATGGTAAGCAACCCGGCGGGGGGCGAAGAAGGAGCACCGGAATCGCCTGCGAGCATCTTGTTCGCGGTGCCCAGCAGCATCCAGCTCCACAGCGCCGCGAGGATGGCGCGGTGGGTAGAGACCGCGCCCTTTGGGTGCCCGGTGGAACCCGAGGTATACATGATGGTGGCGTCATCCTCTGGCGCAACCGCGACCTCGGGCATGGCTGCGCCGGCAAACTCGGACTGCAGGGCGTCGAAATCCTCGGTGGCCAGCGCCAGGTCGGATACGTCGCCAATCGAAATGACGCGCAATTGATAGCGTTCTGCAATCGGCGCCAGCCGCGCGGCGCGCTCCGGGTCCACGACCACGACCCGGCTACCGCTGTCTTCGACGCCGTAGCCGAGTTCCTCTGTGGTCCACCAGGCATTCATGGGCACCGCCACTGCGCCGATGGAGGCGATGGCAATAAATGCCATCATCCATTCCGGGTTATTGCGGCTGGCAATCGCCACCCGGTCTCCGGGGGCTATGCCGTACTTCCCTTGCAGAGCGGCACCCAACGCGGCGCTGCGAGCCCAGGTTTCGGCGAAGCTATAGCGCTGGTCGCGGTAGACCACGAAATCCTTGTCCCCGTGCTGCTGCATGATGGCACAGTAGGCGCCAAGGCTTGCGGGCATGGTGACATAGGTCTGAAACTCCAGGCCATTGATGTTCACTGCCTCCAGGGCAAAGGGTTGCCCGTCGGCGGTGAGAGCGGCAATTGTGTCCGCGTACTGTGCGAGTGCCGGATCCATTGTTTTTATCGCTCCTCTCCGGGGGCCACTAGAATCCGCCAAGGCGGGCAAAGCGGTCCAAATGGTAGTTATAGTCACCAAAACAATGCTGGGCAACCCGGGCGCGCTTGATGAACAGACCGATATCGTATTCATCGGTCATGCCGACGCCGCCATGCATCTGTATGCCTTCATTGGTCGCGCGCTGCGCGACTTCGCAGAGCTTGGCCTTGGCGGCACTGGCCAGTTGCGGCAGCCCGGGGTCGTCGGCATCGATCGCCTGCAGCGCCTGCAGCACGATCGAACGAGCCAGCTCCAGTTCCGCGAACAATTCCGCCGCGCGGTGCTGCAGTCCCTGGAAAGAACCAATCACCTTGCCGAACTGCTTGCGCTCCTTGAGGTAGGCCACCGTAAGCTCGAAAGCATGGGTGGAAAGGCCCAGCAGCTCGGACGCCAGGCCGATATTGGCTATGTCCAGGGTACGGCTGAGGCCCGCCCAGGCCTGGCCCGGCTCGCCCATGACCGCATCCGTGTCTACCCGCACACCGTCAAAGCGCACTGCGCCAAGCCCGCGGGAGTCGACCATGCGGCGGCGCTCCACGGTCACACCCTTCGCGTCGGCCGGTACCAGAAAGGCGGTCAGGCCATCGCTGTCACCTGCGCTGCCCGCTGTGCGGGCGATGACCACGAAATGGTCCGCCGCCAGGGCATCCAGGACCAGGATCTTGGCACCAGTCAGGGTGTAGGCGTCGCCATTAGCGACTGCAGTCATCGTCGTTTGCTCCGGCGCATGCTGAGGCCCCTCCTGCAGCGCCAGCGAGACCAGCAATTCGCCCGCAGCCAGGGCCGGCAGCAGGGCCTGCTTCTGGGCCTCGGTTCCCAGTTCGGCGACCGCCGTGGCGCCCACCAGTACCGATGCCTGCAGGGGGGTGGGGCTCAGGTGGCGCCCCGCCTGCTCGAGCACCAGGCCGAGACCGGTATAGCCGTAACCCAGGCCGCCGTAGGCCTCGGGCACGGCGATGCCGGGCCAACCCATGGCCGCTATTTCCTGCCAAACCTCGCGGGAAAACCCGAGTTCGTCATCCGCATCGCGCAGGGCGCGCAACTGTGCCAGGCCCGCTTTCTCTGCCAGCAGCCCGGCGGCGGATTCTTTGAGCATGACCTGCTCTTCAGTCAGTACCAGTGCCATTTCGTCAGCCCTCTTGCGCTTAGTCCGGAAGGCCCAGGACCCGCTTGGCGATAATATTCAGCTGCACCTCGGAGGTGCCGCCCTCGATGGAGTTGCCCTTGGAGCGCAGCCAGTCGCGGCTGGTGACGCCGCCCTGATAGACCTCGCCCTCCCAGCCCAGCGCCGCTTCGCCGCCAATGGCGACATTGAGTTCGTTGCGACGTTTGTTCAGCTCGGTGCCGTAGTACTTGAAAATCGACGAGGCAGCACCGAGGCCCTGACCCGCCTTCGCCTCATCCCCGACCCGGTTCATGGTGGCGGCAAAAGCCAGCGCGTCGAGCTGGTACTGAGCGATCGTGTGGCGCAGGATACCGTTGCCGAGGCGGCCGCTGGCGTCCGCACCCAGGGTTTCAAGCGCGGCTTCGCCGAGTGATTTTTTCGGCGCCGCCCCGAAACCGGAAATCATCTCGCGTTCGTGGGTGAGCAGGTATTTGGCGATGGTCCAGCCCTTGCCCTCCTCCCCAACCAGGTTGCGCTTGTCGGCCTTCACATTGTCAAAGAAGGTCTCGCAGAAGGGCGAGGAACCGCTGATCAGGCGGATCGGGCGGGTGCTGACGCCAGGGCTGTCCATGTCGAAGAGGACGAAACTGATGCCCTCGTGCTTGCTGCCGCTGGTGTCGGTGCGCACCAGGCAGAAAATCCAGTCTGCCTTGTCGGCGTAGGAGGTCCAGACTTTCTGGCCGTTGATGATGTAGTGGTCGCCGTGGTCCTCGGCGCGGGTCTGCAGGCTGGCCAGGTCGGAGCCGGCATTGGGCTCGGAGTAGCCCTGGCACCAGCGGATTTCGCCGCGGCAGATCGGCGGCAGGTGCTCGAGCTTCTGTTCCTCATTGCCAAAGTGCAGCAGCGCTGGGCCGAGCATGGAGATCCCGAAGCTGTCCAGGGGCCGGCGGGCGTTGATCCGGGCCATTTCCTGCTGCAGGACCTTGCTTTCTTCATTGTCCAGGCCGCCGCCACCGTATTCCGTTGGCCAGTGCGGTACCGTCCAGCCGCGCACCGCCATGCGGTCGCACCACACCTTCTGTTCGGGATGTGCGATTTCGGGGTTGCGTCCTCCCATGTACAGGTCCTCGAAACTGCGGACCGGTTCGCGCATGGCGGGAGGACAATTCTCTTCCAGCCAGGCGCGGGTTTCAGCGCGGAATTCTTCCAGCTTGCTCACGGGATCACCTCTTCGGGGCCGGGCGGCCGCCGTCCAGTTCACTGCGGCGCCCGGGGGCTCCGCAAACCGGATTTGAACATACAGTATGTTTTGCTAACTTTCAAGAATGCCCGGGCTTGTCCGCGTACATGGAGCGGTCGGCGGCGATTAGCAGAGCATCGGCGCTGTCTCCATCCTCGGGCCAGATGGCAACGCCCACGGCAATCGCTACCGACACGGTCTGTGAACCCAAAGCGGCGGGGCCATTCAGAGCTTCGCGCAGACGCTGCGACACTCGCTGCGCGCTAACACGATTATCGATGCCGTGCACTATCAGCAGGAATTCGTCCCCACCGAGCCGACCCGCGAAGTCAGCGTCCCGCAAAAACCCGCGCAGGCGACGGGCCACTTCCACCAGCAGCGCATCACCTGCCTGATGCCCCAACTCGTCGTTCACTCGTTTGAAACGGTTCAGATCTAACATTACCAGCGCGAAATGTTCGCCGTGGCGCCGGGCCCGCTCCAAGGTACGGGTCAGGGTCTCATCGATGCTGCGCCGGTTGGGCAGGCCCGTCAGCACGTCCTCGCTTGCCAGTTGCAGGGTGTACTGGTGCTCGCGGAAATAACAGGCAACGGTGATACTGAAAGTCCAGCCCATTAGGTACAGAATCATGCCCACGAACAATGTCGCCCGGGCCAGCGACAGGTCCCAAGTGGGGTCGAAGATGACCTGGAGTGACGACCACCAGCGAAACATGAAGGCGAGGGCCAGCAGTGCCGCAAATAGGGCGGAAAGCTGGTAAATCCTGAACTCGTGGCGGCTGGCACCCCATACCATCACCACGGCTACCGCCAGCAGGCCTAATGCCGCAAGCGGATCTTGCCAAAGGTGGCGACTGACCATGTCATCACGGTTCAGCCAAGCTATCAAGGCGAACAGCGGGACCAAAACAAACACCAGCTTCCACCGCTGCGCTGATTGGAAGCCACGGAACCGGAGGCTCCCTTCCAGGGTGAACATGACCGCACAGAGAGACAGGGTGTTGTTGACAACGATCAAATAGGACTCGAGACCACCGCGACCCGCAAGTGGAAACAGCACCAGAAACGCCGTTGCATTGGCCGCCGATGCCAGAAACCAGTGGAAAACCCCATTCATCCTGTTATTAATGCGCCACAGGACCAGCATGATGAGTGCACAGACACTCGCCGTCATGGCAATCATCAGAAACAGCGTTGGCACATCGAGAGCATTCATGGTTGCGCCGAGCTTATGGAATCCCGCCATAATGGGTAAGCGGCGCGGGAAGTCAATGCCCCAAAAGCGACCCTGATAAGACGGACCGCCGTACACCCTACAGTCCGGCAGGACCTGCATCCGGCCTCAGAGCCGTGCGCGCGGCATCTCCACCTGGGAAGTGACAATGCCGCCATTGACGCCATAGACCTCACCGGTCACGTAGCTCGCGGCCGGTGATGCCAGATACAGGGCGCAGGCAGCGATGTCCTCGGCGGCACCGAGCCTGGCCATGGGGGTCTTAGCCAACATGGTTTGCTGCAGTTCGTCATTCATGAAGTTGGCCAACGCTGTCGTCAGGATGGCGCCGACGCCGATGGCATTCACCCGCACCTTGGGCGCAAAATCCTGGGCCAGTTCCCGGGTAAGCCAGGATAGCGCCGCCTTGCCGGTTCCGTAGGCGGCGAAACCAGGCTGCGGATGGATGCCGGCGGTGGAGGAGATATTGACGATAGAGCCCTTGCCCGTGGTGGCGACCATGTGCGGCACGCTCTGGCGAGAGAGCGAAAACGCTGTGGTCACGTTGAAGTGGAAGCAGGCATCAAACTCCTCGTCGGTAGTGTCCAGCGTCGGCTTGGGTCCCCAGCCGCCGGCATTGTTGACCAGAATGTCCAGGCGCCCGAATTCGGCTATGGCCTGAGTAACCAGGTCCGCGCGCTGCTGTGCCTCCATCACATCACAGATGACCACCAGCGCACGCTGCCCCCGGGCCCGGACCTCCTCCGCGGTTTCCTCCAGCTCGCTGCGGGTGCGGGCGGAAATCACCACGTCGGCGCCGGCATCGGCGTAAGCGATGGCCGTTGCGGCACCGATGCCGCGGCCGGCGCCGGTAATGATGGCAACCTGTCCGTCGAGACGGAAGCGGTCGAGAATACTGGCCACGGGATACTCCTGGTCTGGGTTGATAGAGGTGTGTCAGTTCACCGCCGCGGCGGGGATGGTGTTCAACCGCGGATCATTGGGCGGGTTGTGCACGCACCAGGTCCCTGCCGGATGATAGATATAGGCAACACAGGCATTGCAGTTGTCGCAGCCGGACTCGGTCAGTTCGCCGCTGCGGAACTTGTTCACCAGTGCTGCGTCGTGAATCAGCGCCCGGGCGAGCACCACGCACTCAAAACCTTCCGCCATCGCCTGTTCGGCGTTGGCCAGACTCTTGGTGCCGCCCAGATAGCCCAGCGGTAAATCAACCGCCGCGCGGATTTTCCGCGAGTGCTCGAGGAAGTACATTTCCCTGAATTCGACCTTCGGTTCGCTGGAGGCCGCCGCTTTCATCATCAGCGCCGTGATCCACTCGCCCTGCTGCTTGAGCACCCGGGCGATGGTTTCGCGGTTCATGTTACTGCCGAACATGAACCAGGTTGACTCCACATTACGGCCGCCGGAAAGGACCAGCATATCGGCGCCCGCGTCCTGCAGCGCACGCGCAGTGACGATGCCATCTTCAACGGTGGCTCCGCGGCGGACACCGTCGGCGACGTTGATCTTGGCCAACACCGCCAGCTCTTTGCCCACTGCCTGCTTGACCGCCGCCAGCACCCGGGCCGGAAACCGCACGCGATTCTCCGCGCTGCCGCCGTACTCATCTTCGCGGCGATTGCTGAGCGGGGAAATGAACTGGTTCAGCAGATAGCCGTGCCCCATATGCAACTCCACCGCGTCGAAGCCTGCCTCCCGCGCCAGTTCGGCCGCGGCGACAAACTCTTCCACGACCCGGGCCATATCCGCCTCCGTCATCGCACGCTGGAAGAAATTGCCCTTCAGCGCACCCGCGGGATTAAAACCCGCGGAGGAGCTGATTGTACGACCGCGTACCTTTACACCGGTGACAAAGGAGCCACCGTGGGTGATCTGGGCGGAAATCGCCGCCCCCTCGTCGTGCACAGCCTTGGTCAGCACCCGCAGGTCGGGCAGCACCTCCGGGCGCATCCAGATCTGGTTGGGCAGGGTGCGCCCGACCTTCGCCACCGCCATATAGGCAACGGTGGTCATGCCCACTCCCCCTGCCGCCAGATCCCGATGATGTTTGACCAGGGCCTTGGTCGGCTTGCCATCCAGGCACATTGCCTCATTGGCACCGGATTTGATAAAGCGGTTGCGCAGGGTCAGGGGGCCCAGGGTCACGGGATCGAAGGGGGACGTTGCTGACGTCATGGTGCAGCCTCTCAGTGGAGAATGTTCAGGCAGCGGATGTTACCCCCATGGCTGCGCCATCGCGATGGTCGCAAGCTCTGCGGCCCTGATCGGTTCAACATGGCAGGCATCCCCGATGGTCAGCGCACACCGGGCAACCACCAGAACAGCGCTGCGCTGCACAGGGTCGCCAGAATCCAGCCGGACCAGACGCTGGGGGCCACGCTTCCCGACTCCAGCTTGAGCCACAGCATCCAGCCATAGCGGGCGAGCAGGGCCGCGGTGGCGAGGGTGGCCGCCTGCAACAGCATCGGCAGTTGCTCCGCCAAAGGCAGGTTTGACGCCGTCGACAGGGCATTCTTCATCGCAGCCTTCGCCAACTCACCACTGGTGAACGGCAGCCCCAGCAGAGACAGCCCGGGCAGCGCAAGCAGCAGCCACAACAACGGGCGCAGAATGCGCTTGGCGGGAAGCACCAGGCCCACCGCCAGGAACAGGCAGCCCTTGGCAAGGCCGTGATGCAGGGCAAACAGGGCAATCACCGGAACTAACAGGACTGCCTGACCGGGTGCCGCCATTGCGGCACCCACCAGCACCGACATCAGGCCCATCTGGCTGATACTTGACCAGGCCAGCACTGTCTTCGGATCCCGTTGCAGCACACCGAACAGGGCCGCGCCCAGGGACCCGACAAAGCCCATCAGCATCAGGAACTGCCCGGCCACCTCCCAGCCGGCCTCGCCAATGGGCAGGGTCAGCAGCCAACCCAGCAGACCGGCCTTGATCATGGCACCGCTCAAGACCGCGCTGGCCGGGGTGGGCGCCACCGGGTGCGCCAGCGGTAACCAGAAGTGCAGCAGGGGCAGCCCTGCCTTGACCCCAAAGCCGGCGATGAACAGGGCGGTGATGAGCGCAGCCTCATTGCTGGCGGTAATGGCAGCGGGTATATCTGCCAGCAGCAGGCTATCCAGGGCGCGAGCTACCAGGAGGAACCCGGCCAGCAGTGCCATTTCGCCGAGCAGCGCCATGATCAGGTAGACCCGCCCGGCAAAGCGCGCGCGATCGCTGCCGTCGTGCACCACCAGACCGTAGCCGGCAAAGGTCATCAGGGCAAAGAACGTGTAGAAACTGGCAATGTCCCCCGCGAGCACCAGGCCGAGGTTGCCGGACAGGGTAAGGCCCCAGAACACGCAAAACCGACGCAGCCGTTCTGCGCCCAGGTAGCCGACCGCATACAAGCCGGCTGTGCTCCACAGCAGCGCAGTCAGCACCAGGAAAGTGCGCCGCACTTCGTCGAGCATCCAGGTACTGCCCAGCAACAGCCACGGCAGCTCCAGTGTCCACGGCGCCACGGACAGCAGCGCCAGCAGCAGCGCCGGCATGGACAGCAGCGGCAGCGCTGCACGCAATAGGCCGTGCCAGCCGGAACGAGCTGCCAGCAACGGATACAGCAGCGGTAGCAGTACGCTGGCCGCAATCAGGGTTACTGGGGGCAGCCCGCTCACGACAGGTACATCCGTACGGCAATCAGCTGCGCCCAGGACAAGGGACTGAGAGCTGTCGCCGCCAGCAGGCCGACGAGTACCAGCATCGACATGGTTATCAGCGGCGGCCAGAACAGCCAGACATTGGTCTCCAACCGACCCCAGCGCCGCTCTGCCGGCCACGGCCCGGCGATGGGGCAGAACCAGAGCCGGTACACAATCGGCAGGAAATAGGCGGCGTTAAGCAGGCTACTGACCAGCAGGACCAGCACAACCCAGTCCATGCCGGCGGCCAGGGCACCGGCGCCCATGGTCCACTTGGTGATAAAGCCGGCCAGCGGCGGCACCCCGATCATGCCCAGTGCCGCGACCGTGAAGGCCACAGAAGTTGCGGGCATGCGCGGTCCGGCGCCATCCAGTTCATCCACCCGGTGCACGCCCAGGGTCTCGGCATAGTTGCCGGCGCAGAAGAACAGGGTGATCTTCATGATGCCCTGGTGCAGCAGGTGCACCAGGCCGCCCACGGTGCCGATGGGCCCGAACAGCGTGATCCCGAGGATAATATAGGAGACCTGGCTGATGGTGGAAAACGCCAGCCGGCGCTTGAGGTCGATCTGGGACAGGGCCCGAACCGAACCATAAAGAATGGTGAAGGCTGCCAGCCAGGCCAGGGGTTGCAGCAGTCCCAGCAGGTAGGCAAAGTCGATTCCGTAGATATCGTAAACCACTCGCACGATGCCGAAGGCACCCGCCTTGACCACTGCCACCGCGTGCAACAGGGCGCTGACCGGCGCGGGCGCTACCATCGCCTGGGGCAGCCAGCCGTGTACCGGAAACATGCCGGCCTTGACCGCGAGACCGGCGATCAGAAGGATGAAAACCAGCGTCAGCTGGCCATGCATCGCCGGGTCCGAGCCCTGGAAGTGCCCGGTCTCCCGGAACGCGAGGTCCCCCGTCAGGCCGTGTAGCCAGGCAATCCCCAGCAGCAGCACCACTCCGCCACCGAGGGTGTAGATGATGTAATTGCGACCTGCCTGCAAGGCTTTTTCCGTGCCTCTGTGCACCACCAGGGGATAGGTCGACAGGGTGAGCATTTCGTAGAAGAGGAAAAATGTAAACAGGTTCCCCGCCAGCGCAATGCCCATGGTGCTGGCCACACAGAGGCTGAAAAAGCCGAAGAAGCGGCTGCGGTTGGGCGAGTCTTCCAGGTAGCCGACCGCATAAATGGTGGTGAAGAACCAGAGCACCGCCGACAAGCCAGCGAACAGCATCGCCAGCGCATCCGCACGCAGCATGAAACTGACCCCGGGCAGCATGGTAAAACTCACACTGAATTCCACTCCGCGGAACACGCCCCAGGTCATCACCGCGACGATGCCCAGCTTGAACAGCGCCGCGAGCAGATTGACCAGGGTCCGCAGCCGGTGGCTATTCTCGGGCAGTGCAAAGATCACCACCGCCGCCAGCAGCGAAGTCAACAGAGCCAGGATCGGCAACAGCGCGGTTATGCTCATGGCTGCACCGTGACGTCGGCGGCCACTTCAAAAGGCAGCGCCAGCACCGACAGCACCGGCTCCGCCACCAGCCCCAGGCCCAGTGCCAGCACGGCCAGGATCAGCGGAATCGCTTCCAGGCTCCTCGGCGGGTGATAGAAGTCGTCGCTGTCGCTGTCCTCGAGAAAAGTGGCGCGATAGATACGGAACACATAGGCCGCTGCCAGCACCCCGCCCAATAACAGCACTGCGACCCACCACCACTGGCCACTGGCAAGGCTCGCCTGCAGCAGCAGCCACTTGGCGGCGAAACCACCGGTCGGTGGCAGGCCCATGAGAGACACGCCAGCGAGGCCAAAGGAGAACAGGGAAAACGGCAGGTAGTGGCTCACTCCTCCCAGGGCATCCACGCGCTTGCTATGCACTGACAGAATCAGGTTGCCCGCGGCCAGGAACATGGCGGCCTTGGCCAGGGCATGACTGATGACCTGCAGGGTGATGCCCTGCTGGGCCAGCAGGGAAACCGGCTCCGCCACGGCAAAGGTGAGGGGAAACAGCAGGAAAAGGTAGCCGATCTGCGCCACGGAAGAGTAGGCAACCACCTGTTTCAGATGGGGCTGGCGCAAGGCAAGCCAGCTGCCCCAGATCACCGCGGCTGCACCCAGCGCGCCGATGCCCTGGGCCAGCGTATGCGACCCCAGGCGGTCCCCCAGTTCCAACCACAGGCGCGCAGCTATATAGAACGAAGCCTTGACTACCAGGCCAGAGAGCAGGGCACTGACCGGGGATTTGGCGATACCGTGGGCCGGCGGCAGCCAGCCGTGCAGGGGAAACAACGCCGTTTTCAGTGCGAGACCCGCCAGCATCAGCAACAGCGCCAGCGCTGCCGCCGGTTCGTTTTCCCCCAGTACCGCGGCAATCCCCGCCAGGGACAGAGTTCCAAACTGCCCGTACAGCAATGCCACCCCGAGCAGGTAGACCAGGGAGCCCAGCAGGGCCGCAAACAGGTAGCGCAAGGCCGCCCGTAGCGCCGCCGCCTCGCCGCCCAGGGCCACCAGCCCCACGGCGGAGAGGCTGATCAGTTCCAGGCTGACATAGAGGTTGAACAGATCCGCGCCCAGCCACACACCATTGAGCCCGGCCCAGAGGAACCAGAACAGGGGCCAGAAATAGCGCTGCCAGGATTTACTGGCGTCCAGGTAAACCCCCGCGTGCACGCCGCAGGCGCTGGCCACCGCCGCCGTGAGGAGGACGAAGGTGACCGCCAGCCCGTCCACCCGCAGGGCGATTCCCAGCGGCGCCTCCCAACCTCCCAGGGCGTAGTAGAAACCGCCACTGGACGCCACTGCGAACCACAGCGCCAGGGACACCAGCACCTGGATCAACATACCCAGCCAGCTGAGCCAGCGACCCTGCCGGAAATCCAGCAGCAAAGACAGAGCCGCCCAGGCCAGCGGCGTGAACAGCAGTCCAGCCATCAGCCACTGGTTCAAGACTGTGAGTCCTCGTCATCCACCAGCGACGTGCGCCCGGTCAGATGGTAATAGCGCCTGATCAGGACAACGGCCAGGGCGGTGGCAGCAATCGCCACTACGATACCGGTCAGCACCAGTGCCTGCGGCACCGGGTCCGGACTGCCGCGATGCTGAGCCAGGCCTACCAGTATCAGGAACACGCCCGAGCCGAGCAGGTTGAAGGCCAGCAAGCGGCGCA
Source organism: Haliea sp. (assembly GCA_041746975.1). Classification (GTDB taxonomy): domain Bacteria; phylum Pseudomonadota; class Gammaproteobacteria; order Pseudomonadales; family Halieaceae; genus Haliea. The sequence continues at coordinate 14,153 of JBGTGB010000400.1, read as the reverse complement.
GCAAGTGGCGCAGGATCAGGAATCCCGCCAGCCCAATGCCGCACAGGGCAACCCCGGCGAGGGCATACATCAGATCGGGACTCACGATCCGGCACCCTCCTCCGGCTCGTGTTCAGCAGTAACCGGAGCCGCTACAAACAGGGCTAGCAGAATCATGCCAATGGACAAGGTGAGCACGATTTCGATGGCAAGAATAAGACCGCCGGCCATTCCCGGCGGATAGGCAAGAAAGGCCTCGCCCGCCAGAACACCTGCTACCGCCACCAGCAGGAACACCGCGAAGCCCAACACGAGACCGAGGCGCAACAGCATTCCAGGACGGATAAACTCCATGGGCAAGCCGCCCAGGCGCATCAGCACCCCCGTCGCGGCGAGCACTGCCCCCGCCTGGAATGCTCCGCCAGGACGGTCCGCGCCCGCCCACAGCAGATACGCCGCCAGCAGCAGCATCAGAGGTACGAACCAACGCTGCAGGGCATACAGCAGGGAATCAGAGCTGCGCAGAGCTGGATCCTCCAGTGACTGGGTACTGGCCAGGGAGATCCCCGCCATGCCGGCGATCACCAGTACGCCGATCTCAAGCAGCGTATCGTAGCTACGGAAGTTGAGCAGAACGGCCGTGATGGGGTGTTCCACGCCGCTGCGACCCAGGCTCAGCGCCAACTGGTTCTGCAGTCCCGAGGGCATCGCGGCTTCGGCGGCTATCAGTACCCCCGCCGCGAGCGCAATCGTCAAGCCCACGCAGAAGATCAGGGTCACCAACACCAGTAAACGCTGACGCACCGTTACTCCCTCTCCGAGCGTTGTTCCCGGAGCTTGCCGCGCTGGAAGTGACTCACTGCATCCAGGAGCAGCACCCCGGTGAGCCCGGCGCCAATGGCCACCTCCGCCAGGGCGATGTCTGGTGCCTGCAGGCGCACCCATGCCATCGCCATCAGCAGACCAAAGGCCATGAACATCACCACCGCCCGGAACAGGTCCCGCGACAGCAACACGGCCGCTGCCGTAACCAGCAGGGCCGCTATGACAAGACCGTCCAGAAACCAGTTCATGTGCGGTCCTCACTGTCCCCTTCGCCATCCATGGCACGCACTGTTCTGCCCACCAGGTGAGCGGCGGTAGCACTGGCAGCCAGCGCCACCACCCAGATCAGCAGAATCTTGGTGGCTGCCGCCGGCCCCGCCACTGAGGGCAGCAGCCCCAACACAATGAAGCCAAGGCCGAGATTATCCGCCTTGGTCAGGGCATGGATGCGGGTCAAGGTATCCGGCAGACGGAACAGACCCAGCGTGCCCACCATAAAAAACAGGCACCCGGTCAGCAGCGACAAAGCCTGCAGCAGGGCCAGCGGGCTGTCAGGCATCGCGATGCTCCCCTGCGCTGTCGGCACTCGCAATCCGCATCACCCGGGTCACAAAGGCCACTGTCGCCAACACCGCCAGTAATGCCAGCACCAGGGCTACATCGCGCAGTGCCGGCTCCGCCTGCGACTCCGCCAACACCAGCAGCAGCGCCACCCCAGTGGTGCCGAAAAGCTGGGACGCCAACATGCGATCCGCCTGCGCAGGCCCCCACCAGATCCGCAGCAGGCCCAGCAGCAACAGCAGCAACAGCACTGCGGCGACTGCGTCCAGCAGCATGGTCATTGGGGGAAAATCCGGGCAATACGCAGCTCAGTGCGGGCCACGTCCTCGGACACTGGCATAGTGGTATCCAGGCAATGCAGTTCAAGGTCACTGCCACGCAGGGTTACGCTCAGGGTGCCCGGCAGCAGCGACAAGGTATTGGCCAGCAGCCAGCGCGGGCTGCCGGCAGACAACGAGGTGGTGTAAGTGATATAGCCCGGGCTGATCCGCAGGCGCGGCGACAGCAGCCTCCGGGCGACATCCACGCCGGCGGCCACGGAACGCAAAAGGAAATAGCCACTGAACACCAGGGAGGCGATCAACCTGGGGCGCAGGGGCGAAGGGGGGAAAAACCGCAGGGACAGCAGCGCCACGAGGGGCACCGCCGCGAGGCCGAAGCCAATACCGTCTGGATCTCCCTCGGTGAGCGCCCACCACGCCAACAGCAACAGAACCGTGCGGATAGCTGCGCTGCCTGTATATGCCATATCAACTCCATTGACTGCGGTTCCACCGTGCCACTATACCATTTGCCTGCACGGTGGCATGCGGGACCTTAGCGAGGCGCCCTTTGCCAAGCAAAGCCAGCTGCTCTATGCTCAGTCCCCCCCTTGCCAATGGCAATCGCGAGCCCATGACTGCCCACCTATCCCAGGCCGAAGGCGCCCGCCTGCTAAAACTGGCGACCAATGCGTCGGTCACCGTGGCAGTGATCCTGATCGCCGCCAAGGGCGTTGCCTACTGGCAGACGTCCTCCATGAGTATCCTCGCCTCCCTCGTGGATTCACTGATGGATTCCGGCGCGTCCCTGCTCAACCTGATCGCCGTGCGCTATGCACTGGTGCCCGCTGATCGCCAGCACCGCTTTGGCCACGGCAAAGCAGAGTCAATTGCTGCGCTGGCCCAGAGTACGTTCATTATCGGCTCGGGCCTGTTCCTGCTGTTTGAGGCTTCCAGAAGGCTGGTCGACCCGGCGCCACTGACGGCCTATGGCCTGGGCCTGGCGGTCATGGTTTTTACCATCGTCGCCACGGCGGCTCTGCTGATGCTGCAGGGCTACGTCATCCGGCGCACGGGTTCCGCCGCGATCCGCGCGGATGCCCTGCACTACCGCACCGATTTGCTGACCAACTCCGGCGTTATCGTCGCCCTGCTGCTGGCGCAATATGGCTGGCCGGGGATGGATCCGCTGTTCGCCGTGGTCGCGGGTATTTACATCCTCTGGTCCGCGCGCACCATCATGAAGGACGCCTTCAATGAACTGCTGGACCGGGAACTGCCGGAGCAGCAGCGCGCGCAGATTATGGCCATCGCCACGGCGCATCCGGAGGTCCGCGGCATCCACGACCTGCGCACCCGCAGTTCTGGACGGGTGGATTTCATCGAGCTGCACCTGGAACTCGACGGCGGTATGTCGCTGTTTCGTTCCCATACCATTTCCGATGAGGTGGAGGCCGCCCTCATTGCCGCGATGCCCGCCGCGGACGTGGTGATCCACCAGGACCCCGCCGGCATTATGGAAGAGCAGCAGGACGAGCAGCTGTTGTGAACCCCGGCGGTTCCGGCTAACATCGCCGCCTTAAGCGGGTGTAGTTCAATGGCAGAACTTCAGCTTCCCAAGCTGATAGCGTGGGTTCGATTCCCATCACCCGCTCCACGTATCCTGCAGGTTCTTCGCTGATGGATATTGCCTGGTCCGTATTTACTCCCTGGCACTCCCTGGCCGGCGGCCTGCTGATTGGCCTGGCCGCGAGCGTCCTGCTGCTGGCCAACGGCAAGATCGCCGGTATAAGCGGCATTCTCGGCAGCCTTCTGCAGCCCGGCGGCGGGCAGAGCTGGCGCGTGGCATTCGTCGCCGGACTGGTGATCGCGCCCCTGCTCCTGCTGCCCCTGCTGCCTGCCACCGGCCCCTTCCGGCCCTCGATACCGATGGCAGAGCCTATGGACCTCCTGCGTCTGCTGGCCGGGGGCTTCCTGGTCGGGGTGGGAACGCGTATGGCCAACGGCTGCACCAGTGGCCATGGCGTTTGCGGCCTGGCGCGGTTTTCCCCACGCTCCCTCGCCGCGGTCCTGACCTTCATGCTGACCGGCTTTGCGACCGTCTTTATCTGGCGTGCCATCTGGGGGCTGCCACTGTGAAATCCACCCTCTCAGCGCTCACTGCCGGCCTGCTGTTCGGCGCCGGCCTGCTTGTCTCGGGCATGGTCAACCCGAGCAAGGTTATCGGTTTTCTCGACATCGCCGGCGCCTGGGACCCATCTCTGGCGCTGGTACTGGTCAGCGCCATCCTCGTCTCCTGGCTCGGCGTACAGATCGCCGCGCGCCGCGCTCCCGCGGTCTCTGCCGGAGACGCTCCGAAACGCCGCATAGACCGGCCCCTGATCCTCGGTAGCGCCCTGTTTGGCATCGGCTGGGGCATCACCGGCTTCTGTCCGGGACCGACAGTGACTGCGCTGGGGATGGGCTTCTGGCCTGCCGCGGTAGTGGCCATTGGCCTGCTACCCGGACTCTGGGTCGGCAACCGCCTGTCCCGCTGAGCCGATACTGTACACCCCGCTGAGTGCGGCGTGGTCCGAGAGTTGCCGCCAGGGTCCGCTGGCCAGGCAGGCGCAGGTCTGGGCCTTGAGACCGCGGGCATAGATCCGGTCCATCGGCAATACCGGCAGCCACACCGGAAACGTCCGCGCGTGGCGCCCGGTCAGCTCGCTGAATAACTCGCTTACCTCCAGATCATCCTCGAAGTGCTTTGAGGCCCGTACCTTCCAGTCATTGAAATCACCCCCGATCAGCAGCGGCTCATCGTGGGGCACATGGCTCTCGATGCGCGCGACGAGCGTGTCCAACTGGCGGCTGCGCTCGGCCTGGAACAGACCCATGTGGACGCACAGCAGATGCAGTGGCCGGCCGCCGGGAAGTTCGACAATCCCGTGGAGAATACTGCGACTGGCCAGGCGATGGTTGGAGATATCGATGTTCTCCCAGAAGCGAAAAGGATACTTGCTGAGGATGGCGTTGCCGTGATGGCCCTTGCGGTAAATCGCATTCTTGCCATAGGCATAGTGCGGCCACAGGCGGTCCGCAAGGTACTCGAAATGCGGCACGTCGGGGAAATCCCCCAGCTTCTTGCGGAAGCGGCGGGTGGAACCGTGGATTTCCTGCAGGAACACCACATCCGCGTGCTCCTCCTCCAGCAATTCGCGGATCCGCCGCAGCACGAAGCGCTGGTTGCCCGCAGTGAAGCCCTTGTGAATGTTGTAAGTGAGAACCTTGATATCCATACCGACAGGATACAGCTCCCAAGGCTACATTACTTGACTGGAAAATCCGCTATCGGAACCGGCTTGCCGAAATGATATCCCTGGAAAAAGATGCAGCCCTGGCGCTTGAGAAACTCGTACTGCTCCACTGTCTCGACGCCTTCGGCAATCACCTCCATATGCAGGTTTCCCGCCATGCCAATGATAGTCTGCACGATGACGGCATTCTCGGGTTTCAGCGTGATGCTGTGAATGAAAGACTGGTCAATCTTGAGCTGATCCAGTGGCAGGAGGGTTAGGTAGGCGAGGGAGGAGTAGCCGGTGCCAAAGTCATCTATGGAAAAGCGCAGCCCTCCTCGCCGCAGTTCGTTCATCTTGAGGATGGTCGAATCGATGTCGCCCATGATCAGGCCTTCAGTCAGTTCCAGCTTCAGTCGGGAGGGGTTGACCCCGCTCTGCTGCACAACCTCCAGCACCTGGGCGACGAAGTCAGGCATATGAAACTGTCTGGGACTGACATTCACTGCCAGTTCCAGTCTGGCGGTGGCGGGCCCACGCTCCCAGGCTTTGAGCTGGGCACAGGCCTGGCGCATGACCCAAATCCCGATGGGGGCGATCAAACCGGTGTTTTCGGCCAGCGGGATGAACTCCGCGGGTGAGACCAGGCCCCGGGAGGGCGAGTTCCAGCGCAGCAGCGCTTCGGCACCGACCACCCCGCCGCTGTCATCGACCTGGGGCTGGTAGTAAAGTGCGAATTCATCCTGCTGCAAGGCCTGCCGCAGCCCGCGTTCCAATTGCAACCTGGTTTCCAGCGCCTTCTGCATGCCAGGGTCATAGAAGTACAGGGTGTTGCGCCCACCGCGCTTGGCCTGATACATGGCAGTATCTGCACGTCGCAGCAACTCTTCCGCGGAGACCTCGCGGCCATGAAACATGCTGACCCCGATGCTCGCGGTACCACGGTAGTCTTCCCCTTCTTCGAGGCAGGCGCCGGCCACTTCCTCCAGAATCTTTTCGCCAACGGCCTCCGCGCGGGTGGCCGACTGCTCCAGGTCCTTCGCCAGCGATTCGAGTATCACCACAAACTCATCGCCACCGAAGCGAGCCACGGTATCGCCCTCGCGGACGCAGTTTGTGAGCCGATTTGCCACGGCCACCAGCAGCACATCGCCCACATTGTGGCCCATGGTGTCGTTGAGGTCCTTGAAGTGGTCCAGGTCGATGAATAGCAAAGCTCCGAAGCGCCCCTCCCGGGCGCTGGAGGCCATCGCATGCTCCAGCCGGTCCTCCATGAGACGCCGGTTGGGCAGGCCTGTCAGCGGGTCAAAAAAGGCAAGTTGCTCCAGTTTATGCTCGGCCTGCTCGCGCCGGGCAATATCCAGCTGCAGCTCGCGGTTGGCCTCCTCCAACTGCAACATCTTGTCTTCAAGCTTGCGGATAAGGGTCTCGCTGTAAACCTTGAGCAGTGACTCCGTGTCCTCGCTGGCCTCTGCCGGCGCCGGGGGGCTGCCTCCGGCATTTTTAGACTCCACCTCCAGCAGCCGCGCCATGAAGGCTTCCGGCTCGGAGGGCTTGAGAATAAACCCGTCCGCCCCAAGACTCCGGGCAAGTTGCTCGTCCTCGGGCTGAGTGTAAGTTGCGGTGTAGACCACGAAGGGAATACTGCTCAGCTGCTTGTCATGTTTCCAGTGGCGCAACAGGGTGTAGCCATCCATCACTGGCATCAAGAGGTCTGACACAATCAGATCGGGCGGCGCCCGACGTGCAGCCACCAGCGCTTCTGCGCCGTGTCGGGCAATCGTTACTTCATACCCATGGCCCGACAGCAAGGCCTGCAGGTAGTAGAGGTTATCTTCAATATCGTCGACAACGAGAATGCGTTTCATGGGGATTCCGGACTGGAAGAGCTAGCTCCGAGGTAGGCGCTGATTTCCTCGATGAAGGTATCTGGATTGATTGGCTTTTCAATGTAGCCATTGCAGCCAGCTTCCAGACAGCGTTCCCGGTCCCCCGCCATGGCATAGGAGGTGACCGCGACAATGGGTATCGTACTCAGAGTGTCATTGGCACGCAGGTGTCGGGCAACCGCATGCCCGTCCATGGTAGGCAGCTGAATGTCCAGCAGGATAATGTCAGGCATCAAGCTCTGGGCCAGGTTTATCCCACTGCGGCCGTCGGCGGCCGAGACGACGGTGAACCCGCTGAGTTCGAGCAAAAATGTTGCCAGATAGCGATTCTGCTCGTTGTCCTCAATCAGTAGTACGGTTCTATTCATCGCGACACCTGAACACTCTGGGGTAAAACGACGGTGAATTCACTGCCGGTGGTCCACTCACTGCGCGCCGAGATCTCGCCGCCCATGAGATCAACCAGGCGCCGACAGATCATCAGGCCCAGCCCGGTGCCTTCATGTTGCCGCGTCAGGCCCGAATCCAGCTGACTGAATGGCTGAAACAGCCGCGACAGGTCTGCCATTCGGATCCCGATTCCGGTATCACGAACACGCATGCACACCGCGCTGCACTGCTCCTGACCCGCCGGTGAAAAGTAGTCCTCTATTGGCTCTACCTCAAGGCTTACTTCGCCGTCATCGGTGAACTTGATCGCATTGTTGAGCAGATTGATGAGGATTTGCTCTACCCGCCGCCTGTCGCCCACCATCGCCGGTAACGGTTGTCCGGCCCGTACCAGCAGACGCAGGCCCTTTTTATCCGCCAGGGGCGCGACCGAAGCGACCACCCGCTCTACAGACTCCCCGAGATCGAACGCCTCTGCCCGGACCTCAAGCTGGCCGGCTTCGATTTTCGACAGGTCCAGGACGTCATTGATCAGCTCGAGCAGGTGTCGCGCGCTGCCCTGCACCATCTTCAGTTGTCGGGTCTGCTCCTCGTTGAGGGGCCCCGCCAACTCCTGCAGGATAATGCCGGTGAATCCGATAATGGAATTCAGCGGCGTCCGCAGCTCATGTGACATGGTGGCAAGGAAGGCCGACTTGATGCGATCGGCGGCCTCCGCGCGCAGCACTGCCGACTCCAACTGTGCTGTGCGCTTGGCGACCCGGTGTTCGAGCGTGTCGTTCAATTCACGCAGGGCATTCTCCGCGTGCTTGCGCTCGGTGATATCGATCCCCACGCCCACCAGACAGCGGGCACCGTCAAAGTCAACGCCACGGCCGGTAAAGAAATAGGGCGTGCCGCGGCCATCCCGGGACAGGAAATCCGCCTCCACAGTGGCTTCACCCTGGAGCAGTACCTCCGCGATGCTCCGTTCCAGCAAATCCTGATCTTCGGCCGCAAAGAACTCCAGCGGATGCATGCGGGCGACTTCGTCACCACTGTAGCCGGATACAGTTTCGAAGTTGCGATTCCAGCGCAGGAACTGGCCATTTGCATCATAGAAGTAAAGTATCCCGGGCATGCTCTCGATCATGGCCTGCGAGAACGAAAGCTCGCGAGCGGCCAGCAACTCGGCCTGTTCGCGCTCTTCCGCCAAGGAAAACCGGTCAAGGGCCAGCGAGACGTCAACTACCACCTCCTGCAGCAGGGAAACTTCATTCTCGCGAAAAAAGTTCACTTCGCGCGAGTAGACGCTGAGAACCGCGACAACCTCGCCACGTTCCATCAGCGGCAGGGCTGCGCGCGATCGCAGGTCATGCTTTTCCGCAGGATCCCGCCAATGTCGCATGTCTTCAGTGGCGGAAAAGTCATTGCAGATCGCGGGCGCAGCCTCTGCGACAACCTGCTGCCAGCCGACGCTGCCCGTGCGCACCTCCGCTTTGTCCGTGAGATCGCGAATTACCGCCTCCACACCCTCGCCGGCGGTCGCTATGGGCGTTAATGAAGAGACTTCCGAGCCGAGACACCCGACCCATGCCATCTGGAAACCGCCCTTCTCCACCAATAGCTCACAGATGCGGGAAAACAGCTGCTGTTTATCCGCCGCGGTGAGGACTTCGTGGTTGATCCGGCTAAAGGCCTGATACAGGCGGTTGAAACGCTCTATTTCACGCCTGTGACCCCGCAGACGCGAATACCCTGTCTCCACCACGGCAAATGACCGTCGAGTCACGACATAGAGTACGAGCGCGGTGATACCAATGAAGGCGAAGCCCTTGAACACGCTGACCTTGACCAGCACCGCCGGATCCTGTACCAGCATCGCGAGAATAGCGTCGGAGAAAAGTATCCAGAGCAAACCGCACACGATATAGGTGCCTACGATTTGCCAGACCGAGGGCAGTATCCTTGCCCGGCGCGCCTTCTCTGCTGCTTCCTCTGCCGACCGGGGCCGCGCCATGGTCACCTCTTGTTGTTATTCCCGGATGCGCTCCATCCCGGGGGAGAACAGCCTGATCTCAGCATGACCTCACATCCCGGGTTCGGGCAACCCAATCCTGCTAATATTGCCAAATAACCCCAAAGTGGACAGTCAGCCGCCATGCACGATTTTGCCACCGAAGACTTTGCCGGTGTGGGGCTGCACCATAGCCTGGCCGCGAGTCGCCAGCGGGGCCCCGTTACCCCGACCCTGTTTGGCGGCCAGCCAGCTCTCCTGATCAGCGGCCATCAGGCACTGGCCGAAGCCTTTCGCGACAACGAGCGCTTCCCGCCCGCGGATGCCTACCGGATCACCATCGAACCGGTGCAGGGCGTAACTTTCCAGACCATGGAGAACGAGCAGCATCGCCTGTACCGGCGGCTGGCGACGCCCGCTTTCCAGTCCCGGGCGGTGGAAGCAATGGAACAGGAGGGTTTGGCGCGGATTGCCCACGAGCTTATCGACCGACTCGGCAATCAGCGCAGCGCCGACTTTGCCAGCGCCTTTACCCACCGCGTGGCCTTCGCCGTCATCAGCCGCATGTTGGGCATCCCCACCGAACGGGAGGATGTGTTCCGCGACTGGGCGGTGGGGTTTCTGGAATTTCCACGGGATCCGGCCCGTTCGCGCCACTGCGCCGAGCAGATCACTCAATACCTGCTACCCATCCTCGCACAGCGTCGGCGCGAGCCCCGCGATGATATCCTCTCGGGCCTGGTGGCGGCGGAGGTAGATGGCCGGCGGCTGACGGATGAGGAGATACTCGCCCACATCCGCCTGCTGTTCAGCGCTGGCGCCTCAACTACAACGGATGCCCTCGGCAACCTCGTCTACACGCTGCTTGAGGAACCGGAACGCTGGCAGGCACTGCTGGCGCAGCCAGACTTGCGCCCCGGTGCCATCGAGGAACTGTTGCGCTGGGAAACGCCAGTGGCCGTGCTGCCACGCCTGTCGAGGAGCCATCCCGTGGAATTCCACGGCACCCGCATACCCGTGGCCACATTCTGTCTGTTCGCCATTGCCGCAGCCAACCGCGACCCCGCCGTGTTTGAGAATCCGAATGTATTCGACATGCAGCGGGACAGCAGCAAAAAGCTGCTGAGTTTCGGCCCCGGACCGCGCCTGTGCCCGGGGATGCACCTGGCGCGCCGGCAACTAGCGGTGGCGCTGGATGTGATCCTGGAGCGCCTGCCCGGGCTACAGCTACTGGACTCCGAGGCCGCTGTGCCCCGGGGCGCCATTCTGCGCGGGCCCGCTAGGCTGCCGGTGGGCTGGTAGGCCCTCCGGCTGTAGGCCGGGCTCGGAATGCCCCCGCGTGGCTACGGAGCAAACTCGCAGCTGACCGTGGGATTGAAGGGCGCAAACAATCCCAGAGGATTGTGCCGCTCTAGCCAGACGTGCAATGCCCAGATGTCCTGATGCGGATTGTAGGTGAAGGTCTGCCCCAGCAATTCAGGCGGATTGGACGGCTGCACAAAATCTGCCGGCACGATGTACTCGACGCCCAGCAACTCCATCGACCCGTCCGCTGTGGGAACATAGAGCAGCACCTCCGGGCGCAGTAATGACAGGGTGCCGTTTCCCAGTTCGTCCGGGTTCGCGACGTGGAACCCCATTCCACCAATTTCGTTCTCGACACAGGGCGAAATCGTCGCTGCCCAACCCGCGGCACGGGCTACGTCGTAACTGTGAAACGGCTGCACGACCTTGCGCAACTGCTCCAGCTGGGCCCGCACCTCCCGGTTGTTGGCCCCCAGATCCCGCCCGTGTCCCTGATTGGCCGCCGCCGGCTGCGCCAGTGACAGACTGGCGGCCAAAGCGCCGGCCAGGGCCAGACTGCCAAATCCTGAAAGCCGTACATTTTCTAATTTCATCTTGATCTCCTTGTCACCGGGGGAACCCAGTCAGAGTGACCCGGTTCCGCCTGCGAGAGCGACGACATGTCGCCCTCGAATCACCAGAGTGGACGGTTGCGCCCGGCAAGCCTTGCGGGAACCCTCAAGAAGTTCTCAAATTTCTCTCAAAACTGGCTATTCTTGCTGCATGACCTATCAATTCGGCGAATTCACCCTGGATTCGGTCAGTGGTACGCTGACAGGACCAACCGGCCCCGTGGCACTGCGGCGTCAGGCATTCCGGCTGTGTGAGACGCTGCTGCGACATGCTCCGCAGCTGCTGGACCGGGACACCCTGCTGGATGAGGTTTGGGGACGTACCGCCTTGTCCGCCAACGTGCTGCCCCAGACCATCAGCGAACTGCGCCAGGCCCTGGGCGACAACGCCCAGCAACCACGTTTCATCGAAACCGTGCACCGGCGTGGCTACCGCATGGCCTGCCCGGTCACCGTGACTGAGGCGGCGGCCGCCTCTCTGGGCCCGAACACCAGCACCTACCAGTGGCGCCCCGCAGCTACGCTGGTGCTGGTACTGCTCGTGGTCGGCAGCAGCGTAATCGGCGGCTTCACCTACCGCACCTGGGAGGATGGAGTCGCCACTCGCGACCTGTATCAAACGGGCATACCGGAGATTCGCGAGCTGCTGGAACAGGACCTGTTCGCGGCCTGGAGCCGGGCGCGGGAACTCCGGCAACGGTTCCCGGACGATCCGGTGCTGGGCCAGCTCTGGCTGGATATTACCCTGCCCTCCACCCTGACCAGTGAGCCCTCGGGCGCAGAGATCAAGGTGAAAGCCTTTGCCGATGAAGGTTCTCCCTGGATTGACCTGGGCAAAACGCCGCTGATGGACCTGCGCCTGCCGCTGAGCCTGTTGCAGTTCCGGGTTACCCTTGAAGACCACGCGACACTCGACGTCGCCCCCAGCGTCCTGCCCGAGGCAGAGCCGTTCCGCCTGCATCCGCTATCCGTCGCACCGGAAGCCATGGTTTTCGTGCCCGGCGGTACGGTGCGCTACCTTGATGAAAGCGCTGACCTGCCGGACTTCTGGATTGGCCGCACCGAGGTCAGCAACCGTGAGTACGCGCGCTTTGTCCGGGACGCCGGCTACCAGCGGCCGGAGTTCTGGGCGCATACAGCCGAGGTAGATGGCCAATCACTTACCGGGCTTGAGCTCGCGGACAATTTTCTCGATAGCACTGGATTGCCCGGGCCCTCGACCTGGGCGCAGGGCAGCTACCCGGAAGAATTGGCTGAGCATCCGGTAACGGGTGTGAGCTGGTACGAGGCCGAGGCCTACGCCCGCTACATGGATGCGGCATTGCCCAGCGTTTTTCACTGGTGGCGAGCCGCGGGATTTGGCGCCGCTCAGTCCGCGATGTTTTCGGGCATTCTCGGTTCCAGCAATTTTACCGGGAAGGGGACAACGGCAGTCGGCAGCCTCGGAGGCGTGGGGCCCTACGGAACGCTGGATATGGCGGGTAACGTCGCCGAATGGTGCGCCAATGCTGACGGCGATCACCGCCATCTTCTGGGCGGGGCCTGGCAGGAGGCCAGTTATCGTTATGCGGATCCCAACGCGCAGCCCGCCCTGCAGCGCGGAGAGGGTACCGGCTTCCGCCTGTTGCGCTCTGCGACCACCCTCGACCCAATGCTGACAAGGACCGTCAGTCTGCCGGCATATCCATCTACAGTCCCGGCGGACGACACCCGATTCAGCCTCTACCGGCGCCTCTTCGACTACGACCCGGTGCCTCTGGATGCCCGGCAAGAGGCGGTGGATGACAGTCACCCCGAGTGGCGCCGGGAGCGGATCACTCTGGCGACAGCTTATCCGGGGGAGCGTCTTGTCCTGCAACTGTTTCTGCCACGGAACAAGGTTCTACCGTTGCAGACGGTGCTGCACTTTCCCGGTGGCGACGCGCGAATGCTGGAGTCTAGCCGTGATGCCAGCCTGCTTCATATTGAGCCGTTCCTGCGCAGCGGCCGCGCAGTGGTCTACCCGGTCTACCAGGGCACCTTCGAACGCCGACAGCCGCCACCGCCGGGTCCTCTCGCTATACGTCATCTGCTGGTGCAGCAAGTGAAGGACGCGCGCCGCGCGCTGGACTATTTACAGACCCGACCCGAATTCGACCTCAGCCGCAGCGTCCTGCACGCACTCAGCTATGGTGGCTTTCGGGCCCCACTGATACTCGCGGTCGAGGAGCGTCTGACCGTCGGCATCATCATTTCCGCCGGCCTGCCGTCCCAGTCGCTTCCCGAAGAAGTCCAGCTACAGCACTACCTGCCGCGGGTTACCCAGCCGGTGCTCTACATCACCGGCAGAGAGGATTTCAACTTCCCCCTGCAACAGTCACAAGCACCTTTTTTCGAGTTACTGGGTTCGCAGCCTGAGCGCAAGCGCCACGTACTGCTGGACTCGGGGCATCTGCCACCCGGCTACGCGGAGGTGACCCGGGAGCTGCTGGCGTGGACCGATCGGTGGCTGGGAGATCCCTGACCAGGGGCCGGCAGGCAGCCGCGACGCTGGGCAGCAGCTGGACGCTCCTTTTGACCTGTCGGGGTTATCAACATACTCTGTCTTGGGCAGCGGAAGGCGACAGGGAAACCGGATAACAATAATGCAGCATGGTGATTCCAGAGACAGCGGCGATTCCCCGGACGAACCGGTCACGGTACTGCTGCGCCAGTGGCGGGCCGGTGACCCCCTGGCCCTGGAACAGCTGACGCCGCTGGTCTATGAAGAACTGCGCAAGCGGGCACGCAGCGCGTTCCGCGGCGAACGGGAAGGCCACACGCTCCAGCCCACGGCGCTGGTGCATGAACTGTTCGGCCGGCTGGCACCGGCCAATGTCGACTGGCAGGACCGCAGCCACTTCTTCGCCCTGTGCTCGCGCATGATGCGTCACATTCTGGTAGACCACGCCAAGGGGCGCTCCGCGGCCAAGCGCGGCAACAATCCGGTGCTGGTGGAACTGGACGACAGCGTGCCGCAGGAGACCTCCAGCCACGAGGATCTGCTGAGCCTGAACCAGGCACTGGAAAAACTTGCCACGCTG
>JBGTGB010000399.1:0-47118 GCA_041746975.1 Haliea sp. | reverse complement strand
CAAGCTGCAGGCCACCACCGATTTTTCCCGCGCAGCAGAGGCAGACGCCCTGATCATCTGCGTTCCCACCCCCCTGAACCAGTACCGCGAGCCGGACTTAAGCTACGTCACCAACACCATGGAATCCCTGCTGCAGTTCCTGCGTTCGGGGCAGGTAGTGTCTCTGGAGAGCACTACCTACCCGGGTACCACCGAAGAGGAACTGCTGCCGCGCATCGAAAGCCGCGGCTTCACGGTGGGGCAGGATATCTTCCTGGTCTACTCTCCCGAGCGGGAGGACCCGCGTAACGCCCACTTCCACACCCAGTCCATCCCCAAGGTGCTGGGCGGCCACACCCCGGCCTGCCTGGAGGTCGGCAAGGCGCTCTACGGCGGCGCCATCGACCAGCTGGTGCCGGTGAGTTCCACCAAGGCCGCGAAGATGACCAAGCTGCTGGAGAACATCCACCGCGCGGTCAACATCGGCCTGGTCAACGAGCTGAAGGTGGTCGCCGACCGTATGGGCATCGACATCTTTGAGGTGATCGAGGCCGCCGCCACCAAACCCTTCGGTTTTACCGCCTACTACCCCGGCCCCGGTCTGGGCGGGCACTGCATCCCCATTGACCCCTTCTACCTCACCTGGAAGGCCCCCGAGTACGGCCTGCACACCCGCTTCATCGAGTTGGCCGGGGAGGTCAACAGCGCCATGCCCGACTACGTGGTGGCCAAGCTGGTCGAGGGCCTCAACGACCACAGCAAGGGCCTGCGCGGCAGCCGCGTGCTGGTGCTGGGGGTCGCCTACAAGAAGAACGTCGACGACATGCGCGAGTCCCCCTCCGCCATGATCATGGAGCTGATTCAGGACAAGGGCGGGGAGGTGGCCTACAGCGACCCCCATGTGCCGGTCTTCCCCCCGATGCGTCGCTATCGCTTTGATTTGCAAAGTGTGGAGTTGACGCCGGAAAGCCTGGCGGCCTTTGACGCGGTGGTAGTGGCGACCAACCACGATGCCTTCGATTACGCGCTGATCAGGGAGCATGCCCGGCTGATCGTGGATACGCGGGGGGTATATCGGGAGGCGTCGGCGCATGTTGTGCGGACGTGATCGAGTTGCTCGGCAGTCAATGCATCCCCAGGTTCAGTTGAGTGCCTCTTTAAACTCTTTATAGCGGTCAGCATAGCCTTCACCTCGGTGCCACTCTTTAAGGTCAGGCCAGATAATTTTGTGGTTCCGGCCGATGTCCGCCAAGGCTGCTGCGATTTGCTTGCGCCTTTTGTAAGTCAGATCAATGAAGTCCAGGTCGAAAGATCCGAATCGCTCGTTGGTCCACACGCACGCGCAGGAGCCGCCCACCAACACCACCTCGATACCTTGAGCGGCCAGCGTTTCCACTATTAGCGCTGCCGTCTCCGCTCGACCCAAATTGCCAAGCGAGATGCTCACAGCGGCTTGCCAGTACGCCGGGGGCGTTTGCGATTGAGTGTCAGCTGCTCCCGCACGGCCGGCGGTAACTGGGTCAGGGCTTTATCCAGTAGAGCGCGCACTTCATCCTTGAACGTGTAGCGTGGATCAAACTCAAACACTCGGGTGCGACCCACCGTTCGGCTCACCAGCAAACCGTAACGCTCCATGCGCAGCAGCTGGTTCTGAACAGTGCTCACATCCATTGACCAGCTGGCGGCAATTTCCCGTGGATACCCGCGGTCCCGTGCAGCGAGGAACAGCAGCACGCGCTCCGCTCCTTCACTGCCGACAATAGCTTCAATCATGACCTGACTTCTTGACCGAAATATTCGGTCATAATACCGATATATTCGGTCAAATAAAAGCGGGGGATGTATCGGGCGGCGGCGCATATTGTGCGGGCGTGATCAAGTTGGTCGGTTTTGATGTACCACTGTGGTCGTGAATTTGGCATGCTGGGGGCTCGGCAAGGAGCAGTACCTCGCCAGCGTTTGCAGGAGAGTCATCATGACCACATTGGCGTTTGATCGCGGAGAAATTCAATCGTTTGCCGCCGAAGCGGTGTTTGCTGATGCCAAACGTATCTGACCTAGATGCTCGGTATGCTCATCGTCGGCATAATTGTGCCACAGGTGCAGGCTTTGTTGGCGTGAGCGCGAGCTTTATATCCAAGCGTTTGTTTTGATTGCGTTGTCTATAACCGAAAAACGTCTCCGCGGAAATTCTGACCGAAATTGATCGCCAACGCCGGGGGGATCGGGAGGCGCCGCATATTGTGCGTGCGTGATTGACAGGGGGAGTGGAGGATGGAGTCACCTTTTTCATATCATCTGATGATATGTTAGAATCCGGCTTGGAGACGCTACTCGACCTTGACGGCCAGATCCTTGTCCAAGAGCACGGTTTCTGGGTCAAGATTGAAGCAAGGGAAGTAGAGCGGACCGACCAGCGGCCACATGGAATCAAGTGCTCGTTAACCTTGCATGCTGCAGATGGAGAACGGTTGATGGGGTTCGACAATGCACATGGACCGCAGACGAGAGGGAAAAATCACTCCGCGCAAAAGGCGCCTTATGATCATAGCCACCGGTTCGGTACCCGTAAGGTTCTACCCTATGAGTTTGTGTCTGCCGAACAATTGATTCGAGAATTTTTTGCTGAGGTTGATCGAGTTTTACGGGAGGTGGAAGCAGAGTGAAGTCGTTGAAGATCGGCATTTTGCCCCAAAGCCAGATGCGGGAGCGGGTGCTCAAAATCGCGAGCGGTGAGCTCAAGCCTCGGTCAGGCGACCCCAAAGTGTGGTTCCCTTCGATGCGGTCTCTCGCTGAGGTTCTCAGTGATGACAACCGTGAGTTGCTGAAGTTAATCGCCAGGGAGCGCCCTGAGTCAATTGCAGTGCTTGCGAGTCTCACTGGACGCAAGCCCAGTAACTTGTCAAGGACTCTGCGGACGATGAGTAATTACGGACTGGTTGAACTCCGGCAGGAAACTCACCGGCGCATGAGGCCAGTGGCGAAGGCGACTGAATTCCGAATAGTCGCGTGACCTGATTACACGCATCAATCAGGGGGCACGACCTGTGATTCTCCATGCCGTCCCTGAGCGGGCATCATACGGTCACTATCGAACAGGAGAAGGGCATGAATCTGACCACCGTAGTGCCGTCACAACAAACGGTCAAGGACCTTGCGCTGCTTGTCTGGTTTGCCCTGCTACCCTTTGCCGTCCACATCACCCTTGTTGGCGCCTTTCTTATTTTACTCTGGACTCAGGGCCTCGACTGGTTAGAGCGCCGCCGCGAAAGGCTGCTTTGAAGCGGGATATCAAGCTGCAAGGCAGGTTTGGCTGGAACGAACCTCAGCACCCATCAACACGCCCCCAACCTAATCGCCAACCCCAGCGCCGCGCGCAAACTCCCGTCACTCGCCTGCCCTGTTCCTGCCATATCCAGCGCTGTGCCGTGATCCACGCTGGTGCGCACAATTGGCAGCCCCAGGGTAATGTTCACCGCATTGCCGAAGCCTGCGTACTTCAGCACCGGCAGGCCCTGATCGTGGAACATGGCCAGGTAGGCGTCGGCCTGCTCCAGCAGCTTGGGACTAAAGGCGGTATCCGCCGGCAGTGGTCCCAGCAGGTTCATGCCTTCATCCCGCAGCCTGTCCAGCACGGGGCTGATCACCTCGATTTCCTCCCGCCCCAGATGGCCTCCTTCGCCGGCGTGAGGATTCAGGCCTAGCACCGCGATGCAGGGTTCCGCGATGCCGAACTTGTTCTTCAAGTCAGCGTGCAGGATGCGCAGCGTAGCGGCCAGTGATTCCGCGGTAATTGACGCGGGAACCTGCGCCAGCGGCAGATGGGTTGTGGCCAGGGCGACCCGTAGCTCCCCGGCGGCAAGCAGCATGACCACCTTGGGCGTGCTGGTCTTCTCCGCCAGGAACTCGGTGTGACCGCTGAAGGGAATGCCGGCATCGTTGATGACAGACTTCTGCACCGGCGCGGTAACCATGCCCTGAAAATGTCCACTCATGCAGCCATCCACCGCGCGCTGCAGGGTCTCGACTACATAGGGGGCATTGGCTGCGTTCAGTACCCCGGGCTGCACTGGTGCCGCCAAGCGTGGAGCGCTGCAGCCGCCGGTTGACGACAGTACACCAATAGTACCAGCGGGCATGGATTGTGGGGCGTCGGCGAGGTCAACGAACTGCAGTTGCAGGGACAATCCCAATAACCGTGCCCGGTCTCGCAACAGCTCCGGGTCGGCAATCACCACCAATTCCGCCGCCCATTCGCTCTGGGCAATCATGGCGACGATGTCCGGCCCTATCCCCGCCGGCTCCCCCGCGGTGATGGCGATCCTCGGCACCGTCATCGCAAGCTTACTTGATGTCGACGTAGGCTTCGTCGCGGATCTTGCGCAGCCAGGCGTCCAGCTCTTCTTCGTACTTGCGCTGGTGCAGGGCCTCGGTCGCGCGTGCGCGAATGGCCTCCCGGGTCATGTCCTGCTCGCGCCGCTCCATTACCTCGAGCACGTGCCAGCCAAACTGGCTCCGCACCGGGTCGGAGAGCTCACCGACCGATGTCGCGGCCATGGCCGCCTCGAACTCCGGCACCATCTGCCCGGGGCTGGTCCAGCCCAGGTCGCCGCCTTCGGCAGCGGAGCCGATGTCCTCAGAGTGCTCCCTGGCGAGGTCAGCGAAGTCCTCGCCAGCCTCGGCGCGCTGCTTGAGGTTGGTGATTAGATCGCGGGCCTGTTCATCGGTCATGATCTCGGAGGGCCGCACCAGGATGTGGCGGACCCGGGTCTGGTCCACCATCTGGTTGCCGCCCTGCATATCCGCCAGGTGCACAAGGTGCAGGCCGGAGGGACTGCGGATGGGGTCGGAGGTTGCGCCGACCTCAAGGCTGGGCGCCACGTCGCTGAACAGGCTGGGCAGGTCCTCCAGCTTGCGCCAGCCGAGGTCGCCGCCGGAAAACGGGTAGCGGTCGCTGCTGGCGGAAATCACCTGGTCGAAGGCTGCGCCAGCGCGGATGCGCTGCAGCAACCCCTGCAGATAGTTGCGAGCGGTCTCAACCTCGCCATCGGCAGCCTCCGGTGCCAGCGGCAGCAGGGCGTGCAGAATGCGGTATTCGGGCTGACTGAGTTTCTGGCCCTCAGAAGACGCGAGGAAGTTGCGCACTTCCTGCTCGGAAATCTGGATAAGCTGGTTGACGTTGCCCGACTGAACCCGCTGGATCACCATTTCCCGGCGCACCTGCTCGCGCATGCTGGCGTAGGATTGGCCCTCGCGCTCCAGCATCATCCTGAATTGCTCCAGGCTCAGCCGGTTCTGGGCGGCAATCCGCTCCAGGGCGGCGTTGAGCTGGGCGTCGCTGATGCGGGCGCCCACCCGGTTGCCCATTTGCAGCTGGATGCTCTCGAGAATCAGCCGGTCCAGGGTCTCCCGGATCAGCACATCCTCGGCAGGCAGTTCCATGCCCCGGGACTGCAGGGTCTGGGTAATGCCCTGAATGCGCTCGCGCAGTTCGCTGGCCATGATCACGTCGTCATCGACGATCGCCACCACCTGGTCCAGCATTTGCGTTTGTGCCTGCGCCTGCGGGCCCAGCAGCAGCGAAGTGGCGAGGCCAGCGGCCAGCAGTACGGTCTTAATAGTCACGTTCGTCAAAACCTCGAATCATGTTTTCAAGCAGATCGGTAACCCGGTTACCAAAGCCGCCCATGCCCTTGAGTACGACTTGGACCTGTGTGGAGTACTCCCGTTCCAGATCGGGGTCGGAGAAATCGGGATTCAGGCCGGGAACAGTGTCAATGTAGCGTAGATGTAACAGGCGCACGCGCCAGCAGCAGGTATCGTATTCGATTCCGAACATATCTTCCACGCTGGTACTGCCCTCGACGCTGAAGTTGAGCGCCGCATACACGCTCCAGCGGTCATTCACCGGATAATAGGCCGACAGATGCGCCTGCTCGGTCACCGTGTCCCGGTCTACCAGGGTCACCGGCCGGCGGTAGGAATAGCCGACGTTGAACACCGCGCGGTCCTCGCGCTGGTAGCTGGCGTGCAGGCTGCCGGCGTTCATGTCACCGCTGTCCGGGTCCCACACCAGGCTATTGCGCAGGCTCAGGCGTTTGTTGGGGAAGAAATTGACGTCCGCGGCCATTTCCGAGCTGGTTTGATCAAGCACCGCGTCCCGGGGGTTCAGGCGCACCCGCCGGTCGCGGAGATAGAAAATCTGGCCGATGCTGGCATTCAGGTACTCGCGTCCGTCCTCGTCGCTGATGTAGCGGGTGGTCAGGCCCAGAGATAGCTGGTTGGCGTCGTCGAGGCGGTCGCGACCGGAAAATCGCGTCTCCCGGAACAGCTGATTGTAGCTGAAGGTCAGTTCCGCACTGTCGAAATCAGGCTGGGTGGACTGATCGTCGTATTCGCTGATCAGATAGAAAAGCCGTGGCTCCAGGGTTTGCAGCAGGTTCAGCCCCGCCAGTTTGGTGGGGCGCTCGAAGAACAGGCCGCTATCGACGCTGAGCATGCCCGAACCCGCCGACGGGCTGTCGCTCTCGGGCAGACCGCGGTCATTTAGAGCATATTCCAAGTAGCGGTACTTGGCCGTGGGCTTGAGGAAGCCGTATTGCCACAGCAGGGGCAGGGTAGCGCCGCCCTCCATATACAGGCGCTGGCCGGTGACCCGCTCTGAATCGGAATCGAAGTAGGAGTATTGGGCGAGGAAAATCGGGTCCACTTCGAAGGGTGTGTTGTCGCCGCGAAAGCTGGCCGTGATCTGCGGCAGCTTCTTATAGTCCTCGACAATGTCGTCGGCCAGGGTCTGGAACTGCTGGAACTCGATGCCGACCAGCCAGTCCTCGCCCAGGTAGTCGACAGCGCCCAGCTGGAGCAGGTTGATCTGGCGCTTGGTATCCAGGTTAGAGGTTTCCAGATCCCTGAAATAGTCGACATCGCTGACCTTGCTGTAGTCTACTCGCGAGCGCCAGCGCTGCTCGAAAAGGCCGTAATGCTCGACGTTGGCGAGCCAGCGGTTGTCGCCGCTTTCCTGCGGACGGTCCCGCTGCAGGCGATTATCGCTGGGAATATAGGCGCCGCCCACGGACCAGAAGCCGGTGTTATGGTTGAGGTAGCGCGCTTCTACCTCGTGGTTCAGGCCGCGGTCCTGGATCAGCCGGGGCGTGTACATCAGGTCGTAGTTGGGGGCCAGATTGAAGTAAACCGGCACCGCCACGTCGAGGCCGCCATTGGTGTCGGAGCTGATGTCGGGCCAGAGCAGGCCGGTGCTGCGGCGGTCGTCCAGCGGGAAGCGGATCCAGGGCAGGTACAGCACCGGCACGCCGCCGACATCCAGCTTGGCACCGGTAGCAGTGCCTATGCCCTCCTCCAGATCAAGCTTGATGTTATCGGCGCGGATGGCCCAGTCCTCGGAGTCCGGGGCGCAGTAGGACATCCTGCCGTCCTCGATAAACAGCAGGCCCTGCCCGTCCCGGCGCAGTTGGCTGGCGCTGCCATGGAGGTGCTGCTCATGGAGAACGAATTCGCTGTCGCGGATGCTGGCTTCCCCGCTGTCGGCGGAATAGCGGGCTTCCTGGCCGCGCAGCAGCAGGCCGGGTTCGCGCAGGGTTATGCCACCGGACACGGTGCCCTCGCGCTCGATCCGGTCAAAGTAGGCGTCCTCGCCCCGCAGCTGGCGGTAGCCCTGGTCCACGGCGACACCGCCGCGCAGATAGACATCGTCACCCTGCAGTTCGGACTCGGTGGCGCGGGCGCGGATTGCGGAGCTTGCGGGGGTGTTGGCGAGGTCCGATTCGGCCAGCGGGTCGATGTAGCGGCCCCCACAGCGCCGACAGTGCGCATCGCGCAACTCTTCCGGCAGGGCATGCAGCGGCACCCAGTCCAGCCCGGCGGTGTCGTTCGCCATTGCGGGGCCGGCAGCCAGCGCTGACAAGGCAAGGCTCAGTGCAAATGGGAGGCGACGCATCCGGGGTTTGGCAGGGCTGTGCGGGCGCGGAATCATCAAGGCAGGATGCATTTTCTGGTATAAAACGGGATGATAAAGCATCACCCCGGGCTTGTCCGGGACTTTTTCTCTCAGGAGCGCTCTTGTCTAACCCCTCATCGCAGCTGTTGCCCTGGGCTCTGGGGTCCCTTGACCAGGCCCCAACGGCCGCGGCGGTGTTGCTGCCCGTGGCGGGCGACGCCAGCAACCGTCGCTACTTCCGCCTGCAGTTGCAGGGGCGGACCGTCATCACAGTGGAGGCGCCGCCTGCGACAGAGAAAAACCGCGAGTTCCTGGCGATACGCCAGCTCCTCGAGCGTGCCGGCGTGCGCGTGCCGAAGCTGCTGGCGGCGGACCTGGAGAAGGGGTTCCTGTTGCTGGAGGATCTGGGTGACCAGCTTCTGCTGGGGGAGCTGCAGGCAGCGACTGCAGACAGTCAGTACACGCAGGCGCTGGCCATCCTGCGCGAACTGGCCGCGGTCGATCCCAAGGCACTGGCGTCCCTGCCGGTCTATGACCGCGCCCTGCTGGCGGAGGAGTTCAGCCGCTTCCCCACCTGGTTCCTGCAGCGACTGCTGGGGCTGGAGCTCACGAATACCGAGCTGCACCTGCTGGCGGAGCTGGACGGGCTGCTGATTGGCAGTGCGCTGGCGCAACCGCAGGTACTGGTGCACCGGGATTTTCACAGCCGCAACCTGATGTGCCTCACCGACGGTGAACTGGCGTTGATCGATTTCCAGGACGCCGTGGTGGGGCCTATCACCTACGACCCGGTGTCGCTGTTGAAGGACTGCTATATTCAGTGGCCGCGGGAGCGGGTGGAAGCCTGGGCGCTGGCCCATCGCGACGCCCTGCGCGCGGCAGGACGGCTACCGTCGGTGTCTGACGCCACCTTCCTGCGCTGGCTGGACTGGATGGGGCTGCAGCGGCACTTGAAGGTGCTGGGCACCTTTGCCCGCCTCTACCTGCGCGATGGCAAATCTGCCTATCTGCAGGACCTTCCCTTGGTCATTGCCTACATTCGCGAGGTGCTCGCCAGCCACGCCGGTGAAACCGCCGTACTGGACGAATTCCAGGACTGGTTCGAACACCGGGTGCTGCCGGTGGTTGCGCAACAGCCCTGGAGTGCGCCGCAGTGAAGGTGATGATTCTCGCGGCCGGAGTGGGTGAGCGTATGCGGCCCCTGACCGAACACACGCCCAAGCCCCTGTTGGAAGCGGGTGGCAAGCCCTTGATTGCCTGGCATATCGAGGCCCTGGCGGAGCTTGGCTTGCGGGAGCTGGTGATCAACGTTTCCCACCTGGCCTGGCTGATCATGGACTGGTGCGGGGACGGCAGCCGCTGGGGGGTGCAGATTCGCTATTCCGAGGAGCCGCAGCCGCTGGAGACCGCCGGGGGTATCCACCGGGCGCTGCCATTGCTGGGTGATGCCCCTTTCCTGGTGGTGAATGGCGACGTCTGGACCTCCTTTCCGCTGCAGCGTCTGCTGGCGCAGCATGAACTGGCCCCGGGTGCTGCCCACCTGGTGCTGGTGGACAATCCTCCGCAGCACCCCGACGGTGACTTCTGCCTGACGGATAACAGCAGCCTGAGCGCCCGCGCGGCTGGCACTCGCGGGCTCACCTATGCGGGTATCGGCGTCTACACCCCGGGGTTTTTTGCCGACATGACGCCGGGCAAGCTGCCCCTGCGGCCGCTGCTGGATGCGGCCATCGCCGCGGGGCGGGTTACGGGTGAGCACTACGGCGGCGCCTGGACCGATGTCGGCACGCCGCAGCGGCTGCAGGAACTCGACACGCTGCTCTCCGGAGAATTTCGGGATGAAGCCGACGTACATAGCCGCTAGAATGAGCTCCTTTTCTGCTCCCGGAGTTTCACCGTGACCGACTACCTTATCGCCCCGTCCATCCTGTCGGCAGACTTTGCCCGCCTGGGCGAGGAAGTTGACCAGGTGCTGGCAGCGGGCGCGGACGTGGTGCACTTCGATGTCATGGACAACCACTACGTTCCCAATCTCACCATCGGACCCATGGTCTGCAAGGCCCTGCGCAAGCATGGGGTCAGCGCGCCCCTCGATGTGCACCTGATGGTCACCCCGGTGGATCGCCTGATCGGGGACTTCGCCGAGGCCGGCGCCAGCTGGATCACCTTCCACCCGGACGCCTCTACCCACGTCGACCGCTCCCTGCAGATGATCCGCGACGCTGGCTGCAAGAGCGGTCTGGTGTTCAACCCCCACGTCGGCCTGGAGGTCCTCAGGTATGTCATGGACAAAGTCGATGTGGTGCTGCTGATGTCTGTGAACCCCGGCTTTGGTGGCCAGTCCTTTATACCGGCTACCCTGGACAAGCTGCGCGAGGCGCGCGCTCTGATTGACAGCTCCGGTTATCCCATAAGGCTGGAGGTCGACGGCGGCGTATCGGGCAAGAACATCGCCGAGATAGCCGCGGCGGGCGCCGACACTTTTGTCGCCGGCTCCGCGATCTTCAACCAGCCCGACTACGCCGCCGTGATTGCCGACATGCGCAGCGTCCTGGCGCAGGTGAGCAGCAGCTGATGAACTTGGAGCAGTTCGACGCCCTGGCGGCCCAGGGCTTTAACCTTATCCCCGTCAGTACGGAAGTACTGGCCGATCTGGAGACTCCTATCAGCGCCTACCGCAAACTGGCGGAAGGGCCGTTTTCCTACTTTTTCGAATCGGTGCAGGGCGGGGAAAAGTGGGGTCGCTATTCCATCATCGGCCTGCCCTGTCGCACCCTCCTGCGGGTCAGCGGCTATCAGGTGGATATCCTGGTCGACGGCGAGGTCACCGAGACCCACGAGGTCGAGGACCCACTGGCTTTTGTCGAGGCGTTTCAGCAGCGCTACCGGGTCGCCCCCCAGCCGGACCTGCCCGTATTCCACGGCGGTCTGGTCGGCTACTTCGGCTATGACGCCGTGCGTTATGTAGAACCGAGGCTTAAGGGCGGCGCACCGCCGGATGAGCTGGGCAACCCGGACATCCTGCTGATGCTGTCGGAAGAAGTGCTGGTGTTCGACAACCTGTCCGGCACCATCCGCATCGTTGTCAATGTGGACCCCGCAGCAGAGGACGCCCTGGGGCGAGCGCATGCTCGCCTGCGTGAATTGTCAGCGCGCCTGCCTGAGCCCATGCCGCCGCTGCCGGAGGTGGCCCTGCATGGCGCCGATAGCGATGCCCTGGAGGCCAGCGCGACCTCGCACTTCACGGAGCCTGAGTTCCACCAGGTGGTCGAGCGCATCAAGGACTACGTGCTGGCCGGGGATGTCATGCAGGTGGTGCCATCGCAGCGCCTGGTGGTGCCCTTCAGCGCGCCGCCGCTGAACCTGTACCGCGCCCTGCGCAATCTCAATCCCTCACCCTATATGTATTACCTGGACCTGGGCGACTTTCACATTGTCGGTTCCTCGCCGGAGATTCTCGCCCGCCTGCAGCAGGGGGAGGTCACGGTGCGCCCGCTCGCAGGCACCCGCCGCCGCGGTCATACCGAGGCCGAGGACCTGGCCCTGGAGGCGGAACTGCTGGCGGACCCGAAGGAGATCGCCGAGCACCTGATGCTGATCGATCTCGGCCGCAACGACATCGGCCGCATTGCCGAGACCGGCTCCGTGAAGGTCTCGGACCAGATGGCCGTGGAGCGCTACTCCCATGTCATGCATATAGTCTCCAACGTCTGTGGCCAGCTGCAGGCCGGCAAGTCCGCCATGGACGTGCTGCGCGCGACCCTGCCGGCCGGCACCCTGAGTGGCGCGCCCAAGATCCGCGCCATGGAAATCATCGATGAGCTGGAGCCGGTCAAGCGGGGGGTCTACGGCGGGGCCGTGGGCTATATATCCTGGGCCGGGGAGATGGACACCGCCATCGCCATCCGCACCGCGGTGATCAAGGATAGCAAGCTCTACGTGCAGGTAGGCGCAGGCGTGGTCGCCGATTCCGTGCCGCGGCTGGAGTGGAAGGAAACACACAACAAGGCCCGCGCCATGTTTCGCGCTGCCTCCATGGTGCTGGCGGGGCTGGCGCCGGACAGGGGAGAGGGATCCTGAACAGGCAGAGACAATCCGGTAGAGTTGATGCGTCACCGCCGACGCGCACGCCATATTCGGACAGTTCCGGCGGCTCGGTGCTGCTCCTTGGCCCACAGAGAATTCTATGCCCAGGGTATTGATGATTGACAACTACGACTCCTTCACCTGGAACATCGTGCAGTATCTGGGCGAGCTGGGGGCGGAAGTGCAGGTGGTACGCAATGACGAGATCACCGTCGCGGACATCGCGCAGTTGGCGCCTGAACGCATCGTCATTTCCCCGGGCCCCTGCACACCCAACGAGGCGGGTATCTCCATGGCCCTCATCGCCGAGTATGCGGGCAAGCTGCCCATTCTCGGCGTGTGCCTGGGTATGCAGAGTATCGGCCAGGTCTACGGTGGGCAGGTGGTACGTGCCCGCCGGGTGATGCACGGCAAGACCTCCCTCATTCATCACCGGGGCCAGGGGGTATTCCGCGGTTTGAGCCAGCCCTTCGAGGCCACCCGTTACCACAGCCTGATTGTGGCCAGGGACGGCTTGCCGGATTGCCTGGAGATCACTGCCTGGACCGAAACCGAGAGTGGCGAGATGGATGAGATCATGGGCCTGCGCCATCGCGAGCTGGCGGTGGAAGGCGTGCAGTTCCATCCGGAGTCGATACTCACCGCCCACGGCCACGATTTGCTGGCTAATTTTCTCGAGCTGGAGACACGCGGATGAACATGCAACAGGCACTGGCGCGGCTGGTGGAAAGGCGGGATCTGAGCCGGGATGAGATGGCCGCAGTAATGAGCACGGTGATGTCCGGCGGCGCCTCGGACGCCCAGATCGGCGCCCTGCTGGTGGCCCTGCGGATGAAGGGCGAAACCATCGAGGAAATCGCCGGGGCTGCCCAGGTGATGCGCGACCTGGCGACACCGGTCGCGGTGTCCGGCCCCCATCTGGTGGATCTGGTGGGCACGGGCGGCGACGGTGCCAACCTGTTCAATGTGTCTACCGCGGCCACTTTTGTGGTGGCAGCGGCGGGCGCCCAGGTAGCCAAGCATGGCAACCGCTCGGTTTCCAGCACTTCCGGCAGCTCGGACCTGCTGGAGGAGCTCGGCGTACCAATGGACCTGAGCCCCGCCCAGGTAGCGCGCAGCATCGACAGCGTGGGCATGGGGTTCATGTTTGCCCCTGCGCATCACTCGGCCATGCGCCACGCTATCGGTCCGCGCCGGGATCTGGGCATGCGCACCATCTTCAATGTGCTGGGGCCACTGACCAACCCCGCCGGCGTCAAGCGTCAGCTTATCGGTGTGTTCGACCCGGCCCTGTGCCGACCGCTGGCCGAGGTGCTGAAAATGCTGGGCAGTGAGCATGCGCTGGTGGTGCATGGCGAGGGCGGCCTGGACGAAATCACCATCAGCGGCAGTACCGAGGTCACCGAGCTTTGCCGCGGCACGGTATCCAGCTATCGTATTGCGCCCGAAGACTTCGGTCTCGAGCGCCAGGATCTCAAGGGGCTTGCGGTCAGCAGTGCCGCGGAGTCGGCTGCGCTTATCCGCGCCGCCCTGGGGCGCGGCGACAGCGAGCCGGGCCGCAAGGCAGCGGCAATGGTCGCACTCAATGCCGGAGCCACCATTTATGTCAGTGGCCTGGCGGCGACCATAGCCGATGGCGTCGCGCTGGCAGACGACCTTATAGCTACCGGGCAGGCCATGGAAAAGCTCAAGGAATTTGTCAGCTTCACCCAGATGATGAGCAGCGGGGGGCATGCTTGATGAGCCCGGTATCCACCATCCTGCGCCGAATCCTGGCGCGCAAGCAGGAGGAAGTTGCCGAGGGGAAGGCACGGCAGTCTCTGGCGGATCTGGAGTCCCGTATCAGCGAACAGTCCGCTGCGCGAGGGTTTGCCGCCGCATTGCAGCGGCAGGTGGCGCAGTCCCAGCCGGCAGTCATCGCGGAGGTCAAGAAGGCGTCGCCCAGCCAGGGCGTGATTCGCGAGGACTTCCAGCCGGGGCAGATTGCGGAAAGCTATCAGCGCGGCGGCGCCTGCTGCCTGTCGGTGTTGACTGACGTAGATTTTTTCCAGGGAGCGAACGCCTATCTGCAGCAGGCGCGCCTTGCCTGTGACCTGCCGGTTTTACGCAAGGATTTCACTGTCGACGTCTGGCAGGTGGTGGAAGCCAGGGCGATCGGCGCTGACGCGGTGCTGTTGATTGCTGCGGCGCTGGAGGATCGGCAGATGCAGGAGTTGGCCGCTGCCGCAGCCGAGTGCGGGCTCGACGTACTGGTGGAGGTCCACGACCGCGCTGAACTGGAGCGTGCCCTCGACCTGGCGACTCCGCTGCTGGGCATCAACAACCGCGATCTGCACAGTTTTGCGACTTCGCTGCAGACCACAATCGACTTGCTGCCCCATATCCCCGTGGATAAGGTGGTGATCACGGAGAGTGGTATTCACACGTCTGAGGATGTGGCTCTGATGCGCGACGCCGGGGTGTCTGGCTTCCTCGTCGGCGAGGCCTTTATGCGGGCCCCCGAACCTGGCGACAAGCTGCGGGAGCTGTTCTTCCCTACCCTGTAGGCGAGTCCTACCGGGTACCCAGAACCACCATGGTCTTGCCGGACACGGATACCAGCCCTTCCTCTTCCAGATTCTTCAGCACCCGCCCAGCCATCTCCCGGGAGCAGCCGACAATCTTGCCCAGTTCCTGGCGGGTGACCTTGATCTGCATGCCGTCCGGGTGGGTCATGGCATCCGGCTGCTTGCAGAGATCGAGCAGGGTGTGGGCAATGCGCCCGGAGACATCGACGAAGGCCAGGTCCTTCAGCTTGCGGGTAGTCTGGCGGAGGCGGATACCCATCTGTTTCGCGATTGCGAAGAGGATGTCGGGGAACTGGCTGCGAATCTGGTGAAAGCGCTCATAGGAGATCTCGGCGACCTCGCATTGAGTTCGCGCCACCACCATGGCACTGCGAACCTCCTCGGCTGCACCGAACAGGCCCATCTCGCCGAAGAAGTCGCCGGGGTTGAGGTAGCTCACCACCATCATGTGGTCGGGATCATTCTCGTCCTGCAGCATTACCGACACGGACCCCTCCAGGATCAGATAGAGGTAATCGCTGTCAGCACCTTCTTCAAGGATAATGTGCTTGGCGCGGTACACCCGCCGATTGCAATGGCGGAGGAAGTTCTCCACATTCGGTATGGTGTTGGTGATGTGCGGCTTCAGCATTCAGCAGTCTCCATTCCGCTTGCGAATCAGACAATCAATGTTACCCCACGCCCGGCCCAAGTAAAGCGCTAACCGCTATGCTAAGCTCGCGCTCCTGTTTAATTTGGGGGCACACAAAGCGATGCAGGTAACAGTCAAGTGGGTGGACGGCGCCATGTTCCTGGGTGAGTCCGGTAGCGGTCACAGCGTGGTCATGGACGGACCGCCGGATCACGGCGGCCGAAACCTGGGGCCACGGCCAATGGAAATGCTGCTACTGGGTGTCGGCGGCTGTGCGTCCTTTGACGTGATGGCCATGCTGCAGAAGTCCCGCCAGCAGGTGGTGGATTGCCGGGTGGAGATCGAGGCCGAGCGTGCCGACGCGGTGCCGGCGGTGTTCACCAGAATTCACCTGCACTTCGTGGTGACCGGTGTGGAGCTGAAGGATAAGCAGGTGCAGCGCGCGGTGGAGCTATCGGCGGAGAAATACTGCTCGGCATCAATCATGCTGGGCGCCGCCGGGGTGGCAATGAGCCACAGCTTTGAGGTTGCTGAGTTCTACAGGTAGTAGCTGCTGCGGGTCATCAGCTTTGATACCGCGCTCATCAGCTCCTTGACCGGGGCGGGCAGGTCGGCGCCGCCCGCGGCCAGGGCGTTTTCTCCGTGGCGTTCCTCATCCGCCAGCATCTGCTGCAGAATAAGTTGCGACTTGCGGTCATCGCCGGGCAGCTGCTTGAGGTGATCTTTCAGGTGCTGGCATACCCGTTCCTCGGTGGCAGCCACGAAACCCAGGCTCCACTTGTCGCCGATGGCGCCGGCGCCGGCGCCCAGCAGGAAGGAGACGCCGTACCAGGCGGGGTTCAGGTGGCTGGGGCGGCTGTCCAGCTCCCGCAGGCGCTCGGCACACCAGGCCAGGTGGTCCTCTTCTTCGCGCGCAGCCTCGCGCATTTCCTCCCGGACTTCGGGCAGTTTGGCGGTCAGCGCCTGGCCCTGGTACAGGGCCTGGGCGCAGACCTCGCCCGTATGATTGACCCGCATCAGGCCGGCAATATGGCGCCGCTCACTGTCGCTGAAGCTGCTGTCGCGGTGCCCATGCGCCGGTGATTGACGGGAGGCTGACTGGCCGCGATTGTGCAGTGTGCGCAATACGGTGTCGGCTTCAGCCAGCAGGCGGTCCAGCAGCGTCAGTTGACGTACTCTCATCTAGATATCATCCAGCGATGGCACAGGACCTAACTATAGCGCGCCAGCGCCCGCCAACCAATGTCGCGGCGGAGGGTCATGCCATGCCAGCCGATGTGCCCGGCCGCCTCGTAGCAACTGTGCTGGGCGCTGGCGATGTCAGCCCCCAGCGCGGTGACGCAGAGCACGCGGCCGCCGGTGGTGACCACGGTGTCTCCTTCCAGCGCGGTGCCAGCGTGGAATACTTTCACCCCTTCCGGCAGCTCAATATCCAGCCCCTGGATGGGGAAGCCCTTGCCGTAGTCGCCGGGGTAGCCACCGGCGGCCAGCACCACGCCTATGGCGCAGCGCGAGTCCCAGTCGGCGCTGGCCTGGTCGAGCTGGCCGTCCAGCGCGGCGTTGCACAGTGCCACCAGGTCCGTTTGCAGACGCAGCATGATGGGCTGGGTCTCCGGGTCGCCAAAGCGACAGTTGTACTCGATGACCTTGGGCTCGCCCCGGGGCGAAATCATCAGCCCCGCATACAGGAAGCCGGTGTAGGCGTTGCCTTCGGCTGCCATACCGCGGACGGTGGGCAGGATAATTTCGTCCATTACCCGCTGATAGACCGCATCGGTGACCACCGGGGCCGGTGAGTAGGCGCCCATGCCACCGGTGTTGGGGCCGGTGTCGCCCTCGCCGATGCGCTTGTGGTCCTGGCTGGTGGCCATCGGCAGGACGTTTTCGCCGTCCACCATGACGATAAAACTGGCCTCCTCGCCCTCAAGGAATTCCTCGATCACCACCCGGCAGCCTGCCTCGCCAAAGGCATTGTCGGCCAGCATGTCAGTAACTGCGGCCTCTGCCTGCTCCAGGGTTTCGGCAACTATTACACCCTTGCCCGCTGCCAGGCCATCGGCCTTGACCACGATCGGGGCGCCCTGCGCACGCAGGTAGGCCAGCGCCGGCTCCAGTTCGGTAAAGTTGCCGTAAGTGCCGGTGGGAATCTGGTGCCGGGCGAGGAAATCCTTGGTGAAGGCCTTGGAGCCCTCCAGCTGGGCCGCCCCCTGGCGCGGACCAAAGCAGCGCAGCCCGCGCTCGCTGAAGTAGTCCACCACACCCGCCACCAGCGGCGCTTCGGGGCCGACAATGGTCAGGGCGACACCCTGCTCCTCGACGAATGCCGCCAGACCGGGGAAATTCATGGTGTCCAGAGCGACATTCTGTACGCCGGGCTCAGTGGCGGTACCGGCGTTCCCCGGGGCTACGTAAACCTGCTCCACACCCGCGGCCTGGGCCGCCTTCCAGGCCAGCGCATGTTCACGGCCACCGCTGCCGATGATCAGTATTTTCATGACCTTGCTCCGGGCTCAGTGGCGGAAATGGCGCATGCTGGTGAACACCATGGCCATACCGTGCTCGTCCGCCGCCGCAATCACTTCCTCGTCGCGGATGGAGCCGCCGGGCTGGATGACCGCGGCGATGCCCGCCTGGCCGGCGCTGTCGATGCCGTCGCGGAAGGGGAAGAAGGCGTCGGAAGCCATTACCGAGTCCTTCACTGCCAGCCCCGCGTGCTCGGCCTTGATGGCGGCAATGCGGGCGGAGTTGATCCGGCTCATCTGGCCAGCGCCGACACCAACCGTCCGGCCATTGCTGGCATAGACAATGGCATTGGACTTGACGAACTTGGCCACCTTCCAGGCGAACAGCAAGTCGCGCATCTGTTCGTCGCTGGGGTGCAGCTTGCTGACCACCTTTAACTCTGCTTCCGTCACCATGCCGAGATCGCGGTCCTGCACCAGCAGGCCGCCGTTGACCCGCTTGTAATCCAGCGCCGGGCTGCTGGTGCCCCATTCACCGCAGGCCAGCAGGCGCACGTTCTGCTTCGCCGCCACGACCTTCTGCGCCGCGTCACTGACGCTGGGGGCGATAATGACCTCGACGAACTGGCGCTCGACGATGGCCTGGGCTGTGGCTGCGTCCAGCTCGCGGTTGAAGGCGATGATGCCGCCAAACGCTGACTCCGGGTCGGTGGCAAAGGCGAGGTTGTAGGCGTCCAACAGGCTGCCGGCCACCGCCACGCCGCAGGGATTGGCGTGCTTGACGATCACGCAGGCCGGCTCCACAAAATTCTTCACACACTCCAGCGCCGCATCGGTGTCGGCGACATTGTTGTAGGAAAGCTCCTTGCCCTGCAGCTGGCGGGAGGTGGCGATTCCCGCCTCGGCGGGCGCCGCCTCTCTATAAAATGCAGCCCGCTGGTGCGGATTCTCGCCGTAACGCATTTCCTGCACTTTTCGGAACTGGGTATTGAAGGTGCGCGGGAAGGCATAGGAACCCCCTGGCACCAGGCTGCCGAAGTGATTGGCGATGGCGGCATCGTAGCCTGCTGTGTGCTCGTAGGCCTTGATCGCCAGATCGAAACGGGTGGCCATGCTCGTGGCGCCAGCATTGGCGCGCATCTCATCAAGTATGCCCTCGTAGTCGCCGGCATTGACCAGAATGTTCACCCAGCGGTGGTTCTTGGCTGCGGCCCGGACCATGGTAGGACCGCCGATATCGATATTCTCGATAGCATCTTCCACGGTGCAATTCGGCTTTGCCACGGTCGCCGCGAAGGGGTACAGGTTCACCACGACCATGTCGATGGCGGCGATGCCATGTTCCGCCATGACCGCGTCATCCTGGCCGCGGCGGGCGAGGATGCCCCCGTGGACCTTGGGATGCAGGGTTTTCACCCGGCCGTCCATCATCTCCGGGAAGCCGGTGTAGTCGGCCACCTCGGTGACTTCGAGGCCGTATTCCAGCAGCAGGCGGTAGGTGCCGCCGGTGGACAGCAGCTCCACTCCCAGCTCCCTCAGGGCGCTGGCGAAAGCCACAATACCGGTTTTGTCGGACACGCTGATAAGCGCGCGCTTGACGGGTACGAGATGGGTGTCAGTCATGGGTTCGGGGTTGCCTGTCAGCGTCAGTCGGTGAGAAGGTTGTATTGCTTGAGTTTCTTGCGCAGGGTGCCGCGGTTAAGTCCCAGCATCTGGGAAGCGCGGGTCTGGTTGTTGCGGGTGTGCTGCATCACCTCCCGCAGCAGGGGGGCTTCGACCTGCGAAAGCACCAGGTCATAGAAGCCCGAGGTGTCCTGTCCATCGAGTTCGTGCAGATAGGTGCGGACCGCGCGGGTGACTGCATCGTGCAGGTGGCTGCCGGGCTCGGGGTCCGAACTGTCTTCGCCGCCGCTGGGGTTGATGGCAGTCACTGTGGCTGGATGTGCTTGCGGGATTACGGGCCGGGTCATGCGGCAAGGTCCTTTGCGCCGTCGCGCAGATTCAGTTGTTCGAGCATGCGCAGTTGTGCGTAGCCATCGGTGAGACCATTAAAGGTCTGGCGGTAGTGTGCGAGCCGGGGGTGCTGTTGCAGAAACCAGCCTACATGCTTGCGGGCGATGCGTGCGCCCATGAAGTCGCCGTAGAAAGCGTGCAGGGCTCTGACGTGGCCCTGCAAGCTTATCAGCTGCTGTTCGATACCCGGTTCCGGCGGTGTGACCCCGGTTGCCAGCCGGGCGGCAATCTGGCCGCAAAGCCAGGGCCGACCCTGGGCGGCGCGGCCAATCATGACGCCGGCGGCGCCGGTGTGACGGATGACGGCCTCTGCCTTTTCCGCCGAGTCGATGTCCCCGTTGGCGAACACCGGGAAATCCGTGGCTGCGACAATGGCGGCGATGGTGTCGTATTCCGCTTCGCCGCGGAAGGCACAGGCCCGGGTGCGGCCGTGCACGGCCAGGGCGGCAATGCCGGCGTCCTCGGCGATGCGGGCGATAGTGACGCCATTGCGCGCCGTCGGTGCGGAACCGGTGCGGATCTTCAGGGTGACGGGAACCGGCACCGCCGCCACTACCGCTTCGAGAATGGATTGCACCAGGTCTTCATCCGCCAGCAGGGCAGACCCCGCGGCCTTGCGGCAAACCTTTTTCGCCGGGCAACCCATATTGATGTCGATGATCTGGGCGCCCAGGGCCACGTTGTAGCGGGCCGCTGCGGCCATCTGCAGAGGGTCATTGC
The DNA here is from genome assembly GCA_041746975.1 of Haliea sp. Lineage (GTDB taxonomy): Bacteria > Pseudomonadota > Gammaproteobacteria > Pseudomonadales > Halieaceae > Haliea. The sequence continues at coordinate 26,706 of JBGTGB010000399.1, read as the reverse complement.
CGGCGATCTGCACCGAGCGGGGTTCGATTTCAGCGTCGTGGCGGGTGCGCAGCTGGGTTTTGGCGGTGTCGCGCAGGCGGGGGTTGGAGTTGACCATTTCCGATACCACCAGTCCCGCCCCCAGCCGGGCGCAGAGCTGCCGCAGTGGCAGGTCGGTCACGCCAGCCATGGGCGCCAGAGCCACGGGGTTGGTCAGATTGTAGGGCCCGATCTGCAGCATTGGGAGCGCACTCGGTGATGGTCTCAAGAGGGCGCGTATGATACTCGACCGGTCCCCGGGGTTAAAGCACGCTGGCTAAAATACCGCCGTGGCTGATGAATAAGCCGGGTCAGGTCAGGGTGCCGCGCAGACAGACCCAGTCCTCGCGCTCACCGACAACGGCCAGCTCAAGGCGGTCGCTGTAATGCATGCACAGCTCCGCCGCCTGGGTATTCAGCAGCCCCGACAGCATCAACGTGCCGCCCGGCTTCAGCAGGTCCAGGAGAGTCTCGGAGAGCGCCATCAACGGGCCGGCGAGAATGTTGGCGACCACCAGGTCCGCCTGCTGTTGCCACAGGCCGATCGGCTCGGCTCCGGGCAGGGCGATGTCGAGGGCGCTCTCGGCGATCTGGTTGCGGCCACAGTTGTCACGGCTGGCGACCAGGGCCTGGGGGTCATTGTCCACGCCCAGGGCCCTGGCAGCGCCGAGCTTCAGCGCGGCCACTGCGAGGATGCCGGAGCCGCAGCCGTAGTCCACTACCCGGCAGCCGGCCAGGGACATACCGTCCAGCTGGGTCAGGCACAAGGCGGTGGTCGGATGGGTGCCGGTGCCGAAGGCCAGGCCCGGATCCAGCAGCAGATTGACAGCCTCCGGCTCCGGAGGCTCCAGCCAGCTGGGGCACACCCAGAGTCTTTCACCGAAGCGCATGGGCTGGTAATGGGAGATCCACTCCCGCTCCCAGTCCTTGTCTTCCAGAATTTCCACCCTCTGGTTGCAGACGGAGAGCAGCTCCGATGGGAACTGGGCGAGCACCGCAGCCATGTCGGTATCCGCGCTGTACAGTCCGGTCAGGCGGGTCTGGTGCCAAAGGGGAGTTTCGCCGACGCCCGGCTCCAGAACCGGCTGGTCGGCGTTGTCCTCCATGGTTACCGCCACCGCGCCCGCAGCCAGCATCAGCGCCTCGAGCTCGCCAACCTGGTCCGGGCCGGTATCCAGCCTGAGTTGCAGCCAGCTCATGGAGTTATATCGCTAGGCCCAGTCTTCCAGCTTGCCTTCGAGATAGTGAATGCTGACTCCCCCGGCCTGGAAGGAGCGGTCTACCACCAGCTCCCGATGCAGGGCCGTGTTGGTGCGAATGCCCTCAATCACCAGCTCATCCAGAGCCTGACGCATCCGCGCCAGGGCGCGTTCGCGGGTCTCGCCGTAGCTGATGATCTTGGCGATCAGGGAGTCGTAGAAGGGCGGCACTGTATAGCCGTCATAGAGATGCGAGTCGACCCGGATCCCGGGCCCGCCCGGGGCGTGGAAGGTGGTGACCTTGCCTGGCGAGGGCATGAAGGTCTGGTGGTCTTCGGCGTTGATGCGGCACTCGAAGGCGTGCCCGCGAAACACCACATCCTCCTGACGCACGGACAGGGGCATGCCGCTGGCGATGCACAGCTGTTCGCGTACGATATCGATGCCAGTGATCATCTCGGTGACCGGGTGTTCAACCTGGACCCGGGTGTTCATCTCGATGAAGTAAAAGCCACCGTCTTCATACAGGAACTCGAAGGTGCCGGCGCCGCGGTAGCCGATCTCCACGCAGGCGGCGACACAGGCCTCGGCGACCTGGGCCCGCAGATGTTCGTCAACGCCCGGTGCCGGGGCCTCTTCCAGCACTTTCTGGTGCCGGCGCTGCAGGGAGCAGTCACGGTCGCCCAGGTGGATTGCGTTGCCCTGGCCGTCCGCAATCACCTGCACCTCCACGTGACGGGGTTTTTGCAGGAATTTCTCGAGGTAAACCACCCCGGAACCGAAAGCCGCGGCGGCCTCGGCCTGTGTCAGTTGTACCGAGTTCAGCAGCGCGGCCTCGTTGTGCACTACCCGCATGCCGCGGCCGCCACCGCCGGCGGCGGCCTTGACGATCACCGGGTAGCCGATGCGGCGCGCCACTTCCAGGGTGCGCTCGCTGTCCTCGGTCAACGGCCCGTCGGAGCCCGGTACCGTGGGGACACCGGCCTTTTTCATGGCTTCGATGGCGGAAACCTTGTCGCCCATCAGGCGGATGGTGTCCGGCCGCGGGCCGATGAAGATAAAGCCGCTCTTTTCCACCTGTTCGGCGAAATCAGCGTTCTCCGCCAGGAAACCGTAGCCCGGATGGATCGCGGTTGCGTCGGTGATCTCGGCAGCGCTGATGATGGCGGGAATATTGAGATAGCTGCCGGCGGAGGCGGCGGGGCCGATGCAGACTGACTCGTCAGCGAGACGGACGTGCATCAACTCCCGGTCGGCCTTGGAGTGGACCGCCACGGTCTTGATGCCCAGCTCCTTGCAGGCCCGGAGAATGCGCAGGGCGATCTCACCGCGATTGGCGATGAGTACCTTTTCCAGCTTGGCCATGGTGTGTTCCTCTGCTTGCGGCACAAGGGCGCCGGGGCTGTGTCAGACGATGGAGAACAGGGGCTGTTCGAATTCGACCGGTTCGCCGTTGTCGACCAGAATGGCCTCGATGGTGCCGGCCTTGTCGGCCTCGATCTGGTTCATCATCTTCATGGCTTCGATAATGCAGAGAACATCGCCGACCTTGACGGTCTGGCCCACTTCAACGAATGCGGGCGAAGTCGGTGACGGAGAGCGATAGAACGTGCCCACCATGGGCGAGGTAATGAACCTGTCTTTGTTGACTGGCACGCTGTCGCTGCCGGGCGCTGCCGCTGCGGGAGCGGCCGGTGCGGGGGGGGGCGGGGGCGGAGCGGGCGCGTGGGGATAGGCCGCCATGATCGGCTGGGCACTATTGCGGCTGATGCGCACCGATTCCTCGCCTTCCTTGATTTCGATCTCATCGATGTTGGACTCTTCCAGCAACTCGATCAGCTTCTTGACTTTGCGAATGTCCATAGTGGGTTCTCTCTGGTTTTCGATTAAGGCTGTTCCAGGCTGCGAATCGCGGCCAGTAGTCCAAGTTCATAGCCCTGGGCCCCGAGGCCGCAGATGACGCCGCGAGCCAGATCGGAGAAGTAGGAATGCTGCCGGAAGGGCTCGCGGGCATGGGTGTTGGACAGGTGTATTTCGATAAACGGAATGGCCACCGCGGCCAGGGCATCGCGCAGGGCAATGCTGGTGTGGGTGAACGCGGCGGGGTTGATCAGAATGAAGTTCACGCCTTCGCGGCGGGCATCGTGGATACGCTCCACCAGCTCGTACTCGGCATTGCTCTGCATCGCCAGCAGGTGGTGGCCTTGCTCGGTGGCCAGGGTAGCGAGGTTGCGGTTGATGTCCGCAAGGGTTGTCGCCCCGTAGATCGCCGGCTCGCGCTCACCGAGCAGATTCAGGTTGGGGCCGTGCAGTACCAGGATAGTGGCCATTATTCGCCGCCAGTCGACCTTATTGGGCGGATTCTGGCGTAAATGCCCCGTACTGTCTATGTCTAATGGTATTTTTTGGGAAATAGCGTCTGATAGCCGCTAAATAGGCGAATTTAGTAATTTTCCAGGCGAGACCGGCACATAGGTAGCCGGTCTGCTATGGTTTCAGGCTTATGCGGGGAAAGTGCTGAATTTTCTGGAAAGAAATCAGAAGTTCGCCGCAACCGAGCCCGAAACGGCCGCGGCGCTATCAAGGGCCTGCAGAACGGCGCCCTTGGTCAGGATCTGGGGCAGTATGACAGGCTCCGCTGCGGGGTCAGCTGGATATAGCACGTAGAGGGGTATACCGGTGCGGCCGTGCTCGCGCAGGAAGCCGGCGATGTCGGCATCGTAATTGGTCCAGTCGGCGACCAGGTACGCCACGCCGCGCTCGGCAAAGGCAGTGCGCATATCGGCGGTGTGCAAAACAGCCCGCTCGTTGGCAATGCAGGTGATGCACCAGTCAGCGGTCACATCGACGAATACCGCCTGGCCGCCCCGGCGCAGGTCCGCAACTGTGGCGGCGGACCAGGCCAGTTCACCTGCCGCGGCTCGGTTGCTGCCGGATTCGAATGGGGATCGCCACAGGCCCAGCATGACCGCCAGAATCAGGCAGGACAAGGCCAGTCCCCGACGCCACAGGGCGCCGCGCCACAGCCACAGTCCCAGCGCCAGCAGCAGGGCGCCGGTCAATGCCGCGGCCATGGTGTCGACACCGGTCTGGCGCCCGGCTACCCACAGCAACCAGATAGCGCTGCCGTAGAGAGGAAAGGCGAGCAGCTGCTTCAGGGTTTCCATCCAGGGGCCGGGACGGGGCAGCCAGTTGCGGGCCCGGGCGCTGTAGCCCAGCAGCAACAGAGGCGCTGCCATGCCCGCGCCGAGAGCAAAAAAGACTGCCAGGGCCACCGCAGCCGGTTGGGTGATAGCGAAGCCCAGCGCGGTCCCCATGAATGGCGCGGTGCAGGGGCTGGCCACGACCACCGCGAGCACCCCGGTAAAGAAACTGCCGCTGTCACCCTGGCGGCCGGCGAGACCGCTGCCGACGTTCATGATGCCACCGCCGAGTTGCAGCATGCCGGACAGGGACAGTCCCATGATTAAAAACAGGTAGGCCAGGGCGATGACGAAGCCCGGCGACTGCAGCTGGAAGCCCCAGCCGATGGCCTGCCCCGCACGCTGCAGCAGGATCAGCACCGTGGCGACCGCCAGGAAGCTCAGCACCACGCCCGCAGAGTACAGCCAGCTGTGGCGCAGGCGCTCGTGGCTGGCGCTGCCGGCGAAGCCCAGCACTTTCAGGGACAGGATCGGAAACACGCAGGGCATCAGGTTGAGAATGGTGCCGCCGAGGAAAGCCAGCAGCATCATGTAGGGCAGGCTGCCCAGGGCGGCGCTGGCCGGCTCTTCTGCCGTCGCGGGAACCTGCCCGACGGGCAGCGGCACGGCACTGACGCTGCCGCTGGCAAAACCGATATCGAAGATTTCGGTGCGGGGCGGGTAGCAAAGGCCGGCATCGGCGCAGCCCTGAGACTTGACCGTAAGCCTTGCGTACTGGGGCACCTCGCTTGCCTGCAGACGGACATCGGCATCCCGGTAATAGACGCGCACGTCGCCAAAAAATTCGTCATGGCGCTCCAGCGCCTCAGGCAGCTGCACGCGCAGCGAAATGCTGTCGCCAGCGCTCTGCAGGGAGAACTCGAAGGCGTGTTGATACAGGTAGTAGGTGTCGGCTATGAGCCAATACAGACGCAGGTCGCCGGAGGGTTGGGCTTCCACCGCCAGCTGGTAGGCTTCCTCCACCGGCAGGAAATCCGGCTGACTGAAAGCGGTACTGGCCCCGCCACCGATAGGTAACTGGGCCAGGCTCAGACTGCTGCAAAGCCAGAGCAGGCTGGCGAGCACAAAACGCATTGATGGTCCTTTTTTCTGGGCGGTCCTGCCGCTGCGGACTCTATTGTAGCAGTGCTGTGGCGGCAGCCCAATTCGACGCGAGCCCGGGATCGGCGCTGATGGTATAGTGTGACGCCTGCCGAGCCCAATAGTTTCGGGAGGCCCGACGGTTTGGAAGGAGAGCTGCAAGTGAAAACCCTGAAACCGGTGGTCTGTGCCCTGGCCTGTGCCCTGGCGCTGCCCCAGGCGCTGGCGGCACAGCCACAGGCGGTGCTGGAGGATGCCTGGGTGCGAGCCCTGCCGCCAACCCAGGCCAACACCGCGGCCTACGTTAGTGTGCGCAATCAAGGATCGGGACCGCTGACAATCACCGGTGGCCGTACCGCGCTGGCGGACCGGGTAGAGCTGCATGATACAAGCGAGGTCGACGGCATGCTGCGTATGCGGCAACGGGAGTCGGTGACGGTGCCCGCGGGTGGGTCCGTGGACTTTGCCCCCGGGGGTCTGCACCTGATGTTGCTGGATCTGGAGAGAATGCCCGCCGTGGGTGAAGTGCTGGAGCTTTGCCTGGAGATCAATGGCGCGCCCCTCTGCACCGAAGCGGAAACCCGACGTGGTCCCGCCAGCGGCGGCCATGAGCATCACCACCACTAATCGATACCGATGGCCGGCGGCCGCGGGAGGAACAGGCAATGACAGGATCCGGAAACAAACTGGCACGCTTGCGCGATGATTACCTGCCGCAGAAAGGGTGGGCCTACGCGCTTCTGGTAGGCCTGGGGCTGTACCTGCTGCTGGCGGTACTGATGGGTATGTACTGGAGCATCACCCCGGATCACTTCGACGTGAACGAGCGGGCCCGGGAGTATGCGGCCGAAGACGGGGCCCGTATCGCCACTGGTTCGACTACCACTGCGGCCCTGATCGGCGCCATGGAAACTCTGCTGGAAAAGCGCGGCGGGTACCTGTCAAACGACGTTTTTCCGCCGGGAGTATGGCTGGACAATGTGCCCAACTGGGAATTCGGGGTGCTGATCCAGTCCCGGGATCTGGCCCGGGCGATGCGCGAGTCCTTCAGCCGTTCCCAGTCCCAGTCCCGGGAGGATCCGGACCTGTCCCTGGCCGAACCGAAGTTCAATTTCAATTCCGACAGCTGGATCCTGCCGGCGACGGAGAGCCAGTATCGAGAAGGCATTACCCTCCTGCGCAGTTACCTGCGGCGGCTGGAGGACTCCGATGAAAGCGATGCCCAGTTCTATGCGCGAGCCGACAACCTGCGCTACTGGTTGTCCACGGTCAGCTCCCGTCTGGGTAGCCTGACCCAGCGCCTGAGTGCCAGTGTCGGCCAGCGCCGGCTGAATACTGACCTGGCAGGTGATGACAGTGCCAGCCAGTCCACCCCGGCGCCGCTCGAGCTTGAGGTGCGTACGCCGTGGATGGAGATCGACGACGTGTTCTTCGAGTCGCGGGGCACCGCCTGGGCTCTGATCCACTTTCTCAAGGCGGTGGAGGTAGACTTCGCCGATGTGCTGGCGAAGAAGAATGCCCAGGTGAGCCTGCAGCAAATCATTCGGGACCTTGAGGCGACCCAGGAAATGGTCTGGAGCCCCATTATCCTCAACGGCAGCGGTTTCGGACTGCTCGCCAACCACTCGCTGGTGATGGCGTCCTATATCAGCCGCGCGAACACGGCGATAATTGACTTGCGAGATCTGCTGGCCCAGGGCTGAGCTGCTCAGCTGACCTGCGGATGGGTCCTGTAGAGAACTACTCGCGTAGAGAGCTACTTGCGGTCGTAGCGCAGGCGAGTGCCGGTATCCAGCGAGAGGCGTATCTCCGTGGCGCTGATGGCCTCGGGAAAGTAGGTGCCCGAGAGCTTGGCGTCGAGCAGGCTCGCGCCCTCCAGGTTGGTCTCGCGGAAATCGATACCGCTTAAGTCGGCGTTGCGGAAATAGGAATTGCTGAAATCAAGGCCGCGGGCATTCATGTTGCGTAAGTCCCGTCCTCGGTAGTCGCCGCTTTTCAGCTCGCTGCTATCCAGTTTGTCACGCTGTTCGTTGAAGCCCTTGATATCCTCGTTGCGCAGCAGCTTGTAGAGGGGATCCTGTTTGATAATAGGCTTGCTCATGATGACCTTCCGGAAAGTGTTGGGCGCGCTAGAGAATGGGTTGGTGGAGCATAGCTTAAGCCACTCGGTCGGCCGTGCCTAGCGCGCCCGCACCCCGGGTGCAGCGCGAGGGCTTCCTGCTCACCCGTCAGTGGCGGGATACCGCAGCGGGTATAGAACTGGAGCTGTGGTTTGCCACTGTCGATGGCCCGCTGCAGGTGATTATTGATGGTGAGCGCAGCGTATTCTTTCTCGCCGCGGATGAAGCGCAGCAGCAGCGAGGGCTGTTGGCTCTGCATGCCGGTGTCGAGACCGCGCCCGTGGCGCTGCGGAATTTCACTCTGGGACCGGTAGTGGCTGTGTACAGCCGCAGCTATCGCCAGGCGCGACAGCTGGCGGACCAGCTGCGGGAGCGGGGCGCAGAGCCGCTGGAGGCCGATCTCAACCCCGCGGACCGCTTCCTTATGGAGCGCTTTATCGCCGGCGGCGCCTGTATCGCGGGTATTGAGGAAAGATGCGGCAATTACAGCCGGATCACCGCCGCTCTGTTGCGCCCGGCGACCCTGCGCCCGGCCCTGAAAATGGTGGCCTTCGACATTGAGACTGCCATGGAAGGCCTGCAGCTCTACTCGATCGCGGTCCACGCCACTGGACCCGATGGAGAATACCGCCAGGTGTTCATGCTCGGTGAGGATGCGGGTATGGCCGGCGAGCACATGCTGGCACTGCCCTCCCAGCAGGCCGTGCTGGAGGCCTTTTTCCAATTCATCACCAGCCATGACCCGGATGTGCTGGTGGGCTGGAACGTGGTCAACTTCGACACCTGGTACCTGCAGCGGCTGGCAGACAGTCTTGGCATGCCTCTCGGGCTTGGCCGCGCCGGCGCGCCGGTGCAGTGGCGGGAACTGGACGATGATGGCGAGCGGCGTACGGCGCGGATGCCCGGGCGCCTGCTGTTGGACGGTATTGAGCTGTTGCGGGCCGCATTCTACCGGTTCGAGAGTTTTTCCCTGGAAGCGGTCTCCCGCGAGCTCTTGGGCGAGGGCAAGCTGTTGCACGGCAGTGATCGCGGCGAGGAAATCGGCCGCCTGTTCCGTGAAGACAAGGCCCGGCTGGCGGCCTATAACCTGCGCGACTGCGAGCTGGTCTCGAGGATTTTTGCGGAGACCCGCTTGTTGGACTTCGCTCTGGCCCGCAGTGTCATTACCGGGCTCAACCCGGACCGCCTGGGCGGTTCGGTAGCTTCTTTCGACAATCTCTATTTGCCGCGCCTGCACCGCGCGGGCTTCGTGGCGCCCAACGCCAGCAAGGACCACAGCGCCAGCCCCGGCGGCTTTGTACTCGATTCCCAGCCGGGCCTGTACGATCATGTGCTGGTGCTGGATTTCAAGAGTCTCTACCCCAGTATCATCCGCACTTTCGCCATTGATCCACTGGGGCTGGCCCTCGGCCTGCACGGCGAACTGGACGAGGGCGACACGGTGCCGGGCTTCGCGGGTGCCCGCTTCGCCCGTGACGGACATATCCTGCCGGCCCTCATTACCTCCCTCTGGCAGCAGCGCGACGCGGCCAGGGCGGCGGCGGATGCGCCGCTTTCCCAGGCGATCAAGATCATCATGAACTCCTTCTACGGCGTGCTGGGCAGCCCCGGGTGTCGATTTTTCGACGCCCGCCTGGCCAGCAGCATCACCCGCCGCGGCCACGAGATCCTCCTGCGCACCCGCGAGCGCATCGAGGCCAGCGGTCACCGCGTCATCTACGGCGACACTGACTCGGTGTTTGTCTGGATTGCCGAGGCAGGTAGCGACGCCGAGGCCGAGCAGGCAGGCAGCACCCTGCAGGCAGACCTGAACAGCTGGTGGCGGGAGCATATACAGCGGGAGTTCGGTCTGGACAGTGCCCTGGAGCTGGAATTTGAAACCCACTACCGCCGTTTCCTGATGCCTACCATCCGCGGTTCCGAGATGGGCAGCAAGAAACGCTATGCGGGTCTGGTGGGCAGCGGTGACGCACAGCGGCTGATATTCAAGGGCCTGGAGAGCGTGCGCAGCGACTGGACCCGGCTGGCGCGGGATTTTCAGGAGGAACTGTATCGGCGGATATTTCTGGATCAGCCCTGGGAGGATTACGTGAAGCAGATAGCCGCCGACCTGGTGGCGGGCCGCCATGATGCCGGGCTGATTTACCGCAAGCGCCTGCGCCGCCGCCTGGACGACTATCAGCGCAACGTGCCACCCCACGTGCAGGCGGCGCGCCGCTATCCTGAGCAGGGCCTGCCCCTGCCGCGCCGTGGTGACTGGGTGGAGTACGTGATCACCAGCGCGGGCCCAGAGCCCGCTGCGGCGCCGCGGTCACCGCTGGATCATGAGCACTACGTTGAACGGCAGCTGGAGCCCGTGGCGGACGGTATCCTCGGTTTGCTGGGTACCTCCTTCAGCGCGGTTACCGGCCGCCAGATTGACCTGTTCTGAGCCTCTCAAGTTGATACTGCGGTCAGTCGCCAAAAAACTCTGCACGCAACGCGGGGTAGTCTGCCGCCGGCAGCCGCGGACCGAAATTGGCGACCACCCGCCCGGCCGCGAGGCTGGCAAAGCGCCCGGCGGTGGCATAGTCCTCGCCGCGGCCGAGGGCGTAGAGAAAGGCGCCGGCAAACATGTCGCCGGCACCGTTGCTGTCCACTGCCTGCACCCGGTGCGGCGGAATGTCGTCCCGGTGTTCGCCGTCCCAGGTGATCGCTCCTTCGGCGCCACAGGTGATGACGAAGCTGCGGGCGACCGGTTTCAACCGTTCCATGGCGACATCCAGGCGGTCGGTGCGGCCCCAGCAGAGGGCCTCGTCGCGGTTGCAGAACACCAGATCCAGTTGCTGGCCTATGATCGCCTGCATACCTTCGCGGAAGTACTCGACCATGCCCGGATCGGAAAAACTCAGGGAGGTCTTCACCCCGGCGGCCTCCGCCAGCTCGCGGGCGCGAATGGCTGCCGCGCGGCCCGTATCCGAGGTGACCAGATAGCCTTCTATATAGAGGTATTCGGATGCAGCGAGCGCCGCCGGGTCCAGCTGCTCGACGGACAGGGTCTCGCTGATGCCGAGGAAAGTGTTCATGCTGCGCTCGGCGTCCGGGGAAATCAGTACCAGGCACTTGCCCGTAGTGCCACCCGGGCGGCCACGGGCCATGCTGTGGTCGACGCCGGCGGCCTCGAGGTCGCGGACGTAGATGCTGCCGTCCTCATCATCTGCGACCTTGCAGCTCATGAACGCGGGCGCACCGAACTGGGCGGCGGCGATCATGGAGTTGCCGGCGCTGCCGCCGCTGGCGTGACTCGCCCGCACCAGGTGGTCCTGCAGCTGGGCCAGCAGTTCCGCCTGGCGGGCCTCGTCCACCAGGGTCATCAGCCCCTTGTCCACCCCCATAGCCATGAGCTCATCATCCTGGATCTGAATTTCAGTATCGACCAGGGCCGCGCCCATGCCGTAAATCGCGTATTTTTTCATTCTCCGTTCGTACTCCCGTGGCCAGCGCGCTATTATCCGTGCCCCCCGACCCATTGCAACCGGCTGTGCTGTAAACTCCGAGACCATGGCCAGAACCCGTAGACCCTTTCTCAAGCTGTTCCTCGCCCTCGCGGTCACCGCGGTGCTGTTTTTGGTGTATCTCGACGTCCGCATTACCGCGACCTTCACTGACAAGATGTGGGAGATACCTGCCAAGGTGTATGCCCGGCCGTTGGAGCTGTTCCCGGGCGCAACCCTGTCGGCGGATGACCTGGCCTGGGAGCTCGATATTCTCGGTTACCGCAAGGTCGCTACCCCGCGCCGCCCCGGCGAGGTGGCGCGCGCCGGGAATCGCTTCGAGCTTTACACCCGCGGCTTTGATTTTCCCGGTGAGCGCGAACCACCGCGCCTGGTGCGTCTGGCAGTGGCGGACAAGCGCCTGCAGGCCCTCTCGGGCAACGGCGGCGCCATTGACCTGATGCGCCTGGACCCGGTGCAGATTGGCGGTATCTATCCCCAGCACGGCGAAGACCGGATCCTGGTGCGCCTGGACGATGTGCCGGAAAGCCTGCTGGCGACCCTGCTCGCGGTAGAGGACCAGCGGTTTTACCAACACTGGGGCTTTTCGCTCACCGGTATCGGCCGCGCGGCGATCAGCAATGTGCGCTCCGGACAGGTGGTCGCCGGGGGCAGTACGATTACCCAGCAGCTGGTGAAGAATTACTATCTCACGCCCGAGCGCACCATTGTCCGCAAGGTGACGGAACTGCTGATGGCGGTCTTGCTGGAGCTGCACTACAGCAAGGAGCAGATTCTCGAGAGCTACATCAACGAGGTTTATCTGGGCCAGGAGGGCCCGCGGGCCATCCACGGCTTTGCCCTGGCGGCACGGCATTATTTCGACCGCCCGCTGGAGCAGCTGGGTTTGCACCAACAGGCGCTGCTGGTGGGCATGATCAAGGGGCCCTCGCTGTACAACCCCCTGCGCAATCCCGAGCGTGCCCGGGCCCGCCGCAATGTGGTGCTGGATGTGATGGTCGCGCAGGCACTGGTGTCCGCCGAGCAGGCCGCCGTTGCCAAAGAGATGCCGCTGGATCTCAACAACCGCGAGGGCATCCGCGATACCTTTCCCGCCTTTCTCGACCTGGTGCGGCGGCAGCTGCGCCTGGAGTACCGCGACGAAGACCTGACCACCAGGGGGCTCAGCATTTTCACCAGCTTCGACCCGCTGTTGCAGCGCCAGATGGAGCAGAGCAGTACCGCCATCCTCAAGCAGCTGGATGCCTCCGGTGAGCTGGAGACGGCATCGGTGGTGACGCGCTTTGACAGCGGCGAGGTGGCGGCACTGGTGGGCGGGCGCCAGGTTCGTTACGCGGGCTTCAACCGCGCCCTGGATGCCCGGCGCCCGGCGGGCTCCCTGCTGAAGCCGGCGGTCTATCTGGCGGCCCTGGAACAGCCCCGGCGCTATACTCTGGCCACGCCCCTGTCGGATACGCCGCTGCAGGTACCGGGTCCCCGTGGCGAGGTCTGGGAGCCGCGCAACTTTGACCGCATGACCCACGGACAGGTGTTATTGCACCGGGCATTGTCCAACTCCTACAACCTGTCCACGGCCCGTCTTGGGCAGGAACTTGGAATAGAGAGTGTGGTGGACATTCTGCGGCGGCTGGGCGTTGAAGGCCCCATCCCCGAGGTGCCGGCGCTGACCCTGGGTGCGGGCGAATATTCACCCATGGATATGGCGGCGATGTACCAGAGCATTGCCGCCGGCGGCTTTCGCATGCCCCTGCGCAGCATCCGCGATATTGTCGATGCCGACGGCACCCCCCTGCGGCGCTATCCGCTGGAATACGACCGCACGGTGAGCCTGCAGGCGGTACACCTGTTGCACTATGCCCTGCGCGAGGTGCTGCGCGAAGGCACCGGTCGTGGCGCCTATGCCTACCTGGACAACAACTTCCAGGCCGCGGGCAAGACCGGCACCACCAACGACGGCCGCGATTCCTGGTTTGCGGGCTTCTCCGGTGACCTGTTGGCCGTCACCTGGATAGGTCGCGACGACAACGGCGGCACGGGTCTCACCGGTAGCACCGGCGCGCTCAAGGTCTGGTCCCACTTCATGGCCAACGCCAGCCAGCGCTCGCTGGCCTACCGCATGCCGGAAGACATGCGGCCGCACTGGATCGACAGTACTACCGGCTACCTGACCGGCGAGGGTTGCCCTGGAGCCCGGCTGATGCCGTTCGTGATCGGCTCCGAACCGCGCCAGAGCAGCAATTGCACCGGCAGGGAGAAGTCGGGCACTATTCGCGACTGGTTCCAGTCTTTATTCAGCGGTGATAATTGATGCGGGTACATTCCATGTTCAAGCGCAGCCTGGTTTTGGGGCTCGCCCTGGTACTGACAGGCTGCACGATCTACACCATGCCGGGCAGCGAGCGTGCGCCGATTGAAACCCGGCCCGCTCCCGGGGAGACCCCGCCCGACACCCGGGAACCGGCGGCGCCCCCACCGCCCGCACCCGCGCCCCCTGTGACCGATCCCGGAGTCACTTCAGCCGCCGCCGGACTGCTGGACAAGGCGCAGGCTGCGTCAGAGCAGGGCGACTATGAACAGGCTCTTGCCCTGCTGGAGCGAGCCCAGCGGATCGATCCCAACAGTGGCGAAATCTACCTGCAACTGGCGCGGGTCTATGCCGCCCAGGGACAAATGGACAAGGCGCGCGATACTGCTTCTCGCGGCACCCTGTATTGCCGCGACGAGCGGGAATGTGCGGCCCTGCGGGCGCTGGCGCGTTAGCGATTCTCGCAGACCACCCGGAAGCCGTCGCCGTCCGCTTCAAAGCGCAGCTGTTGGTTGATGCAGGCCGGATTGTCGCCGGCCGAGTGGCTGACGAAAATAATCTGGGTATCACTGTTGGCGGCAATGTGGTCCACCGCGTTCAACAGCAGCCGACGGTGGGTGCCGTCCAGGCCCAGGGTGGGTTCGTCCAGCAGCAGAATGAGCGGCGATTTCACCATCGCCCGGGCCAGTAACACCATGCGCTGCAGACCGAAGGACAGGGTGTCGAAGCTGTCGCGGATGTAGGCGCCGAGCCCCAGCGCCGCCAACCATTGCTCGGCGCTGCGACGCTGGACATCGCCCCAGTCGTCGAACAGGCCGACGCTGTCAAAGAACCCGGATACCACCACCTCCACTACTTTCATATTGCGGGCGAAATTGAGCTGCAGCTGGGTGTCCAGCTGCCCATATTTCTGCTTGATCTCCCAGATGCTCTCGCCGCTGCCGCGCTTGCGCCCGAACAGGGTGATGTCCTGGCCATAGGCCTTGTGGTTGTCGCCGGTAATCAGGCTCAGCAGGGTGGTCTTGCCGCAGCCGTTGGGACCCGAGACACAGCAGTGCTGGTCCCGCTCCAGGCGCCAGTCGAGACCGCGCAGGACCTGGAGGTCGCCATAGGCCACGCTGACAGCGCGCAGCTCCAGCAGAGGCCCCTCGGGAATACTGTAGCTGCGGGGGGCCGGCGGCGGCAGGGTGCCCAGTGGCGGCGGGGGCGGGTGCATCAGTGCCTGCACATCGCCGCGGGAAAGCACGCTCTCGCGCTCCCCACTGCACAGCACCCGTCCCTCATGCAGCACCAGCAGGTGACTGACGCCGGCGGGAACATCCTCCAGTTGGCGGCACAGCAGCAGCAGGCTGCGCTCACCCGCTAGCAATTCGTCGATGGCCTCCTGCATGGCCTGCTGGCTGGCCCGGTCCAGGCCATCCAGGGGACTGTCGAGAATCAGCAGCGCCGGCTCGCTTAGCAGTGCCCGCACCAGCAGCGTCTTGCGCATTTCTCCGGTGGAAATGAAGCGCAGCCCGCGGTCCAGGATGTGGCCCAGGCGCAGGCGGGCCACCCAGTCCTGGAAGTGCTGATCCGGCTCGCGTCCGCCGAGAATGGCGTCGCGCACCCGGGTTCCGGGATCCGCGGCGTCGGCCCGGTACTCCGAATCATCGAGCTTGCGATCCCGGGCGCAGAGCGCCTGGGCCTGTTCGAAACAGACATAGGCGATGCCCTGCTCCTCCAGGGCAGGGGCACTCTGGTAATCCCCGGAGAAGTGGCTGGCCTGGTGACTGAGTACCCGCGCCAGGCTGGTCTTGCCGGAGCCGTTGGGGCCCACGCAGGCCCAGTGCTGGCCGGCCTGCAGTTCCCAGTCCAGCTGCCGCAGCGCAGGCCTGGAGCGGTACACGAGATTGACAGCCTGCAGGCTGAGCATGGTCTGGCCGTTGGTCATGGTTAAAACCTATAATCCCTGATCATCCTGAAAGGAAAGCCCCGGTGCCTATATCCCTGCTGCAAATGCTGGAGACCCGGCTGGCGACTCACCGGCCAGCCAGGCCCTGGCTGCGGCCGCTGATGAAGCGCTCGGCAGTTGCATTGATTCTGCAGGTGCGGGAAGGCGAGCTGCACATTCTAATGATCAAACGCGCCGAAAGGGAAGGCGATCCCTGGTCGGGGCACATGGCGTTTCCGGGTGGGCGCATGGACCCTGGCGACGCCCACGGCTACGCGGTCACCCTGCGTGAGACCCGCGAAGAGGTGGGGCTGGACCTGGAGCGCCAGGCCCACTGCATCGGGCGCCTGTCCGACATCAACGCCAGACCCCATCGCGGCACCTTCGGCATGGCGGTCAGCCCCTTTGTGTTCCGCATGGACCGCCCCGCCAGCTTCCGCATCAATCACGAGGTTGCGGAAGTGGTCTGGGTACCGCTGGAGTTCCTGCTGAACAACGCCAACCGCGAAACCATGCGCTGGCAGCGCAACCGCCTGACCTTGAAAATGCCCTGCTATCTTTATGGCCGGTATCGCATCTGGGGCCTGTCGCTGGCCATGCTGGATGAACTCATGGATCTGGTTGAGGGTACCGACGAGCGACGCCGCAGCTGGCGGCGCTAAGACGACTGCTGCTCAGCGTATCTGGCGCAGGAACTCCCGGGTGTCCAGCATCAGTTCACGCAGGGCGGGATCTTCCCGACTTGCCTCCAGCAGGGCCTCGCTGTCCACATCGCCGCGGACATGGGCCGCCAGCAGATCCAGCAACACCGGTGTCATTTTCGGCGCTCGCTCCCAGCGTGGCGCATTGACCAGGTTGCCGATGACCCGGTCTTCATGCAGCTCAAGCCAGTACCCGCCGCAGCTGGACAGGCGGTAGTCGCCAATTCGCCCGTAGCTTATGTTGGGTGTGTCGGGATTGAAGCCGCCGGGCACCTCCTCTGCAATACGATATAAGGCCATGACCCAGCGCGTACCGACCGGGAACTCCTCCGCCTCAGGCCGGCAATAATCCCGTGCCTTCAGCCAGAGCCGCACCTCCTCCTGGAACTCGCGGCCGCGCAGGATCCGGTCCACGCTCACATCCAGCGAATTGCCCTTGCCACCCAGTACGGTGACCGCAACCACCAGATCGGTTTCTGCCTGGACCTCGGAGAAACTGCCCTGCCAGAGACAGCTGCACTCCTCTTCCGGGGCACCCTGGGCCAATGTCGCGAGCAGCGCCAGCGCGGCCATGGCGAGCGTGAACGGGATTTGCTGCCAGCCAGCCACGGGGGCGCTCCTACTGCAGAGCGCGCGCTGCCTGCAGCGCAAAATAGGTCAGGATCCCGTCGCAGCCGGCGCGTTTGAAGGCCAGCAGTGATTCCAGCATCACCGGTTCCCGGGCCAGCCAGCCCTGTTCGAAAGCGGCCATGTGCATGGCGTACTCACCGCTGACCTGGTAGGCAAAGGTGGGCGCTTTCAGCTCCTCCTTGACCCGCCTGACGATGTCCAGGTAGGGCATGCCCGGCTTCACCATAATCATGTCGGCGCCTTCGGCCAGGTCCAGCGCGCACTCGTGCAGGGCTTCGTCGCTGTTGGCCGGGTCCATCTGATAGCTGTGCTTGTTGCCGCCCTTGATATTGCCTGCGGATCCCACCGCATCGCGAAATGGCCCGTAGTAGCTGGAGGCGTACTTGGCGGCATAGGCCATGATCAGGGTGTTGTGGTGGCCGTGCTTTTCCAGCACGGTGCGGATGGCGCCGATACGGCCGTCCATCATGTCCGAGGGGGCAACCACATCCGCCCCGGCATTGGCATGCGACAGCGCCTGCTGCACCAGGGCTTCGCTGGTGATGTCGTTCAGAACGTAGCCGCTGTCATCGATAATGCCGTCCTGGCCGTGGGTGGTGTAGGGGTCCAGGGCAACGTCGGTGATGACGCCGAGGTCTGGCAAGGCGTCTTTCAGCGACTTGACCGCGCTCTGCACCAGGCCGTCCGGGTTCCACGCCTCCTCGGCGCGCAGGCTTTTCTTCCCGGCCGGCACCACCGGAAACAGGGCCAGGGCGGGCACACCCAGGCTCTGTGCTTCTTTCGCCTGTGCTACCAGCAAATCGATGCTGAGCCTTTCGATGCCGGGCATGGAGGTGATGGCCTCGCGCTGATTGCTGCCCTCCAGCACGAACACGGGGAAAATGAAGTCCGCGGGGGTGAGGATATTCTCACTGACCAGGCGTCGGGAGAACTCCTGTGCCCGCAGGCGGCGCATGCGTGTATGGGGGAAGGGGCCACGCTGGCTGTGGAACATGGTGGTGGTCTCCGGTCAGAGGCTGGCGAATGCGGCGCGCGCGGCGTCCACGGTTGCAGTAATATCGGCGTCGCTGTGGGCTGCGGACATGAACCCGGCCTCGTAGGAGGCGGGCGCCAGGTACACGCCGGCGTCCAGCATGGCGTGGAAAAAGCGGTTGAACGCGGGGGTGTCGCAGGCCATGACCTGGCTGTAATTGGTGACGGTTTTGGCGTCAGTGAAGAAGCCGCCAAACATGGTGCCGGCGTGATTGGTGGTGAACGGCACTCCTGCCGCGGCGGCCGCCTGTTCCAGGCCCTCGCATAGCTGGCCAGTGCGGGCGAAGACCGGCTCATAGAAGCCCGGCGCGGAAATGATTTCCAGGGTGGCGAGGCCCGCGGCCATGGCGATAGGGTTGCCGGACAGGGTGCCAGCCTGGTACACCGGCCCCAGCGGCGCGATCTGCTCCATGAACTCCCGCTTGCCGCCGAAGGCGCCGACCGGCATGCCGCCACCGATGACCTTGCCCAGGCAGGTCAGGTCGGCCTCTATCCCATAGAACCCCTGCGCCCCCTGCAGGCCAAAGCGGAAGCCGGTCATCACCTCGTCCAGAATCAACACGGCCCCGTGCTTGCTGCACAGTTCACGCATGGTTTCCAGAAAGCCTGGCTGCGGCGGGATGCAGTTCATGTTGCCGGCGACCGGTTCGACGATGACGCAGGCGATCTGCTCGCCATGCTCGGCGAAGGCGCGGCGCAGGTCCTCGCTGTCATTGTAGGTGAGGGTCATGGTGTGGTCAGCGAGCGCCGCGGGCACGCCCGGTGAGCTGGGGACACCGAGGGTCAGGGCGCCGGAGCCGGCTTTCACCAGCAGGGAATCGGAATGGCCGTGGTAGCAGCCCTCGAACTTGACGATGGTGTCGCGGCCGGTGCAGCCCCGGGCCAGGCGGATTGCGCTCATGGTGGCCTCGGTGCCCGAGTTCACCATGCGCACCAGGTCCATGCCCGGCATGATCCCGCAGATCCGGTCCGCCAGCTGGATCTCCAACTCGGTGGGGGCACCGAAGCTCAGCCCTTTCTCGCTCTGGCGGATCACCGCCTCGCGCACGTGGGGATGATTGTGGCCCATGAGCATGGGGCCCCAGGACAGCACGTAGTCGATGTAGCGCTTGCCCTCGCAATCATAAAAGTATGCGCCATCCGCCCGCTCGACAAAGACCGGGGTGCCGCCCACCGCCTTGAAGGCGCGTACCGGAGAATTCACGCCACCGGGGATGTGCTGGCGGGCGCGCTCGAACAACTGCTGGGATGTGCTCATGTGGTCCTTTCCTGCTGTAGTGTTTTCCGTGACCGGGCCAGTATAGCCAGAGTTGCCCCGTCTTCGTCAAAAGGGCCTGACAACCGCCAGGATGACGATGGCAAACAGGAACAATACCGGTATCTCATTGAAAAACCGGTAGAAAACATGGCCATGGCGGTTGTTGTCAGCATTTACGGCACGCACATAGCGGCCGCACTGGATGTGGTAGCCTATCAGGGCGGCGACCCCGGCGAGCTTCACCCATAGCCACGCCGCGGTCAGGTAGTACCCCGGGTTGGTGGTGATCAGGGCGATACCGAAGGCGATGGTGAGCAGCATGAACGGGGTTACGAAGCGGTACAGCTTGCGCGCCATGACCGCGAGCTGGGCTCGGGTCGCGGCGTCCTCGCTGGCGGCAAAGTACACCAGAATCCGCGGCAGATAGAACAGGCCGGCAAACCAGCAGACCATGAAGATGAGGTGAAAGGCCTTGAGCCACAGCATGGGAGCGATCCGGCGTCTTGTGCGCTAATGTCTGAACCCGAATATTAACAGTTATACGCGGTGAGTTTGCTTTTATACTAGGCGGACTGGTAATCGGCACGGAGTGAGCATGATCAGGGCAGGAATTGTCGGGGGCACCGGGTACACCGGGGTGGAACTGTTGCGTCTGCTGGCGCAGCACCGGGAGGTGGAAGTCGCGGCCATTACCTCCCGCGCCGAAGCGGGGCGCCGGGTGGATGACCTGTTTCCCAACCTGCGGGGCCACTTTGATCTCGCTTTTGCCGAACCCGATGTCGCTCTGCTGGCAGCCTGCGACGTGGTATTTTTCGCCACGCCGCACAACGTTGCCATGCAGCTGGTGCCGGAGCTGCTGGCCGCAGGCACCCGGGTGATCGACCTCTCCGCGGATTATCGCATTCGCGATGCGGGCCTGTGGTCGCAGTGGTATGGGGAGCCGCATACCAGCCCGGAGCTGCTTTCGGAGGCCGTCTACGGCCTGCCGGAAGTCAATCGCGACCGGATTCGGGGGGCGAGCCTGATTGCCTGCCCAGGCTGCTACCCGACCGCCATCCAGCTCGGCTGGCTACCGCTGCTGGCCAGGGGTCTGGTCGATCCCGCCACGCTGATTGCCAGTGCGGCCAGCGGCGCCAGCGGCGCCGGGCGCCAGGCGAAGATCGATAATCTCCTCAGTGAGGTGGCGGGCAGTTTCAAAGCCTATGGGGTGGCTGGCCACCGGCACCTGCCGGAGATAGAGCAGGGTCTGGCGGATGTGTCCGGGTCGCCGGTGGCGGTGACCTTCGTGCCCCACCTGCTGCCGATCGTGCGGGGCATTCACGCGACCCTGTTCGCGCGGCTACAGGGCCCGGCAGGGGACCTGCAGTCGCTGTATGATGATTATTATGCCGACGAACCCTTTGTGGATGTGTTGCCCCAGGGCATGTTCCCACAGACCCGCACGGTCACAGGGGCCAACCGCTGCCAGCTGTCCATCA
This sequence comes from Haliea sp., assembly GCA_041746975.1. GTDB lineage: Bacteria > Pseudomonadota > Gammaproteobacteria > Pseudomonadales > Halieaceae > Haliea. The sequence continues at coordinate 6,258 of JBGTGB010000399.1, read as the reverse complement.
TGGTGCCCCAGGACCGGGACACGGTGGTGGTCATGTCCACCATCGACAATCTGGTGAAAGGCGCCTCGGGTCAAGCCGTGCAAAATATGAACATCATGTTTGGCCTGCCAGAAACCACAGGTCTGGGATTGGTGGGGCTGCTGCCCTGAGGTGCCTGTGAGCAGCGATCGCTACCGCACGGTGGTTCGGCGCTATCACGTCCGTCACCAGCAAATAGTAGTTCTGGCCCTGACCCTGGCCGCGGCGCTGGTGCTGGGAGCGGGGTTTGTGCTCGGGCGGCAGGCCGCATTCAGCGGGGTGGGTATTGACCCCCTGCGTTATCGGGCGCAGGGAGAGGCGCTGCAGGCTGCGCAGGCAGAGCAGGCGGAGCTGAGTCGCCAGCTGGGGGTGTTGGTTGCCCGGCACGAAGTGGATCGCACCGCGCTGGAACTGGTGCGGCAGGAACTGGCGGGGCAGAGGGAACAGATTGCCGGTTTGGAAGAGGGTATCCGGTTCTACCGCAGCCTGATGGCACCCGGAGAGATCGCCCAGGGGTTCAGCTTGCGTAAGATAGAATTGGTGGCCCGGGAAGAGCCCGGCCGCTACGGTTTTCGCATCGTCGCGCAGCAGGAGGCGCGCAAACACACGCCTCTGCAGGGCGAGCTTTACGCCGAAGTGAGTGGACAGCAGGCGGGTGAGCCCCGCAGCTATCCCCTCGCGGAGTTGAGTGCGGACCTCGAGAGCACTATTCTGCCCCTGAGGTTTCGTTATTTTCAGTCAATCGAGGGCGTCCTGGTCCTGCCCGAGGGCTTTGAGCCCCAGGCGGTCAGCGTTGTGGCAACCCTGTCCTCGCCGAACAAGGCAGAGGCGCGTGAGCAATACCCTTGGCAGGTACAGGAGAAATTTACCCATGTTGGGAAGTAAGCGCGGCCGCGCAACGGTCGCCGGTGGCACTACACTGGTGTCGCGTGACACCACGATCAACGGCGACCTGCATTTCAGCGGCAACCTGGAGATCGAGGGCCAGGTCAAAGGCAGTGTGATCGCCGAGGCGGGCAAGGAATCCATGGTGCGCGTGGTCCAGGCCGGGCACGTGGAAGGCGAGATCAGGGCGCCCATAGTAATGATCAACGGTACTGTCGAGGGCATTGTCTATGCGGCCCGGCACCTGGAACTCGCGCCCTGTGCCAGGATAAGCGGGGACGTGTACTACAGCATCGTGGAAATGGCAGCGGGGGCCGAGATCAATGGCCGGATGCTGCACTGGTCGGAGCCCGAGCTGGTCTCTGAGCCGGGGCGAATTGCTGAACCCCAGCTGCGGGTCGCCAATGGTGCTCGTGCCTCGACCCGAGCGCCATCCGCTACCCCGTCCCCTGCTAAAGTTGACTAAAATACTCGGGTTTACCATAATGCCAGCCCAATGCAGTCAAGGCAGGGGACAGTGTGGCCCCGGAGAAGCATCATGTCCGTAGCTGAGTCATTCAATCCCGGCGGCATCAATCTCACTGCCCGGGCGGTGAACAAGGTGCGCGAGCTGGTCGAGGAGGAAGAGAACCCTGGCCTGAAGCTGCGCGTCTACATCACCGGGGGCGGCTGTTCCGGCTTCCAGTATGGTTTCTCCTTCGAGGATACCTCGGCGGAGGATGACACGGTCATCGAGCGGGAGGGCATTGCGGTGCTGGTGGATCCCATGAGCTTCCAGTATCTGGTGGGCTCTGAAGTTGACTACAGCGAGGGTTTGGAAGGGTCACGCTTCATCATCAACAACCCCAATGCCGCAACCACCTGCGGCTGCGGCGCCTCGTTCTCGATCTGAGAACCTCCATTCAGGCCCGGCCGGCGGGATAGATACCCCCCAGCACTCTGGCACCTGTTGCGCCGGTCACGGCGGCGGCACTGCCTTCGAGGCTGCTCATGGTGCGCCATGCCAGCCACGCAAAGGCGGCGGCCTCAACCCATTCGGGGTCAATTCCCAGCGCTGCGGTGGTGTCCAGTTGCCGCGGCGCCAGCAACCGGTACAGGCGCCGCATCAGGTCCGTGTTGCGGGCACCACCGCCGCAGACATAAATCTCATCGACCCCCGTGTCCGAACCGATGATCGCATCGGCGATGCTCCTGGCAGTGAATTCAGCCAGGGTGGCCTGCACATCCCGGGACTCCAGCGCGGGCAGCGTGTACAGGCAGCTGTCCAGCCACGCCAGGTTAAAGGCTTCCTTCCCGGTGCTGCGGGGGCCGCGGCGAGTCAGGTAGGTGTGCTTGTCCAGTTGCTCCTGCAGGGCGAGATGTACCTGGCCCTCTGCCGCCCACTGTCCATCCCGGTCGTAGGCCAGACCCCTGTGTCTCTGGGTCCAGTGATCCAACAGCGTATTGCCCGGACCGGTGTCAAAACCGCTGACCAAATGCGCTCCCGACAACAGGGTTATATTGGCGATGCCACCGATGTTGACGATGGCGCGGCTGCTACCCTCGCGGGAAAACGCGGCTGCATGAAACCCCGGCGCCAGGGGCGCGCCCTCACCACCGGCGGCGATGTCGCGGCGGCGAAAGTCAGCCACGGTGGTGATGCCGGTCAACTCGGCTATGGTGTTCGGGTCGCCAATCTGCAGGGTAAAGGGAGTCGCATTGCCGGCCGATGGCGGGCGGTGGCGGATGGTCTGGCCGTGGCTGCCAACCGCTGCTATCTCGTGCCTGGCATAGCCGGCACTCGCGAGTAAGGCTATAACTGCGTCGGCAAACAGGGTTCCGAGTTGGCGGTCGAGTCGGCCAAGACGCTCAATTTCGTCATCCCCCGGCTGGCTGATCGCAGCGATGTCGCGGCGTTGTGCAGGGGTGATGGGGTGTTCCAAAGTCGCCAGGAGTTTGCAGCCCTGATCGGTGCAGTTTACCAGGGCAGCATCGATGGCATCGATGCTGGTGCCAGACATGAGGCCTAGGTAGAGCTCGCTGGCTGCCACTTCAGGGCGCCGGTGCGGATTCTCCGGTATCGCTGCTGCTCAGTGCGAGCCTGGTATCCGACTGCAGCCCCGCCAGCTGCCGTGAGGTGTTGGCGATGGCGGCCTTGAAGGCTGGAATCTCCGCCGCCGCGAGCATCTTCGCCTTGGGCAGTTCCTGGTGGACCTTGCGCGGGTCGCGATGCTGACCGTCGATGAGGAACTCATAATGCAGGTGGGGGCCGGTTGCCGCGCCAGTGGAGCCTACGGTCCCAATTACCTGGCCCTGGGCTACGCGCTGTCCCTCCTTGGCCTTGCGCTGATGAAGGTGCAGGTAGCGGGTAACATAGCGGTCACCGTGCTGCACAAACAGATAGTTGCCGTTGGCCCGGGTGAAGCCTGCCTTGATGACGCGGCCATCGCCGGCGGCATAGACCGGGGTACCGGTGGGGGCGGCATAGTCCGTGCCCCGGTGTGGACGGGTGGTTTTGTAGATCGGATGCAGGCGGCGCGGATTGTAGTTGGAACTGATCCGGGTGAAATCAACTGGCGCCAGCAAGAATGCCTTGCGCATGCTCTCGCCCTGCTCGTTGTAGTAGACCACGTCACCTTCCTTGTCTTCGTAGCGGAAGGCGTTGAAGGTCTTGCCACGGTTGGTAAAGGAAGCTGCGAGGATGGTGCCATCGCGGTACTTTTCTCCATCAAGGTACAGTTCCTCGTAGATAACGTGGAAGGTGTCGCCCTTGCGTGGGTCCTGCACGAAGTCGATGACGCCGCCGAAAATATTGGCCAGGTCCATGATCAGGGGGGTTGAGAGCCCGGCGTCCGTGCCCGCCATGAACAGGGAGGAGGTTATCTCAGCGCTGACCCAGGATTCATGCAGTTCGGTCTGACGGAATTCCCGTTCGGTGGTGAAGCCCGCATCCGTGCGCCGGTAGGTGACGGATTCCAGCGGCGAGATCGTATGCCGCACAGCCTGCAGACTGCCGTCATCCGCTGTTTCAAAGGAGATGGTCTGGCCGGGGTAGATACGGGACAGGGCCTTGCCCTCCGGTGCCTCGTTGACGACCCGGTAGACGTCGGTAGTGTTGAAGCCTGCGCGCTTGAAGATCAGCGAGAGGTTGTCGCCGCGACGAACGGTCTGCTCATCCCAGGCCGACCGGGCCAGGGTCTGCGACATTGCCGCCAGCGCTTCGCTGAGCACCGCGGCTGGCCGGGGGTCTACCTCAATGGGCTGGAGGATGTCGCTGTCCAGCTCGAAACCAAGGTCTGGCCTGTATTCCCGCTTGGCGTTGACCTCGCCGGAGGGGGTGAGGATGGTGGCTGCGGCAACCAACACAGACAGCAATCCGACCGCCAGCAGGTGTTTCTGATGCAGCCTCCCCCTGTCTTCGGTCTTGGCTGTCGCTCCCCGATGATTTCCCAATTTGCGCATAATCATTGTTAGCTGTGCTATGTAGGCCTTTGAGTATATAAAAGATCTTGGCACTCTGACAGGCCCTGAGGGAACATTAGATTTGCTTTTTTCGAACCTTATTGTATGGTTTGCGCCCTCCAAAAGGCCTTCTTGGCCACCAGATCCGGGAGTTACCCGATGAGTAGTGCCCTGCTAGCCGACCTCCAAACTCGAGGCCTGATATTCCAGGTCGCGGGAGAAGACCAACTGCCTGCCTGGCTGGATGGCGGGTCGCGCACACTCTATTGCGGCTTCGACCCTACTGCCGACAGCCTGCATATCGGATCCTTGGTGCCTCTGCTGATGCTGCGCCGCTTCCAGTTGGCGGGCCACCGTCCACTGGCCCTGGTGGGTGGCGCCACCGGATTGATTGGTGACCCTTCCTTCAAGGCCCAGGAACGTCAGCTCAATACCCCGGAGGTGATTGCGGGCTGGGTAGAGAAAATCCGCCAGCAGGTGTCGCAGTTCATCGACTTTGACGCCGGCCCGGCCTCGGCCGAGGTAGTCAACAATCTGGACTGGACCCAGGGGATGGATGTCCTGACCTTCCTGCGGGATGTTGGCAAGCATTTCTCGGTCAATGCGATGGTTCAGAAGGAATCGGTCAGGCAGCGTATAGAGCGTGAGGGCAGCGGCATCAGTTTTACCGAGTTTACTTACATGATTCTGCAGTCTTTCGACTTCGCAGAGCTCAGTCGCCGCTACGATTGTGGCCTGCAGCTGGGAGGCTCTGACCAGTGGGGGAACATCACCGGCGGTATCGACCTGGCCCGGCGCATGTATGGCAAGCAGGTTTTCGGGCTGACCATGCCGCTTATCACCAAGGCAGATGGCACCAAGTTTGGCAAGACCGAAACCGGTACTGTCTGGCTGGATCCGGCGCGTACTTCTCCCTATGCCTTTTTCCAGTTCTGGCTGAATACCGCCGACGTGGATGTCTACCGGTTCCTGAAATACTTTACCTTCCTGCCGGTCGCTACTGTCGACGCGCTGCAGCGTGCGGACGAGGAGCGGCAAGGACGTCCGGAGGCCCAGGCAGTGCTGGCGCGCGAGGTTACCCTGCTGGTACACGGCGACGCAGGTCTCGACGCGGCGCAGCGGATTACGGACGCCCTGTTCAGTGGCGATCTGACTAAGCTATCGGAAAACGACTTTGAGCAGCTGCGTCAGGATGGCCTGCCAGCCAGTGCCTTGACGCCCGGATCGCTGCCCGCCACTCTCACCCAACTGCTTGCTGAAGCGGGCATGGCACCTTCTGGAAAGCAGGTAAAGGATGCCCTGGGTCGGCAGGCGGTATTTTTCAACGGTCGCGCCCTGGGCTGGGAAGACAATGAGCGGCCCGCGCTATGTCTGGATCGAAGTCTAGCCCTGCATGATCGCTTCTTTCTGGCACGACTGGGAAAGAAGAAGTATCACTTGTTCGAACTGGCGTGATGCTTGGGCCCGTATGGTCATAGTTGGCAAACTCGGGCGATCTGAACGATTTTTCTACCAAGACCGTTGCGCCGGCATGATCCTCTGCGTATAGTTCGCGTCCCTTCGCAGTGGCAGCGGCGCAAAGCCCCGCGAAGTCGGTCTTTATCCCCTTTACTTTCAAGTGTTTGGGTAGAGAAGCTGAAGTGAGTTGCTGGCTATGGCTGCCTGCAAGTAATTGCAAAAAGCTGTTGCCATGCAACAACTCGTCGGTATAATACGCGTCCCCGTTGGAGGCTACAGTCTCTAATGGCAACCACGGCCCCGGCGGCCCTGGGTTATTTAACAAAGAAACGAAGACAGATGTGTGGGCACTTGTTGGGATAGTTGTACGACTATTCAGACACAACAAGTGACTCATCGATTCATTTATGAATATATGGTTTCGAACTGTGTCTGAGCCGAGATTTGGGTGTTATC
>JBGTGB010000398.1:0-3249 GCA_041746975.1 Haliea sp. | reverse complement strand
GGATGTTGCGTCATCCCGTTTACTCTATGTCGCGGGATCTCTATTTCGTGATGTCGAGAAAAAAAGGTTAATGGATGCATGGCCGGGCACTCTCCTTGAAGCTTATGGGATGACCGAAGGCGCACCTGCGACCGCCCTGTTCATACGGGATAACGCCGACAAACTGACGACTGTTGGACAAGCGGTACCCGGCTCTGAAGTTCGAGTTATTGATAGTGACGGCAGGCAAGAGGCGGAGGGTGGGACTGGTGAAATCGTCGGTAGATCCGGCTCCATGATGCTTGGCTATCACAATCGGACGGAGGCTAGTGCAGATCTGGAGTGGCGGTCTCCCGAGGGGCATGTGTTTTTTCGGTCTGGAGATATCGGACGGCTTGATACAGATGGGTTTCTTACCATTGTCGACCGAAAGAAGGATGTGATTATATCGGGCGGCCTGAATATATATGCTTCGGATGTTGAAGAGGTGTTGCTGGTGCATTCCGCAGTCAAGGAGTGCGCGGTCGTCGCGGCACCCTCTAGGTACTGGGGGGAAACGCCCGTCGCATTTGTGGTACCCACTGCGCCAGGAGTGATCTCCAGCGAAGGGCTTCTCGACTGGGCGAACGAAAGGCTCGCGAAGTACCAGCGCCTGTCAGTCGTGTTTTTCACTACTGAGCTGCCTCGAAATGCCCTCGGTAAGGTCGTCAAGCAGGAGCTTCGCGAGCGGGTGGGTCCCGTTGTGAGCCCATGATCAACACCATAGTCCCCACGCCAGAAACCGCTCATTTTTGGCAGGGAACACGGTGCGGCGTCTTCCTGCTCCAGAAGTGCCAGAGCTGCGCGGAGATCTACTTCCCTCCGCGCCCGTTCTGTCCTGCCTGCTGGTCGCCTGGTATCGAGGTATTCCCGGCCATTGGGACGGCGACGCTGTACAGTTATGTAATCAGTCATCGGTCGGCAGGTGCAGGTTTCGAGGCGCCTTTTTCTATCGCGCTTGTTGCTCTGAGCGAAGGTCCGCGGATTGTTTCCAATATCATTGAATGCGAACAGACGCCGGATTGCCTGGTGATTGATATGCCGCTGGAAATGGTTTTTCGGGAGAACAGTGATGGCTTCAGCCTGCCATTGTTTCGGCCTGCGCCGGCTTCAGTGCTGGGGCCCTCTTCATGAGGTCCAGACAGGTTGCCGTCGTGGGCGCAGCGGAAACCAGGGAACTGGGTGTGATGCCCGGTGTGTCCAACCTTCAGCTGAATGCAGACGCCGCAATCGCGGCCGTTGCGGATTGTGGACTTAAACCCTCTGATATTGACGGCCTTGCATGTGGCTATCTCAATCCTGCAGACCTGGCGCATTATCTAGGTTTGTACCCCACGTGGATTGACGGCACCAGTGTCGGCGGTTGTTCCTGGATGCTGATGGTGCGCCATGCCGTTGCTGCCCTGCAAAGTGGACTGTGCAAGACAGTGCTGGTGGTTCATGGCGAAAGCGGGCGGTCGCGCGTAGCTGGCCCATTCTATCACCACGCCGAAGCAGACTCTTTGGCGGCGCAGTTTGACAATCCCTATGGCTGGACCGGCATTGGTGCTGTGGGAATGTTCACCCTGCCGGTGGTCCGGTACATGAAGGAGTTTGGTCTTACCGAAGAAGACCTCGCCAATGTTGTTGTGGCACAGAGGGAATGGGCGCTGGGCAACCCACGCGCCGGTCGACAGGAAGGAATCAGTGTTGATGAAGTCCTGTCGTCTCCCATGGTGGCTTATCCTTTCCGCAAGCCGATGTGTTGCCTCGTCTCTGACGGTGGTGGGGCGATGGTCCTTACCCTAGCCGAGCGCGCCAAGGATTTTCCGACCCGTCCGGTATACGTTCTGGGTACAGGAGAGGCAGTTGAAAGTCATGTCTGTGGTATCGCATCGGTGCGAGATCCGCTGCGTCCTGAATTTGTACGCGTATCCGCCGATCTTGCCTTTACCGAAGCGGGAATTGCCCGCGAGGAGGTAGACCACCTGATGATCTATGACGCTTTCGCCCACAATCCTATTTATGGTCTCGAAGGTATGGGCTTCCTGAATTACGGTGAAGCAGGACCTTTTATCTCCGAGGGAAATACCCACCCGGGAGGGCGGCTTCCGGTCAATACCAACGGCGGTGGCCTGTCCTACGCCCATACCGGTTCCTATGGCATGCTCGCTATGCAGGAGAGCCTGCGTCAATTGCGCGGTGAGGCCTTCAGGCAAGTGCCGGACGTCCATATTTCAGCCTGCCATGGATGGGGGGGGTTCTTCAGCGTCTGCTCCACCATAATATTTGGAAACGAGTGCCCCTAGTCCAGGCACAAGAATAGGAGAACATGCTGTGCAGAGCAATCCAATCCAGATCAGTCACCTCTGTGACGTGCCGCGGTATCTGGAGTCAGTTATCACTCAGAATCATGAAAGCTGGGGCGAGGTGACTGGCTTCACCCGTAGCGAAATGGCCGAAATCTTCCAGGCTGAGTTCCCCGGGGATTCCCTGCCGGTGACTTTCGTTGCCCATCAGGAGGAAGCCTACGCCGGATGCGTAAGCTTGAGGCAAACCACGTTGGGGGGGATCAGGCACCCGGAGGTCTACGGTGAAGGTTCACCCTGGCTCAGCAATATGTGGGTCGCAGATTGGGCCCGGGGCAGGGGAGTTGCGACACAGTTGACGACAGCGCTCGAAGCCTTCGCTCGTGCATCAGGGGTGGCTCGTATCTATTCATCCACAGCGGAAGAAGACTCGCTCTATCACAAGATGGGCTACACCACAGTCAAGCGGACGCCATTCGGAGAGTTTACACTTTTTCTCATTGAGAAGGATCTCTAGTGACCGCGACTCTCGCAATGGCTAGCACGCAAGCGACGGAAAGCCCGGTCCCCTTCTTTTCTCGAACCTACTCGGAAGCTCGTGAGAAATTCCTCGCCATAGCGAAATTGTGCGGTGGAAACCTTACCCACTACCGGAATTTTGACGCTCCTGACCCGATGGAGATTGGGCTTTGGACGGATGTCGCTAGTTTTGGTAATCCAGAGAGCAAGCTTGTTTTTCTTATTTCCTCCGGAACCCATGGCGTAGAGGGATACGCAGGCTCGGCCTGTCAGTTGGACATGATGCACCACGAGTTCTACCGAGGAGCGCCCCTCTCAGATATTCGGATAGTCCTTGTCCATGCCCTGAATCCCTACGGATTCGCCTATGATCGTCGCGTCGCGGAAGGGAATGTCGACGTGAACCGCAACTTCGTCGATTTCG
>JBGTGB010000397.1:0-5783 GCA_041746975.1 Haliea sp. | reverse complement strand
GCGCCAGGCGCAGCAGGCCGCGAGGCTGCTGGTGGCGGCGGCGACGCAGCTGCCGGCGCGCAATGGCCTGAACTGGTCCATCGATGTCGACCCGTTGGATCTGGGTTGATGCCCGCTGCGGTCTGGCCATGGGTAGGTGTTTACGGCGATAATGCGCGCCTGCCAGACTGCCGACTGCAGCCCTTGACCCCACACCAAGCAGGTGCTCTCCCCTGAAATGAAGGAACAACTGTCACAGCTGATCCAACAGGCGCTGGATGCGCTGGTCGCCGCGGGTGAATTGCCCGCCGACACCCGGCCGGAGATCACTATCGATCGCACCCGGGATCCCAGCCACGGCGATCTCGCCAGCAATGTTGCCCTGACCCTGGCGAAAAGCGCCGGCAAGAAACCCCGCGACCTGGCCGCCCTGATCTGCGCGGAACTACCCGCCACTCCGTTCATCAGCAAGACCGAGATCGCCGGCCCCGGCTTCATCAACTTTTTCCTCTCCAGCAGCAGCAGCCAGGCTGTGGTGCAGCGAGTGCTGGAGCAGGGCAGCCGCTACGGCTGCTCCAACGCAGGCGCAGGCCGCCGGGTGCAGGTGGAATTTGTCTCCGCCAACCCCACCGGCCCCCTACACGTGGGCCACGGCCGCGGCGCGGCGGTCGGCGACAGCATCTGTAGGCTGCTGGCCGCCACCGGCTGGTCCGTCGCCAGTGAGTTCTACTACAACGACGCCGGCGCCCAGATCAGCAATCTGGCGCTTTCGGTGCAGGCCCGCTGCCAGGGGCTGGGGCCCGAGGATTCCGGCTGGCCCGAGGACGGTTACCGCGGCGACTATATCCGCGAGGTTACCAGCGCCTACCTCGCCGGGGAGCAGATCGACGCGCAAGACAGGCATGTGGCGGGCCGCGGCGATCCCGAGGACCTCGACGCCATCCGCGAGTTTGCGGTGGCCTACCTGAGGCGGGAGCAGGATCTCGATCTGAAGGCCTTTGCGGTGCATTTCGACCACTACTTCCTGGAATCCTCCCTGTATGAGTCCGGCGAGGTCGAGGCCACGGTAGCCAGGCTGATCGCCCAGGGCCACACCTATGAAGAGGACGGCGCCCTCTGGCTGCGCACCACCGCCTTCGGCGATGACAAGGACCGGGTGATGCGCAAGCGCGAGGGCGGTTATACCTACTTCCTGCCCGACGTGGCCTACCACTTCAACAAGTGGCAGCGCGGCTTCGAGCAGGTGATCAACGAGCAGGGCGCCGACCATCACAGCACCGTGACCCGGGTCCGAGCGGGGCTGCAGGCGTTGGAATCGGGCATCCCCGAGGGCTGGCCGGACTATGTCCTGCACCAGATGGTCACGGTCATGCGCGACGGCACCGAGGTCAAGCTGTCCAAGCGCGCGGGCAGCTATGTCACCCTGCGCGACCTGATCGATGAGGTGGGCTGCGACGCTACCCGCTATTTCCTGGTGGCGCGGGCGCCCAGCTCCCAGCTGACCTTCGACATCGACCTGGCCATGTCCCAGAGCAACGACAACCCGGTCTATTACATTCAATACGCCCATGCCCGGGCCTGCTCGATGCAGCGCAAACTGGCCGAGCACGGCTGGGACTGGGCGCCGGCACGCGGCCTGGCGGCCCTGGAGCAGTTGCAGGAGGATCACGAGAGGGCGCTGCTCAAGCGCCTGGACCAGTACCCGGAGGTGGTCGCGGGCGCCGCCCTGGCCAGCGAGCCCCACACCATCGCCAACTACCTGCGGGAACTCTCCGGTGAGTTCCACTCCTGGTACAACGCCCACAAGGTTCTGGTGGCAGAGCAGGGCCTGCGCGATGCCCGCCTGGCGCTGGGCGAAGCGGTGCGGCAGGTGATTGCCAATGGCCTGCAGTTGCTGGGCGTCAGCGCGCCGGAGACCATGTAGCCGTGGCCCGGGAATATGCCAAGAGCAACCGTAGCGGTGCACGCAAGAAGCCCCAGGCCGATCCGGCCCAGGGGCTCGCGAGCCCCTGGCGCTGGTACGGTGCCGGAGTCGGCACCGGGGTGTTTCTTAGCCTGCTTCTCTATCTGGGCACCCTGCCCGCCGGCACCGACACCGGCGCCGGAGCCGCCACCGAGGCTGCGGCCGTCGAGAAGATACCGCCGAAGCCGCGGTTCGACTTCTATACCATGCTCCCGGAGCAGCGCATTGATGTCGAGGTCGAGCCTGCCCAGGTAGCAGCACCGCGCACCGAAGCCGAAACTCAGGGCGAGACCTTCCTGCTCCAGGCCGGCTCGTTCCGCCAGCGCGAGGACGCGGACCGGCGCCGGGCGGAGTTGCTGTTGCTGGGGCTGGATCCCAGTGTGGAGGAAGCCAGCGGCGAACACGGTCGCTTTTTCCGGGTCTTCCTGGGGCCATTCCCGACCCACGCCGAGATGAGCCGGGCGCGCGGACTGACTACTGCGCAGAATATCGACACCCTGCTGATGAAGCGGGACAGTCCCTAGCCGGGCGCCCGGCTAGGGGCACCCCTGAGCCTGGCTGCCCCGTCCTGAGGAGCTGCCCCCGCTAGCGCGCTTGAATTCCTGCCACCACCCCCCCATATCCCCCGGAACAGGAGACGAATTGTGGAACAGTATCGAGGTACGACCATTCTTTCCGTGCGCCGCGGCAACAGCGTCGTGATCGGCGGCGACGGCCAGGTTTCTCTGGGCAACACGGTGATGAAGGGCAACGCCCGCAAGGTGCGCCGCCTGCACAAAAACCAGGTGATCGCGGGCTTTGCCGGCGGCACCGCGGACGCGTTCACCCTGTTTGAGCTGTTCGAGGCCAAGCTCGACAAGCACCAGGGCAACCTGGTGCGCTCCGCAGTGGAACTGGCCAAGGCCTGGCGCACCGAGCGCTCCCTGCGGCGGCTGGAGGCCCTGCTGGCAGTGGCGGACAAGGAAACCTCCCTGGTGATTACCGGCAATGGCGACGTTATTGAGCCGGAGGATAACCTGATCGCCATCGGCTCCGGTGGGCCCTTCGCCCAGGCCGCCGCCCGCGCGCTGCTGGACAACACCGACCTGGACGCCCGCAGCATCGTGCAGAAGGGTCTGAATATCGCCGGCGACATCTGTATCTACACCAATCACAACCAGACCATCGAGCAGCTCGACTACCAGGCACCCACATAATGTCCAATATGACTCCACGCGAGATTGTCCACGAGCTGGACAAGCATATTATCGGCCAGCAGGACGCCAAGCGCGCAGTGGCCATCGCCCTGCGCAATCGCTGGCGCCGTATGCAGTTGCCCGAGGCACTGCGGGCGGAAATCACCCCCAAGAACATCCTCATGATCGGTCCCACCGGCGTCGGCAAGACCGAGATCGCCCGCCGTCTGGCGAAGCTCGCCAACGCCCCCTTCGTCAAGGTCGAGGCCACCAAGTTTACCGAGGTAGGCTATGTCGGCAGGGACGTGGAATCCATCGTCCGCGACCTGGCGGATGTGGCGGTGAAGCTCTACCGGGAGCAGGAGATGGAGCGGGTGCGCTTCCGCGCCGAGGAAGCAGCAGAAGAGCGGCTACTGGATATCCTGCTGCCCCCGGCGCGGGACAGCGACAATAGCGGCGCAGGCGCCGGCACCCGCCAGCTGCTGCGCAAGAAACTGCGCGAGGGAGAGCTCGATGCCAAGGAAGTGGAGGTGGATCTGGCCGCCAGCGGCAGCGGCGTGGAAATCATGGCGCCGCCCGGCATGGAGGAGATGACCAACCAGCTGCAGAGCATGTTCTCCAGCATGTCGCGGCAGCAGCGCAAGACCCGCCGGATGCCGGTCAAGGCCGCGTTCAAGGCCCTGCGCGACGAAGAGGCCGCGAAACTGGTCAACGAGGACGAGCTCAAGCAAAAGGCTATCCACGAGGCGGAACAGAACGGCATCGTGTTCATCGACGAGCTGGACAAGGTGGCCAAGCGCGGCGAGACCGGCGGCGCCGACGTCTCCCGGGAAGGGGTGCAACGAGACCTGCTGCCGCTGATTGAAGGCTCCACCGTGACCACCAAGCACGGGGCGATCAAGACCGACCATATCCTGTTTATCGCCTCCGGCGCCTTCCATCTGGCCAAACCCTCGGACCTGATTCCGGAACTGCAGGGGCGGCTGCCAATACGGGTGGAGCTGGACTCGCTGAACGCCGACGACTTCGAACGCATTCTCACTGAACCGGACGCTTCTCTCACAGAGCAGTACCAGGCCCTCTTGGCCACCGAGGGTCTGCAGATAGAATTCACCCCGGACGGGCTGCGACGCATTGCCGAAACCGCCTGGCAGGTTAACGAGAAAACCGAGAACATCGGCGCCCGGCGCCTGCACACCATCATGGAACGCCTGCTTGAGGAAGTCTCCTTCGCCGCGGCCGACTCCAGCCTGCAACAGGGCGTGCTGAAAATCGACGCCGACTACGTCAATGCGCAACTGCAGGCCCTGAGCGAAGACGAAGACCTGTCCCGCTTTATCCTCTGACAAAGACGGACCCGCCATGCCCGCCAGCAGCCAACGCCCCCTGGACATCCACCTGCACCGCAAGTCGCGAGAGCTGGAACTCCTCTATCCGGGGGATGAGCGCTATCGCCTCAGCTGTGAATTCCTGCGGGTCCATTCCCCCTCCGCAGAGGTAAAGGGCCACGGCCCGGGCCAGGAGGTCCTGCAGACCGGCAAGATCGGGGTGAATATCACCGAGATTCGGCCGGTGGGCCACTACGCCCTGCAGCTGGTGTTCGATGACGGCCACGATACCGGCCTCTACTCCTGGGATTACCTGCACCAGCTCTGCTCGCAGCAGGAGACCCTGTGGCTGCAATATCTGGAGCGCATGGCCGCCGAGGGCGCCAGCCGCGATCCCCAGGTACAGGTGATCCACTTCCAGCCCTGACCGGGCACCGACAACGCGCTACAATACGCGGTCAGCTGTTCCCCGGCGGAGGCCGCATGAGCAAGAAACGCACCACCCATTTCGGCTATCAGGAAGTCGACGAGGAGGCCAAAGCGGGGCTGGTTGCCAACGTCTTCCATTCCGTCGCCGCCCGCTACGATCTGATGAACGACCTTATGTCCGGTGGCGTGCACCGGATCTGGAAGCGTTTCACTATCGAGCTTAGCGCCGTGCGCGCGGGCCAGTCGGTGCTCGATATCGCCGGCGGCACCGGTGATCTGGCGGCGAAGTTTGCCGACATCGTCGGTCCCGAGGGCCGGGTGGTGCTGGCGGACATCAACGAGTCGATGCTGCAGGTGGGACGGGACAAGCTGATTGATCACGGCTACCAGGGCAATTTGGAATACGTGCAGGCGGATGCCCAGTACCTGCCCTTTCCCGACGACAGCTTCGACTGTGTCAGCATCGCCTTCGGCCTGCGCAACGTCACCGACAAGGACCTGGCCCTGCGCTCCATGCTGCGGGTGCTGAAACCTGGCGGACGCCTGCTGGTGCTGGAATTTTCGAAACCCAAAAACGAGTTGCTGGGCAAAGCCTATGACGGCTACTCCTTCCGCGTCCTGCCCCTGATGGGCAAGCTGGTGGCAGGCGATAGCGACAGTTACCAGTACCTGGCGGAATCCATCCGCATGCATCCCGACCAGGAGGCCCTGCTGGGAATGATGGAGGACGCCGGTTTCGTCAATTGCGAATACCACAACCTGACCGGGGGCATCGTCGCCCTGCACCGGGGCTTCAAGGCCTGACATGGCCTCCGGCCTCGACCCAACGCTGAGCACGGCGGTATTGGCGGCGCTGGAAGCCGCGGTCAACCGGGCCCTCGCCATGGACCCGGCCGCGCAGCGGGCGCT
>JBGTGB010000396.1:0-28533 GCA_041746975.1 Haliea sp. | reverse complement strand
GTAGAGCGCATCATTACCAGCCACTCCATGGTTCATTCCGCCGGCGAGTTGCGCCAGTTCGACAGCTCGCTGCGCCGCCTGCTGAACTATCGCGGACGCGAACGCCACTCGGCGGAACTGGTTACCGCGGCGGCAGACATGGACCTGCGCCGGCTGGGCGAGGCCTATCTGAGCACCAGCCGCAAATTCCAGGGCACACTGCCGCGTTTCGTGGACAAGCTGCCGACCAACTACCGCTACCTGCCGCTGATCCTCGCCGCCCTGCCCCGGGCGAAAATCATTCATCTGCGCCGTGAGCCCATGGACGCCTGTTTCGCCAGCTTCAAGCAGCTGTTTGCCGAAGCCTATCCCCACTCCTACCAGCAGGAGGAAATGGCGCGCCACCACGCGCGTTATCTGCGCCTGATGGCGTGCTGGCGCGAGCGTTTCGGCGAGCGCTTTCACGAAGTGCACTACGAGGATGTGGCGGCGGACGTGGAAACCAATGGGCGGGCGCTGATCGACTTCCTCGGCCTGCCCTGGGAGCCGGCCTGCCTGGAGTTTCATCGGCAACAGTCTGCAGTCACCACCGCCAGCGTTGTGCAGGTCAGGGAAGCGGCCCACACCCGTTCGGTCGGACGCTGGCGGCGCTACGAAGAGCAGTTGCAGCCAATGCGTAAAGCGCTCGCCGCTGAGGGCATCAACGTAGACTGAAGCATTGGACCGGCTGAGGACCAGCCCGTGCAACTACCCCTAAAGTGGTAGGTAAAAGCGGTCCGCGGCGATTGCAAAGCCACTTCGATTCTCGTAACTTCAACCCTGTCTGTTCGGAGTCAGCCGACGCTAGTGGTCTGCATTACTGCAGCATCAGCGGAAAGAGTTTTCCCGGACGAACCATCCACAATAACGAAGACAGTGGTTCAGGTGACACAGTGACGCCCGCAATAACGTCATCTGCCGTACGGCCCCCGGGGCCTCGGTCGGCGGTGCCACAGGACTTCACAGGGAGAACGTCATGACCAGAACAGTAAAGCGCAAGTCCTCTAGCAGCGCGTCCTTGTCCCACTACCCGGGCCTTTCCCGCTCCGCCCTCGCGGCAGCGGTATCAGCTGCGCTGTTGGCGGGCCCGATGGCCAACCCGGCCCGCGCCCAGCTCGAGGAAATTGTCGTTACCGCGACCAAACGCGCGGAGTCGGTGATGGACGTGCCGCTGGCGGTGCAGGCCCTGTCGGGCCAATTCTTGCGCGACGTCAATCTCGATGACGTGAAGGACCTGGTGCTCTTCACCCCTGGGGTGACCGGCAACAGCAAGGACAGCTTCCTCGACGCCATAAGGGTGCGCGGGATCGTCAGCAACGATTTCGGCAACGGTGGAGATCCTTCGGTCGGGGTCTACAAGAATGGCTTTTATCAAGGGCGCACTGGCTCCGCAGTCACCAGCCTGTTCGACCTCGACCGCGCCGAAATCCTGCGCGGGCCGCAGGGCTTCCTGTTCGGGCGCAACTCCATCTCCGGCGCCTTCAGCGTCTTCACCACCAAGCCGGTACACGGAGATAGCGATGCCTACGTGGACGTCCGCATCGGCGAGCGCGGTGTCTTTACCGGCGAGGCAGCCGGCAATATCGATATCGGAGATTCCTTCGCGGTGCGTGTCGCGGGCTACCACTCGGAGGAAGACGGTTACGTGACCAACATCGCCACCGGCAACAAGTATATCAAGCACAACAAGGACGCCCTGCGTGTTACGGGTGTTTACGACGCCGGCACCGCTCTGGAGGCCACCGTATTCCTGGAGTACGAAGATCGCAAACAGTCCGGTACTATTTACCGGGCGTCGGGCAACGCGGGCTCCTTCGCCATGCTCGAGGACCTCTTCGGCGAGATGGAGGTGTCGTCCGACCCACGTAGAATCAATATTGACGAACCGGACAACGGGATTATCGACAACGGCGAACTCTACAGCGTCGGCCTGGAACTGAACTACGACATGGGTTGGGCGACTATCACGTCGCTCACTAGCTACAGGGATCACGACTACCACTACACAGAGGACTTTGACGGCACGCCGCTGACCATTTTCAACTACGAGCAAGTTCAGTCGGGAGACTATTTCGAACAGGAAGTCCGGCTGACCTCACAGAATGAGGGCATGTTCAGCTGGTATACCGGCGTCTCCTACTACCGCGAGGAGATTGACACCATGTTCCTCGGCCAGCAGGACGAGGATCTCTACTGCACCGTCTATTGGGGCAGAACCTGCGAGGGTATCTTCGACTACTACAACAGCGCCTATGATGGCGCGTATGCCTATGTGCTCTACGACTACTTCGGCACCTACGACTGGGAAGCCAGCCCCACCGGGCGCATGGACGACTGGAGCCGCACCCGGGGTAAATTCCAGGGCTGGGCCGCCTACCTGGACCTGAGCTTCCGCTTCAGTGAGCAGCTGAATGCCAGTGTCGGCGTGCGTTACAACGACGACAAAAAGCGCATGTCCCAGGAGATTCTGACAGCGATGAACCCGAGCCCAGTACTCGGCCACCGGGTCCAGACCGGCTTCACAACGCCAGACGGGCCGGTAGAGGATACCCGGAGCTGGACCAAGCCGACCTGGCGCGCCGTGCTCAACTACCGGCCCACCGACAACATGCTGTTCTACGGCTCCGTCACCACCGGGCACAAACAGGGCGGCTTCAACAGCTTCAATGTGGCGCCAGGCGGCGTCTGGGGAACTATTGCAGCTCGCCCCGGCACGCACGTGCCCGGCTCCTTCGACGAAGAGACCGTAACCTCCTACGAGATAGGCTATAAGGGCACCCACTTCGACGGCCGCAGCCAGGTTCAGGTCAACGGCTTTATTTATGAGTATGAGGATCTGCAGTCTACCTGCACAGTCTCCGGGCAGCCCGGAGTGGAGGTCTGCAACGTTGGCAGCGTGGACGGCCACGGTATCGAGGGGACCTGGAACTTTGCCCTTAACGAAAACTGGCGAATGGGGGCAGGCGCCTCCTGGTTTGACAGCGAGGCGACGGGCATCCAGCCCTTCTGTTCCGAAGGCGCACGAATATTCGGGGACATTGACGCCTGCGAAGGTGCATCCATACCCAACACGCCGGAATACACCTTCTATGCGATGCTGGATGCACAGTTCCCGGTCGGTCCCGGCGCCTGGTTTGGCAACCTCGCCTACAGCTGGGAGGATGAACGCCGCGCCACCTGGTTGCCGCTGAGCCCAGAGAGCACCACCTTTCCTGAAGGCAACCGCGCGACCAGCGACTGGAGCGAATTGCAGGGTCTGGTAGGTTACCGCTCGGAGGATGGTTGGTCGCTAGCCCTGTACATGGAAAACATCCTGGATGATGATTACTATGACTATAGCGGTAGCGGGGGCAATCCCAACAACCCCTACGTGCAGACTGACATCAGCCCCAGCCGGCCCCGCACCACCGGGTTACGCTTCAGCTACTCATTCTAGCCGGTTACCGCGGCATGTCTGATCGCCTCAGTATCACCCGCCGGGACTTTCTCGGCGGCCTTGCTCTTGGCGTCGGCGTTTCGGCACTGACGCCGCTGGAGCTGCTGGCCCGGACCGCTGGCACTACTGCCGCCGACCATTACTACCCGCCGCTATTGCACGGCTTGCGCGGCAGCCACCCCGGTTCCTTTGAGGTGGCCCACGCCGTTTCCTGGCAGGGCGCACGCTACCCGACACCAAGGCATCAAACCGACTCCACCTACGATCTCGTCGTGGTAGGTGGCGGGATCTCCGGGCTGGCAGCGGCCTGGTTCTACCGCCAGCAGGCCGGCCCCGATGCCCGCATCCTGATTCTGGATAACCACGATGATTTTGGCGGCCACGCCAAGCGCAATGAATTCGACCTGGGCGGCGAGCGCCTGATCGGTTATGGCGGCAGCCAGTCCATTGACACGCCTTCCAGCTACTCCAAGGCCGCCGCCGGACTGCTGCGCGATGTGGGCATCCACACCGAGCGCTTCTACGACTACTTCGATCAACAGTTTTACGCCAACCAGAACCTCGGCACCGGTCTCTATTTCAGTGCGAATCACTACGGCACGGCGGCGACCCGGCCCCACTACAGACCACCGCGATGGCTGACCGGGAAGTCAATGGACGCCGCTGCGCTGGCTGCCACCATCGCCAGTTATCCCTTACCGGAAGATGCCCGCAACGCTCTGCTGACGCTACTCACCGAGCCACGGGACTACCTCCCGGCGCTCAGCCGGGAGGAGAAAATCGCCTTCCTGCGCAGCACCAGCTATCGGGATTACCTGCGGCAAACAGTGCGCGCACCCGACCCCGTGTACCTGCTGCAACGAGACCTCCTGCGCGGCTTCTGGGGCGTCGGCTATGATGCCCTGTCAGCGCTGGAGGCGTACCGCCATGGTGCGCCCGGCACCCAGGGGCTGGGCATCGGCGAGCTGGCCGAGGAAAAGACCAGTTACGAGGCCGAGCCTTATATTTTCCATTTCCCGGACGGCAACGCGGGCGTTGCCAGGGCCCTGGTGCGGCAAATGATTCCCGCTGCTCTCCCCGGTTCCGGCATGGAAGACCTGGTCCTGCCGAAAGTCGACTACTCGGCCCTGGACAGCCGCGACAATAGTACCCGCCTGCGTCTCAACAGCACCGCCGTGGAGGCCCGCCACAGCAGCGACGGCAAGTTCGTTGACATCACTTACGTCAGCGGCGGCAAGGTCTATCGGGTGCGGGGCAAGCACACGATCATGGCCTGCTACAACAACATCCTGCCGCACATTGTCCCCGAGTTGCCCGCGGAACAGGTAGAGGCGCTGGGCTATGCCAGCAAGGTGCCGCTGGTCTACCTCAGTATTGCGGTGCGCAGCTGGCGCGCCTTCGCTGAACTTGGCTACTTCAATATCAGCGTGCCGCAGCCGGAGCTGATGCACGACTTTGGCCTGGACTTCCCAGTCACCATGGGCGGCTACCAGGCAGTGCGCGACCCGGACCAGCCTACGATACTGCACGGCACCTTTGTGCCCACCCTTCCCGACCAGGGTTTGAGCGCCAGGGAACAGCACACTCGCGGGCGCCGCGCCCTGTACGAAATGTCCTTTGACCAGTTCGAACAGGGCATTGTCAGTCAGATGCAGGGCGCCCTGGGGCCGGGTGGCTTTGACGCCGCGCGCGACATCGCCGGTATTACTGTCAACCGCTGGCCCCACGGCTACACCTACGAATACAACGAACTCTTCGACCCTGTGGCTTATGGCCCGGGGCATGGCCCGCATCTGCTGGGTGCTCGGCAACTCGGGCGCATCTCCATCGCCAACTCGGACGCAACCGCCTACGCCTACGTCAACGGCGCCATCGATGCAGCCTGGCGAGCCGTGCAGGAACAAACCGGATCGTTAGCGGGGTAGCCGGCGTGGAGGATCCTGGCCTGGGCGCGCTGGCTGTCGTACCCACACTGTTGGTGTTTGTGCTGGCCATCTGGAGCCGCCGACCCATCGAATCGCTGATCAGCGGAGCTTTGCTGGGCCTGTTCATCTTACATGGCGCCGGCTTCGTCGGCGGCCTCGCCGACACTTCGCTGCGGGTCCTGACCGACGAGGATGTAGCCTGGGTAATTCTGGTCTGCGGCTTTATGGGCAGCCTGATCGCGCTGCTGATGCGCACCGGCGCTACCCGGGCCTTCACTGCCCGCCTGACCCGGCTGGTACACAACCAGAAGTCTGCCCTCTACACCACCTGGGGCCTGGGCATCTTCATGTTCGTGGACGACTACCTGAACTCGATGGCAGTGGGTGCCGCCATGCGCGACATCTCTGACAAGTTCCGCATTTCCCGCGAGAAGCTGGCCTACGTGGTTGACTCTACTGCGGCGCCGATCAGCGTCATCATCCCCTACTCGACCTGGGGCGCGTTTTTCGGTGGCCTGCTGGTCGCAAACGGGGTAGCGGAGGAAGGCCAGGGGCTGACAGTCTATATCCAGTCCATCCCCTACATGCTCTACGCCTGGATTGCGGTGTTTCTGGTGCCCATAGTCATTGCCGGCTTCCTGCCGTCGCTCGGTTCGATGCGGGCAGCAGAAAAGCGCGCCTATGAAACCGGCGTCACCGTCCCCCCGGAGGCCATCAAGATCGAGGAGGCCAACAACGCCATTGTGCCCAGGGAGGGCGCAAACCCGAGTCTGGCGCTGTTCGTGTTGCCGATGCTCACCCTGGTGTTTGCCACCATGTACTTCGACAACGATTTCTTGATCGGCATCTACCTTACTCTGGGCGTCACCGTCATCGCCATCCTGGGGCTGCGGATACTGGATCTGCACGACACCTTTGACACCGTGATCGAAGGCTTCAAGACCATGCTGGAACCGCTGGCCGTGCTGGTGTCCGCGTTCATCCTCAAGGATGTCAACGATGCCCTGGGCCTGCCGGCGTTGGTGGTGTCGACGGTGCAGCCACTGCTGACGCCGGAGCTGCTGCCGGCGATCATATTTGTCAGCATGGGGCTGGTCTCCTTCATGACCGGCTCTAACTGGGGCGTATTCGTGATTATATTGCCCATCGTCATTGCCCTGGCCAACAACCTGGGCGCCGACATGACCCTGGTCATCGGCGCCACCTTGTCCGCCAGCACCTTTGGCAGCCACGCCTGCTTCTACTCGGACGCCACCGTGCTCACCGCCCAGGCTACGGGCTGCACGCCGTTACAGCACGCCCTGACCCAACTCCCCTATGCGCTGATCGCCGCCGCCATCACTGTGGTAGGCTATCTGGCCATAGGTTTTCTGTGAGTAAAAAAGCTTTTCTGTAAGTAAACCGCAACTGGAGCAAGACCATGAAAAAACTGACTACCCTGGCATGCATCGCCGCACTCACCGCCTTTACCGCCGCCCACTCCCTGGCCGAGGACACCCCGCTACCCGCGAAAATGTCCGCTGATGACTTGACCGGCACCATGTTCGAGCGCGAGGACACTACCCGGACCGAACGCAATGGTCACACGGTGCTGGATGTGACTTCGCTGCTCAGCAGTGACGGCAAATTCGGCTCCGGACTGTATCGATCTGGGGCCTCGCGCTTCGAAATCAACGAACCCTACGGCGTGGATGAATTCATGTACTTCCTCGAGGGCGGCGTCACTCTGACTTCCGCGGATGGCAGCGTTACAGAGATCAAGGCCGGAGACGCGGTTACCCTGCCGAAGGAGTGGACCGGCATCTGGGAGACAGAAGGGTACACCAAGATCTGGGTGATCTACTCGGAAGACGGTTCCGGGCTGGAATAAGCTGCCCCGCCGGCCGCGGACCCGGCCCGCTTCTTGCGCCGGCTTGAGTCACGCGGCGCTCTGTGGCCTAATGTGCCCCCGTTTCAGGGGCGCAATGGGCCATGCAGGTTGCGCCCTGTCGCACTAACCAGCAGCCGGAAAATACACTATGAGCAATCATTCTGTCGTCATCGTCAACGGTGCCCGCACCCCCATGGGTGGCCTGCAGGGCAGCCTCTCCACTCTCACCGCAGCGCAACTTGGCAGCACGGCCATTGCTGCAGCCCTCGCACGCAGCGGCGTGGCCGCTGACGATATCGATGAAATCTTCATGGGCTGTGTTCTCCCCGCCGGCCTCAAGCAGGGCCCGGCCCGGCAGGCAGCGCGAGGCGCCGGCATTCCAGACGCCGCGGGCGCAGTCACACTCAACAAACTCTGCGGCAGCGGCATGCAGGCCACCATATTCGGTTATGACAGCATCGTCGCCGGCACCAACAAGGTGGTCGTGACCGGCGGCATGGAAAGCATGAGCAACGCTCCCCACCTGCTGCCCGGTGCCCGCGGCGGCGTTCGCACCGGCCACGCCAAAATGCTGGACCACATGTTTATCGACGGCCTGGAAGACGCCGACAGCGGCCGTGCCATGGGCAGCTTCGCCCAGGAGACGGCCGACGCCCGCGGCCTGACCCGCGAACAGATGGACGCCTTCGCGGTGGAGTCCCTGACCCGCGCCAAGCGCGCGATCGAAGACGGCTCCCTGCAGGCAGAGACCGCGCCGGTAACGGTCACCACCCGCGCCGGGGAATCCGTAGTCAGCGACGACGAGCAGCCGCACAAGGCAGCGATTGATAAAATACCCAAGCTGCGCCCGGCCTTTGCCGCCGAGGGCACCATCACCGCGGCCAACAGCAGCTCAATCTCCGATGGCGCCAGCGCCCTGGTGCTAATGAACGGTGGCGAAGCCGAAAAGCGTGGCCTCAAGCCAATGGCCCGCATTGTCGGCCACGCGCGGCACAGCCAGCACCCGTCTGAATTCACCATCGCCCCCATCGGCGCGGTCAACAAGCTGTTCGCCAAGACCGGCTGGACTGCGGCCGACGTGGACCTGTTCGAGATCAACGAAGCCTTCGCCATGGTGACCATGCTGGCGATGCAGGACCTGGGCCTGGATCACGCCAAGGTCAACATCCACGGCGGGGCCTGCGCCCAGGGCCACCCCATTGGCTCTACCGGTTCCCGCATCATCGTCAGCCTGATGTATGCGCTGCAGAAGCTGGGGAAGAAGCGCGGCGTAGCGGCCCTCTGCATCGGCGGCGGCGAGGCCACCGCGGTAGCGGTTGAACTGATCTGAGACAGATACGGCGGGCGGAAGCCCGTCGCTTCCGAGGCGCTTCATGGCACTGAGCAGCATTCCCGACATACTCGACGACATTCGCGCCGGGAAGATGGTCATCCTGATGGATGACGAGGACCGTGAGAACGAGGGCGACCTTATTATCGCCGCGGAGGCGGTGACCCCTGAAGTCATTACCTTTTTTTCCAGCGAGGCCTGCGGCCTAATCTGCATGCCGATCACGGATGAGCGGGCGCGGAAGCTGCAGCTTCCGCTCATGGTGCGAGACAACCGCTCCCAGCACGAAACCAATTTCACCGTATCCATTGACGCAGCGGAGCGCAAAGGGCCGGGCATCAGCTCGGTACAGCGCGCGCACACCGTGCGCAAGGCCGTAGCAGCAGATGCCCGACCGGTAGACATCAATCAGCCGGGGCACATTTTTCCGCTGGTTGCCAAGCCCGGCGGAGTCCTGCGCCGCGCCGGCCACACGGAAGCGGGGGTTGATCTGGCGCGCATGGCCGGTTTTGAGCCCGCGGCCCTGATCGTGGAAATCATGAATGAAGACGGCACCATGGCGCGGCGACCGCAGCTGGAAGAGTTTGCGCAGCGCCATGGCCTGCGCATGGGTACCATTGCCGATTTAATCGAGTATCGCTCGTTGCACGAACAGTCCATTGAGCTGAGTGACAGCAAGCCGGTAAACACAGAATTCGGCGAGTTCCAGCTGCACACGTTCAGAGATCTCATCGACGATACCCTGCACTACGCCCTGACCCGGGGGCGGCTCGAGGAGGATACCGCCGCCCTCGTGCGCGTACAGACAGTGAGCATGCTGCGGGACGTTATTGGCACCGTGATCGAGGACCAGGCCCCCGGCTGGACCTGCCGCCGCGCCCTGGAGCGTATTGCCGGTGAAGGCAGTGGCGCGCTGGTGTTGATTGGGCAACCGGTGAACGCCGCCCAGGCCTTGGCGGACGTGGTCCAGTTCCCGGATCCCCCGACCGTCACCAGTAGCAGTACCGGCGGTGTCGCCAATTATCGGGTTATCGGCACCGGGGCGCAGATCCTGAAGCGTCTGGGTATCGGCCAGATGCGCCTGATGTCCGCGCCGGTGCGCTTCAATGCCCTCTCCGGCTTCAACCTGGTGGTTACCGAATTCGTTCAGCCCTGAACAGAGCCTGCAAATTCAAACAAAGCGCGGCGGCCGCTTCTCGAAAAAGGCGGTCAGGGCCTTGATGTTGTCCGCCGAACCCGCCTGCCGCGCCATGGCCGCCTGCTCGGCCACAAATGCCGCATCAATGTTGCGCTCGTGGTGCATGCGCAGGCAGCGCTTGATCTCGCGCAGTGAGCTCACCGGCCACTGGGCGACGGCTTCGGCGCGGCCGAAAGCGTGTTCCAGGAGGGCCGCATCCGGCAGTACCTCGGCCACAATCCCCAGCTCACGGGCTCGCGTCGCGTCGACCCAGTCCGCGGTGTAGAACAGTTCCGCTGCCCGCTGGGCACCGATATTCGCCTGCAGCATATAGCTGCTGGCCCACTCCGGGACCAGGCCCAGAGCGGCAAACGGCAGCCGCAGCCGCAGGCTCTCACCGGCGTAGACCATATCTGCGTGAAACAGCACGGTGGCGCCACCGCCCACCGCGACGCCCCTGGCCGCGGCAATCAGCGGTTTGTCGAAAGCGGCCACCGCCCGGGCAGCGCTTTCGAATGGGTGGGGTTCCTCGCCCCCGGGACCGCCAAAACTCGCCAGATCGACGCCGGCACTGAAGCTGTCACCGGCGCCGGTCAACAGGATGCAGGCGACCTGGGGGTCCTCTGCCGCAGCGTTGAAAGCCTCGCGGATCGCCACCCACAGCGCATCGTTGATCGCATTTTTCTTCTCCGGGCGGTTCAAGGTCAGCACCCTGACCCGGCCACGCTGTTCCTCTAACAATACGGATTCCATGGCGCTGCCCTCAGCTGTGGCTTATTCGCCGCGAAATTGCGCTGGACGCTTGTCCCGGAAAGCACGCATGCCCTCCTTGGCGTCAGCCGAGGCAAACACCGGACCGGCCAGGGCATCCGAGGCCAGCATGGCCTCGTCTTCCGGCATGCACTCCTGGTGCTCGCGCAGGGAGCGGGTTACCGCCATTACCGCCAGCGGTGCATTGGCACAGATCCGCGCGGCGTACTCCCGTGCCACCGTCAGGGTTTGCCCTGGCGGCACCAGACGATTCACCAGCCCCCAATCCAGTGCCTGCTGCGCGCTGATATGCTCGCCGCAGAGCAGCATTTCCGCCGCCAGACAGTAGGGAATCTGCCGCCGCAGGCGCACGGTAGAGCCACCCATGGGATAGAGACCGCGGGCGACCTCGGTGACACCGAAAATCGCATCTTCCGCGGCGATGCGGATGTCGGTTCCCTGCAGAATTTCCGTGCCACCGGCCAACGCATAGCCCTCAACCGCAAGAATCAGCGGTTTGTTGGGACGGTTGTCCCGCAGCAGGGCCTGCCAGTGCAGGTTGGGCACCTCGCGCATTAGGGCCATGAATTCCTCGCTGGCGCCGTGATCGCCGTCGGCTCCGGCCTTCAAGTCCATACCCGCACAGAAGGTGTTGCCCTTGGCGGTGAGGATCGCGCAACGCAGGCTGCTGTCTTCCTCCAACCGGCGCCAGGCCCGGTACAGCCCCAGTAACATGGCGGGGTTGAAGGCGTTTTTTGCCTCCGGGCGGTTCAGCGTCACCACCAGGACGCCCTCTTCCTGCTCTACCAGGCAGCTGGGGGTGCTTATGTCGAGTTTTTGCACGGGCTTCGCTCCTCGCTAGTCCACCCGGCACCGACCGGACAGCGCTATTTCCAGGGCCTTGGGATAGGCGGGCTTGCCGCTGGGCGCGCGCGGCACCTCGGCGACAACGTGCAGTTCGCGCGGCACTTTGTAGCCGGCGACATGCTTGCGGGCCTCTTCCTGCAGTGCCTGCAGGTCGACCGCCTGGGCGTTACGGGTGGCAACCACCGCCGTCACTTTGCTACCCAGACGCTCATCCGGCGTCGCCACCACCAGGCAATCGAATACGGCCGGGTGGTTTTTCAGGGCCTGCTCCACCTCCTCCGGAAAGATTTTTTCGCCGCCGCTGTTGATGCAGTTGGAACCGCGACCGTAGACGGTGATGGTGCCGTCCTCTTCCAGCTGTGCCTCGTCCCCTGTCAGCAGCCAGGTTTTGCCCTCCACGGGCACAAATGTCTTCGCGGTCTTCGCCGGGTCGTTGTAGTAGCCGACAGGGATATAGCCACTGCGGGCAAAAATTCCCCTGGTGCCGGGTTCGACGTGAAAATGGCTCCCGTCCTCCGCCTCGCCCACGACGGACATGAACGGGTCGCGAACGATATTGCCCAGCCCCTGCCCCGCCTTGCCGCCGCTGTCGGCACCCATGGCGCCGGACTCCGAGGAACCGAAACTGTTGCGGATCATGATATTGGGCAGATGGCGGCGGAACGCCTCCTGCTTGCTGGCGGAGAATACCGCGCCGCCAGACCCAACAACGAACACGGAGCTCAGATCCCAGCGCCCCGGATTCGCTTCCAGCGCATCCAGCAGCGGCACCGCCATGGCGTCGCCAACGATGGTGATGGAGTTGACCTTTTCCCGCTCGACGATATCCCATACGTCGGCACCCACCAGATGGTGCGCCGGATTCAGCACCAGCATATTGCCCGCCAAAAGCTGAATACAGGCGTACCACCAGCAGGCCCCGTGCATCAGCGGCGCCAGGGCAATGCCGACGATCGCGAAGTCCCCGACCCGCTCGGCTATCTGCTCCGGCTCGGTAACTACACCGTCCGGATGGAAATAACCACCCCCACCCATGGCGGCGTGAAACACACTCTTGTGCGGCCACATCACGCCCTTGGGCATGCCGGTGGTGCCACCCGTGTAGAGGATGAAGAGATCGTCGTCGGCACGCTCGGGGAAATCCCGCGCACTGCTGCGGCCCGCAAGTGCCTCTTCGAAGCTGGTGCTGCCAATGGCGGCTGCGTCTGCGCCGCTGTCATCGTCGACATGGATAAGCGTTTTCAGATCCGGGGAGCTGGCGTGCACCGCCGCAATATGTGGCGCGAATTCGCGGTGGTGAATACAGGCCACCAGGTCCGCGTTGTTGAAGATGTACGACAGCTCCTCTTCCACATAGCGGTAGTTGATATTGATCGGCACTGCTCGCAACTTGAAACAGGCCAGCATGCCTTCAAGGTACTCATTGCAGTTGTACAGATACAGGCCGACGTGGTCGCCTGCGTTCACGCCGTGGTCGCGCAGGAAATGCGCCAGGGCGTTGGCGCGCTGATCCAGTTGCGCGTAGCTCGCGCGCTGATTGCCGCAGACCAGCGCCGTGCGCTCGGGAACCCTGTCTGCCACCAGCTCAAACATGTCCGCAATATTGAAATGCTTTGCCATTCCTATTCTCCCTTGTCGGCGCCGACGATCCACATGGCAAAAAACTGGGCGCCACCGCCGTAGGCGTGGCCCATCGCCAGCTGCGCGCCCTCGACCTGGTGGGCGCCAGCATCACCGCGCACCTGGCGCGCCGCTTCCGCAAAGCGGATCATGCCGGAGGCGCCTATCGGATTGGAAGACAAAACGCCGCCTGAACAGTTCCAGGGGATGTCGCCGCCCGCGTCCAGGGACGTCGCGCCCTCCTGCGTCAGCTTCCAGCCTTCGCCCTCGGGTGCAAAGCCCAGATTTTCCAGCCACATGGGTTCATACCAGCTGAACGGCACGTAGATTTCCGCGCAGTCCAGATCCCTGCGCGGATTGGTGATCCCGGCCTGGGCGTAGACATCCGCGGCACAGTCGCGCCCGGCCTGCGGATTCACCTCCTCCCGCCCCGCATACATGGTGGGCTCAGAGCGCATCGCCACGCCGCGGATCCAGGCCGGCGGCTTGCTACCGGTGATACTGTCTTCGGCGGCGATCACCATGGCGCAGGCGCCGTCCGAGGACGGACAGGCTTCGAGAAAGCGCAGCGGGTCCCAAAGCATCATGGAGTCGCGCACTTCCTGCTCGGTAATATTGGGCAGCTGCAGGTGCGCCAGCGGGTTGCGCGCACCGTGGCGCCTATCCTTCACCGCCACCTTGATGCCGATATCATCGGGCGCTCCAGAGCGGCGAATATACTCGCGGATGATCGGCGCGAAATAGCCGCCAGCACCTGCGTTGAGGTGCACCGAAAACGGCTGTGGCGTGGACAGGGCCCACATGGCGTTGGATTCAGACTGCTTTTCAAAGGTAACCGTCAGCACCCTTTTGAAGGTGCCGCTCTGCACATGGGAAGCGGCTACGATGGCAGTGGAGCCGCCCACGGAGCCGGCGGTGTGCACGCGCAGCATGGGCTTGCCCATGGCACCGAGGGCGTCGGCCAGATAGCTCTCGGGCATGATCACGCCCTCGAACATGTCCGGCGCCTTGCCGATAATCACCGCGTCGATATCGTCGAAGTTCACGTCCGCGTCCGCCAGCGCGCGATCCACCGCCTCGCGCAGGAGGCCCGCGATCGACACATCGCTGCGCCGGGTTTTGTACTGCGTCTGGCCGATACCAACCACTGCAGCCCATTCAGCCATTACGCGCCCTCCAGTACAGCGACCAGGTTGTGTTGCAGACAGGGGCCACTGGTGGCGTGTGCCACACCGCGCCCCGCCTCACCATTGACAATGCGACGGAAGACTTCGCCCACCCTGGCCAGCCCCGAGGCCATCATCAGGTTGCCAGCGAGCACGCCACCGCCGGGATTGACCACGGTATCGTCGCCCAGCTCCAGCGCCCGGGTCAGCAGGATCTCCTGATGACTGAAGGGTGCGTAGATTTCCGCGACATCCACCGGTCCTTTGTGCACCCCCGCAGCGGCTGCCGCCTGCCGGGTGGATACGGAATCGGTCAGATCGCGCAGGCAGGGATTGTGGTTCTCAATGCGCTGGTCAATGCCGGTGATGCGCGCGTAGGGTGCGCCCCAGGCTTTGGCCTGCTCCACCGTGGCGATAACCATTGCCGCCGCGCCATCGGATACCGGGCAGCAATCACTGCGTCGCAGCGGCGCCACGAAATACTCCTCCGCCAGCAGCTCCTCGACGTTGAACTCTCCGGCCAGCTGCGCCAGCGGGTTGCCCATGGCGTTGCGTCGTGAGCGCGCAACCACGGCGGCCATATCGCGCTCGCTAATCAAGCCCTGCTCCAGCAGCAAGCGCGCCTGCAGCGCCGCCAGGGACACGGTATCCAGCCACAGTGGCGCCAGGTAGTAGGGGTCCAGGCGCTGGGACAGGACGATGGGTAGCTCTCCCGGTGAGGACTTGGCAAAGCCGTAGATCAGGGCGGAGTCCGCGTGACCCATGCGAATTTTCAGGATGGACTCATACAGGGCCCAGGCCGCGTCCATCTCGACGTGGGATTCCTTGATCGGCGGCACGGCGCCCAGGGCATCTACTCCCGCCACGAAGGCGAAGGCCGCACCCTGCAGGTAGTCGCAGCTGCCGGAGCAGACAAAATCGACATCCTGGGCGCTGGCCAGGCCCAGCTGGCTGTACACAGCCTGCAGCTGGGGCATGATCAGCTCCACCTCGTTGGTGGCGCCCGCATCGGCGACAGCGGGCGACTGGCTATAGGCTACTACTGCAATATCGCGCACGGCTCAGCCCTCCAATCCGGTGACGGGAAGCTTGCCGATCCGGTCCACGGGCACATCCGGCTCGTCCAGCGGCCGAAAGTAGAGGATATTGTCCATGGCGTAACCCCACTCTCCCGCAGGCTTCCACAGGGCCTGCACCCGTTGGCCGATGTGCACCTCGGCGATGACGCATTCACTGAGCAAATGGATGAACGATATGTTGGCGCCGTCTGGAACGATATTGGCGACGATGTACGGCGGCTGAATAGGGTTGCCGGGGATCGGGATCGAGACAATGGTGAAAGACTGGATGGTGCCCTTGTCCGACAGCACCACCTCCTCCTCGGTAGGCACACCGCAGGCGGGGCAGGAGCCGCGCGGCGGGATATAGACGTTGCTGCAGCGGGGGCAGCGCTGGCCGGTGAGCACACCCTCCTTGAGGCGGCGCAGAAACCGTGCGGGCGCGCTGCCGGCGGTAAAACGGTACTTGAGAAAGACGGGAGACTTGATAACGGTAACATCGGCCTGCGGCTCGCTCATGACGCAGCTCCTGCCAGCAGGGTAAAACAGCGGATATCGGTGATGAAGCCCTGGCGTTCGTCAGCCCAGCTGATACCAACCCGGGCGCCGCTGGCAATGGCCTCGGCGGAGGGGGCCTCCAAATAGTGAATCATGGCGACGTCGGCGCCATCCAGCTGTACCATGGCCCAGGCGAAAGGCTGTTGCAGATTATGCGCTTCCCTGGGCTCGGCAACCCAGCACCAGCTGAGCAGGCGCCCCTCCTGTCCGACCTCCACAAACTCGGTCAGCGCTGCCGCGGTTAGCGGATCATACTCGGGCGGGGGTACCAGCACGCGGCCATCGCTGCCACGGATGCCGTACACCTTGCCGTCCCGTAGCCCGGTCAGAAATCTCCCCACCACGGGGCCAGTGGAGCGCGTGTAGGTAAAACCCAGTTCGAACTCCTGGCTGAGTGTTTCCGCAGCTACCATATGCCCTTGCTCCCTGCCTGTGTGTGGCAGGGAGTATTCAACAGCACCGGCTACAGCTCAATGACCCATTACAGCAACTGGCAGTGACATTTCTGATCACCCCCGCGCAAGGGCGCAAGGGTTTCCCTGTTTATACCAGCGCCCGGCTCTCGGCGAGCAGGCTTTGTGCGTCGCGGGCAAAGCCGCGTAAGATGACTGCGTTCTGGATAACTGCATTTTTGATAACTACGGCAAGGAGAGATACTCATGAGCATCGCCAGCATCGGCTATCTGCGCATCGCCGCCACTGACACAGACGCCTGGATGACCTTTGGCACTGAAATCCTGGGCCTGATGGATGCGGGTCGGGAAGACACCGCCGGCGCCCGCTTCCTGCGCATGGACGACCATCCTTTCCGCTTCATGCTGGAGCCGGCGGAGGCGGACGGGTTGCTGGCAGCTGGGCTTGAGTGCCGCGATCGCAGCGTCTGGCTCGAGCTGTGTGAGCGCCTGCGCAATGCCGGTCACGACCTGGCTGAGGGCGACGCAGCAGCCGCAATGCGGCGCTGTGTAACCGCGTTTGTCACCCTGCAGGACCCCTGTGGCAATACCCTGGAGCTGTACTACGGTCGTCGCCTGGACTACGCACCGCTGATCTCCCCTACTGGCGTCAAACAGTTCATCACCGGCGACGAGTACAGCGGCGACCTCGGCTTCGGCCACGCAGTAATATCGACGCCGGACATGGACGCCGCGGCGACGTTCTACACCGAGCTGCTGGGCCTCGGGGTCAGCGATGAACTGTATCCACCGATGCCCCCGGGGGCGCCGGAAACCAAAATCCTGTTCATGCATGCGGACAATCCACGGCAGCACTCACTGGCACTATACAACCAGCCCTACCCGGGCGACGTAGTGCACCTCATGGTGGAAGTAAGCAGTCTGGACGAGGTGGGGCGCGCGCTCGATCGCGCCAAGGCTGCCGGCCACACCATCCTCGCCAGCCTCGGGCGCCATGTGAATGACAACATGTGCTCCTTCTACGTGCTGGCACCCGGGGGCGTGGCGGTGGAGTATGGCTACGACGGAATGCTGGTGGACTGGGAAAACTACACTCCCACGGTAAGCACCGAGGGCGACCACTGGGGTCACGAATACAGTTTCCCCGGCTGACGACTACCGGGCTTGGGCGGCCTCGCTCCGGACCGGGATCCAGCGGTCAATGATGTAGTCCAGGGTGCCATTGCTGCGCATCATTGACAGCGCCCGCGCCAGCTCCGCCGCCAGCGCCGGATCCTCCCGGCGCACGGCCCAGGCCAGCGGCTCCTCGGTCAACAGATGGTTCTGGCTGATCAGGTCAGTGTAGTCATCCGACGTCGCCAGCATCCAGCTGGTCGCGGGATCGTGGACCAACAGGTCAACCTCTCCCGCACGCAGCGCCGTTATGGCCTGGTATACCCCGGGATAAGGCAGCACCACCGCATCGGTCAGGTCACGGCGGGCAAAAGCCTCGCCGCGGCTGCCAACCACTACGCCAACGCGAATAGCTTCGCTGTAGATCGCCCAGGGCTGACCAAACCGGCTGACCCGATTGATTTGCATGATCGCCATCTGCCCCGCCTGCAGGTAAGGCTCCACGAACTCCACCCGCGCAGCGCGCTCAGGGGTCACGCTCAGGCCGGACATGATGACGTCGACCCGGCCCTGCTCCAATGCAGGCAGCAGCTCAGTGGCTGCCAGCGGCACCAGTTCCACCCGGCGACCGATGATTTCCCCAACCGCGCGGGCATTGTCCGCTTCCAGGCCGACAATCCGCTCTCCGTCGCGGAACACCAGGGGAGGTTGCTCCGGCGCCAGGCCCACACGCAGGGTTTGCGCCTGGACACAGGCGGTAGCGGTCAACAGGAAACTCAGTACCAGTAATCGAAGCATGCAGGTTCTCTCAGGGCCAAGGTTTCGGGGCGGATCAATCGGATACAGATGGCAGGGACAGGCTGCGCCAGACCGCCAGTACACCGACCAGCGCCAGGAACAGCAGCACCGAGGCGGTCCCGTACGCTGCATCGATGACTCCCAGTCCGGCGCCGGAAAACAGGAACAGGCCGATAACGGTGTTGCTGACCGCGGTGTACTGGGCACGATTCTCGCTGGAGGCCATGTCCACGAGATAGGTCTTGCGGCCGACCCTCGCGCCCTGATGGGCAACCGCAGCGACGAACAATAACAGCGACGCCACCAGCACCATCCCAATAGCTTCGGGCAGGAACCACTGCAGGGCGAGGGCGACCACCATGACCGTCACCGAAATCCCGGCAGCGGCCGCCATTACCCTGTGGGCAGCGGCGTCGGACCAGCGCCCCCAGAACGGTGCCGACAAGAGCCCGGCGGCTCCTTCCGCCAGCAGCAGCGCAGCAAAATTGAGCAGCTGGCCATCAGCCGCGCGCTGAATCAACACGACAATGTAGGGAATCGCAAAAGCGGAGCTGATCAAGAGCATGCGGGCAATGACGAAGTTGCGAAATTGGGGGTCGCTACGCAGCAGCGACAGGCTGCGCAGAGCCTCGACGATAGCATTGGCGCCACCCTGGGTCGAACCCGGCGCCTCGGGCACGCCAGCGTAGACAGCAGCGGCAATGAGCCACAGAAGTGCCGCCAGCGCCAGGATTGCCGCAAACAGCCCGGCGTCTCCATCCGCCCCCTCACCCGCAAGGCCTGGCACCAGCAGCAGCAATACCGCCACGGCCAGGGTAACGGCGCCGGCAGCCGAGGCCGAGAGACCATTGAGACGCCCGCGCCGCGACTTGGATACGGTCTTGCCGAGGACATCCTTGGCGGCCACCGAGCAGACCCCGCGCGCCAGGCTGAACAGGGCCAGCAGGATCACTACCGCCAGGCCCAGGGCGAACTCACGCAGCAGCAGCACCGCAGGCACCATCAGCGCCAGCGCCAGGCCCTGGGCCACGCTGCCCCAGGCCCAGAACATTTTGCGCACGGCGTGCTCACGCACGAACTGGGCCACGAACAGCTGCGGCAGCAGGGACAGGGATTCGCGCAGGGGCACCAGCAGGGCAATGAAAATAGCCGGGGAACCGAGCGCCGACAGCATCCAGGCCAGTACCAGCCGGCTGCTGGTCAGGGCATCGCCGATCTTGGTGAGGGTCTGGGCAAGCAGCTGCAGGACAAAGGCCCGGGGCTGCTCATTGCAGGCGGATTCCGGAATATCGCGACAGACGCGTGCATCCTCTTCCTCCACCAGGAAGGAATAGATCTGGTCGGGCAGATTGCGCTCGCGGTTGGCGCCGGTCACGGATTAATCGTCCTCATCGGCTTCCCTGAGCCGCTCCAGCCGTTCCTGCTCCTCCTGCAGCGCGGCGCGAATTTCCAGCATCACCGAATCCAGGTCGGCAGGAGTGTCGTCTTCCGCGGCGATGCCGGTCAGGACATACTCCGGGGTGAGTTCGCCCTCCTCGAATAGATCCCAGATCTCCTCGCCGTAGCGGGTGCTCTGCAGTTCCGGAGCAAACAAGGCGTAGTAGTCAGTGACTCTGCGCACGTCACGCAGCAGCATGCTGCGTGCATTATTGTTGGCGGCGGCATCCACTGCCTGGGGCAGGTCGATGACCACCGGGCCGTCTGGATCCACCAGGATGTTGAACTCCGACAGGTCACCGTGAATGACCCCGGCGCAGAGCATGCGCACTACATAGCGCAGCATCTGCGCGTGGTCTTCCTGAGCCTGCTCCGGGGACATGGTAACATCCGCCAGCCGCGGGGCGACGTCGCCGTTTTCATCCACGATCAGCTCCATCAGCAGCACCCCGTCGAAGCAGCCCAGTGGCTCGGGTACACGCACATCGGCGCGGGCGAGCCGGTACAGGGCATCGACCTCTGCGTTCTGCCAGGTCTCTTCCTGCTGCTTG
This sequence comes from Haliea sp., assembly GCA_041746975.1. GTDB lineage: Bacteria > Pseudomonadota > Gammaproteobacteria > Pseudomonadales > Halieaceae > Haliea. The sequence continues at coordinate 8,446 of JBGTGB010000396.1, read as the reverse complement.
CGGCCATAGCTGGAGCCCTTCTCCATCGCCCGCGCGCGGCGGCTGTTGCGCACCTTGCGGCCTTCGGTGTAAGCGGCCGCCTTCTTGAAGCTGCGCTTGTAGGCCTCCTTGTAGATTTTGGCGCAGCGGGTACGGCCGCCGCAGCGAACCACGAAGATGTCGGCCTCCTTGCCGCTCATCAGGGGGTAGAGCACTTCGTCAATCAGGCCGTCCTCAACCAGGGGCTGCAGGCGAGGCGGTACTTTCATATGCGATAATCCCGGGGCAAAAGTAAGGCGCCAGTCTACCATGTACGCTCGCAATAGCTGCGCGCGAAACCATAATTCTTGGGCCCCGCAAGCGCAATGGGGCGACAGCTGTGGCGTCTGTCACTTACCTTAAGGTATTATTTTGCCCTGACGATAATGGATGGAGAGCACATGCGTGCGGTAGGAATTATCTCTGGAGTTGTTCTTTTGTTCCTGGTCTGGGTGCTCTGGGGCGGATTGATGAAAACTCCGGTATTGCAGCTTGGCATCGCTTCCAGCATCCTTGTGGCGTGGCTCGCGATACGCATGGACCTGCCGCGACCTTACCTCTACACCTTCAACCTGGTGTACCGCCTTCCCCGTTACTGGCTCTGGTTGCTGGTCCAGATGGTGATTTCCAACGTCCAGGTTCTACGCCTTGTACTGGGTCCGAAATCTGCGTTGGACACCACGCTGATTGATATCCAGGCGCTGCCCCGTGGCAACTTTGGACGCGCCCTGCTGGGCAACACCATTACCCTGACCCCGGGAACACTGACCATCGCCATCGACGCCAAAACCATCACCGTGCACTGCCTGACCGAAGCCAATGCCCGCGACCTTGCGGAAGGTGTCATGAATCGCCGCGTGGCCGAAGTGGTGGCCCGGTGATCCTGCTGGTCGGGGCTGTGGCCATTCTGGTTACCATGGCGCTGGCGCTGACCCGGGCGGTGCTGGGTCCAAGCGTCTATGACCGGGTTCTGGCAGTCAATATGTTCGGCACCAAAACCGTGCTGCTGATCGCTATCACCGCCTTCGCCATGGACCGCACTGACTTCCTTGACCTGGCCCTGGCCTACGCCCTGATCAATTTCATCGGCGTCATGGCAGTACTCTGGTTCGTACATGAAAGCGACTTGCGCGAACGGCGCAAGCGTGGTGAGGAACCCGGGGGCAGCCAGCAGTGAGCCTGGTGTTGGATCTGCTTTCAGGACTGCTGATAGTGGTCGGAGCCCTGTTTGTGCTGTCCGGGGGCATCGGCGCACTGCGCATGCCGGACTTCTACACGCGGGTGCACGGCTCGAGCCTCACCGATTCCCTGGGCCCGGTGCTGATTCTGGTCGGGTTGATGCTGGAGGCCGGCGCGAGCCTGGTCTCGGTCAAGCTGGCGGCAATCCTGCTGTTCCTGATGATTACCTCTCCCACCGCTTCCTATGCGCTCTGCCATGCCGCCCTGCAGTCGGGCCTGAAGCCGCGGGCCACCAAGCTCAACACCTCCTCCCCTGCCTCTGGCGAGGAGCAGAAACTGCAATGACCACCATGCTGATCGGCATTTTCCTGCTCTCCCTGCTGGTGGTCACCGCCTTTGCGATTGTGCGGGCCACAGAGCTGTTTTCCGCGGTCATGCTCAGCGGCATCTTCAGCCTGCTGATGGCGCTGAATTTCTTTATCCTGGACGCGGCCGATGTGGCCCTGACCGAGGCCGCCGTCGGCGGCGGCGTGGCGACAGTATTGCTGCTGGCGGCGCTCAAGCTGACCCCGCCTGCAGAAGCACCTTCCCGGGGACTAAGCGGGCTCTCCGTGGTGGTGGTGGCCGTTACTACCCTGCTGATGATCTACGCCTCTTTCGGCCAGCCCTCCCTGGGTGACCCGGATGCCCCCGCCCATGGCCACGTGGCGTCCTGGTACATCGAACACACGCCTGAGCTGATTGATATCCCGAATACCGTCACCGCCGTGCTCGGCAGCTACCGCGCCTACGACACCCTGGGAGAGGCCTTCGTGGTTCTCACCGCCGGTATCGGAGTCATGTTCCTGCTCGGGGGCGGCCGCGGCAAGCCATTTTCACGCCTGCAGACCGGCACCGCCGAGGGTCTCAGCCAGCACCTGATTCCCAAGGTCGTGGCACGTATTCTGATACCGTTCATCCTGCTGTTTGCCCTTTTTATCCAGTTTCACGGCGAATACAGTCCCGGTGGAGGATTCCAGGCCGGGGCCCTGTTCGTGGCCGCCATGATTCTGTTTACCCTGGTGCGGGGCGAGCGCAGGGCGCTGGCCGTCATCACCCCGAGGGCCCTGCTACTGATGAGCGCCGGCGGCGCCTTCCTCTACGGTCTGGTAGGGCTGGCCGGTATCGCCACCGGTGGCCAGTTCCTGGAGTACAACACGCTGGCCTCGGACCCGATCGCCGGCCAGCATCTGGGGATTATTCTCATCGAGTTCGGTGTTGGGGTAACTGTCACCGGCGTGCTGCTGTCGATCTTTCACGCGTTCATCGCCAGGGATTAACCAGATATGGAAATTTTGGGCCTGTTCAACTACTGGGCTTTTGCGGTACTGCTGATGGTCGGACTCTACGCGCTTATCAGCAAACAGAATCTGGTCAAGAAGATCATGGGGCTGACCATTTTCCAGTCCGCCGTTTTTCTGTTTTTCATTACCACCAGCAAGCTGGAGGGCGGCACGGCACCGATACTGCAGGCGGGGAAGGACTGGACCATCTTTTCCAACCCACTGCCCCAGGTCCTCATCCTGACTGCCATTGTCGTCGGTATTTCTGTTACGGCGCTGGCGCTGGCAGTGGTTGTGCGAATCAACGAGGAATACGGCACCATCGAGGATGACGAAATCCTGGCCAAGGACCGCGAAGCGTGAATCTCGCTGAACACCTCCCGGCGCTGCAGGTAGCGCTGCCGCTGCTGACGGCGCCGTTGGTCATTCTGCTGCGGGCAGGCTTCCTGGCGTGGTTTTCCGCATTTCTGGCCAGCCTTTTCAGCTTTGCGCTGTCGGTGCAACTGACCATCGCCGTACTTCAGGGTGGCACCCTTGAGTACTGGATCGGGGGCTGGGAGCCGCCCTACGGCATTTCAATGGTGGTCGACGGCTTCAGTGCACTGGTTCTGTTGCTGATCACCGGCGCCTCCACCCTGGCCCTGGCCGGAGGGCGTTTGTCTTTGAGGCGCGATATCGACAACCGTCGCGCACCGATGTTCTATGGCGCCTGGCTGATCGCCGTGGCCGGCCTCTGCGGGATTGCCGTAGCGGGCGACGCCTTCAACGTCTTCGTGTTCATGGAGATATCATCCCTGGCGACCTATATCCTGGTCGCCGCAGGGCGCGATCGGAGGGCACTGTCAGCGGTTTTCAAATACATCATGATCGGCACCATCGGAGCGACCTTTTATCTGATCGGTGTCGGTTTTATCTACATGATGACCGGCACCCTGAATTTCGCCGACATGGCCGTGCGCCTCGAAGACGACATGGATACGCGGCCTATCGTTATCGCCGCAGGCTTCATCACTATAGGCCTGGCCCTGAAAGCTGCGATTTTTCCCCTGCACATCTGGCTGCCCCGGGCCTACACCTATGCCCCGGACGCGGTGACCGTGTTCATGGCCGCCTGTTCCACCAAGGTCGCGCTCTATATCCTGATGCGTTTCAACTATGAAGTATTTCACGGCAACCTGCTCGGGCACTCGGAACTCTTCACCGCCTTCGTTATCCCGCTGGCCCTGACCGGGATTCTGGTTGCCTCGGCGATCGCCATGTTTCAGGGCAACCTGAAAAAGGTGCTGGCCTTCTCATCCATCGCCCAGATCGGCTACATCACCCTGGCGGCAGGGCTTACGTCCGAAGCCGGGCTGATGGCCGCACTGCTGCACATGTTCAATCACGCTTTGGCCAAGGGTGGGCTGTTTCTCTGCGCAATGGCCTTCGTGTTCACAGCAGGCAGCAGTGCCCTGTCGCAACTGCAGGGCATAGGCCGCCGCATGCCCTGGACCATGGCCGCCTTTGTCGTCGCCGCCATGAGCCTTATCGGCGTGCCCGGCACTGCGGGCTTCATCAGCAAGTGGTACCTGATTGTCGCGGTCATGGAATGGAATACCTGGGGGCCGGCCCTGGTCGCCGCGATCGTGATCAGTTCGCTGATGGCTGTGGTGTACCTCGGACGGTTCATCGAACTCGCCTACTTCGGCGAACCTCCCGCTGGCAACGCCGGACTCCTTGAGGTCAGCATTCCCCTGCGCTGCCTGATCTGGGCTACCGCGCTATTGAACATTGGCTTCGGCCTCTTCCCGCAGCTGCCACTGGCTCTGGCCACTGACGGTACCGCCCGACTGCTCGGGGGCCTGTACTGATGTCCGCAGCGATGTTGCCGCTTCTCTTGCTGGTGCCCCTTCTGGGAGCGCTAGGTATCGCCTGCAGCGGCCGCTGGCCCAACCTGCGCGAAGGAATCAGTCTGCTTACCGCGATAGCGCTGGCGGCGCTGGTCTTTTCCTGGGTCCCGACCATCATGGTGGGCGAGCTGCCCCGCATCGTACTGACGGAACCCCTCCCGGGCATCGCGATTGCGCTGTCACTGGAACCGCTGGGAATGCTGTTTGCCTGCATCGCCTCTTTCCTGTGGATCATCAACACCATCTATTCGATTGGCTACATGCGCGGCAACGAGGAAAAGCACCAGACCCGATTCTACATCTGCTTTGCCGTGGCAATCTCGGCCACCATGGGCATAGCCCTGGCGGACAACCTGTTTACCCTGTTTCTGTTCTACGAGATGCTCACCCTCTCCACCTATCCGCTGGTGGCACACAAGGGCAACGCGGCAACTATAGCTTCGGCCCGGGTTTATCTGGGCATATTGCTGGCCACCTCCATCGGCCTGCTGCTGCCAGCCATTATCTGGACCTGGCTGGCGGCGGGTACCACCCAGTTCACCGCGGGCGGCATTCTGGAAGGCAAGGTCGGGGGCGCCGCGGTCGGCTTCCTGCTGGGCCTGTTTATCTTCGGTATTGGCAAGGCCGCGGTGATGCCGGTACACCGCTGGTTGCCGGCGGCGATGGTCGCGCCCACGCCGGTGAGCGCCCTGCTGCATGCGGTGGCCGTGGTCAAGGCCGGCGTGTTCAGCGTCACCAAGATCATCATTTACATCTTTGGCGCCGACTTCCTCTTCTCCCAGCCCAGTGCCCAATGGCTACTGTATGCGGCGTGTTTTACGGTAGTCGCCGCCAGCGTCGTCGCCCTGTACCAGACCAATCTCAAACGCATGCTGGCGTACTCTACCATCGCCCAGCTGTCCTACGTCATTCTCGCGGTGGTAGTGCTGACGCCCATGGCCACCAAGGGCGCGACCCTGCACATCGCCGCCCATGCCTTCGGCAAGATCACACTGTTTTTCGCCGCCGGCGCTATCTACACAGCGTCGCACAAAACCGAGCTCTGGCAACTGGCGGGCATAGGCCGGCGCATGCCCCTGACCATGGCCGCGTTCACCATCGGCGCCCTGAGCATGATCGGGGTTCCCCCGACCGCGGGCTTCATCTCCAAGTGGTTCATGTTCGGCGGCGCCTTCGATAGTGGCAACTACGTGGCGCTGGCGACGATCGTCGCCAGTACCGCGCTCAATGCCATGTACTTCCTGCCGGTGGTGTACCTGGCCTGGTTGGCGCCGGCGCCCGAGGGCGTGGACATGGACCACGGCGAAGCTCCGGTCGCGATTCTTATTGCCCTAGGCCTGACCACCGCCCTCACTATCGGATTCTTCTTTTTCAACCAGCCGGTGCTGGCGCTGGACCAGCTCCTGGTGGAGAACCTGCGATGAAGCTTTCTGAACAGCAGCTGACGTCACCAACAGCCCAACGCAACCTGTGGTTCGTAGCCTCGGGCATTCTCCTATTGTCGGTCATCCTGCAGCTGGCGATTCCCGTGGACGACTATTTCGGCATCGACGGCTGGCTCCCGGTGGGCGCCCTGATGGGGCTGGGTAGCTGCGTCGTCTTGTTTGCGGGCGGCTGGTTGCTCTCCCTCATCCTTGGCCGGGCGGAAGACTACTACGATGATTGAGTTCTTCCCCCCTGCCCTTGCGGTCCTGCTGGCGGCTCTGGCCAGCGCCTTCTGCAGCGCCGCAGCGGTCCGTGGCGGAATCGCCATCGTCGGTGCGTTGTGTTCACTGCTGCTGACCTGGCAGGTTGCGGACGGCGTGATCGTGACGGGCAGTTTCCTCGGCTACTCCCTGGAGCTGGTTGAGGGCACCGCGCTTGGCCGCCTATTTGCCACCTTATTCGCCCTCGCCCTGATCGCTGGTGTAGTTTATGCCCTGCAGTCCGCCAGCCGAGCTGAACTGGTGGCGGCGCAGGTCTACGCCGCGGGCGCGATGGGCGTCGCCTTCGCCGGCGACCTGATTACGCTATTCCTGTTCTGGGAAATGATGGCCCTGGCATCGGTCGCCCTGGTCTGGTTCGGTGCCAGCGAAGGCGCCCGCGCCGCAGGTATCCGCTACGCCGTGATCCATCTGGTGGGTGCCCTGATTCTCAAAATGGGAATCGAGGGCATCAAACACAGCACCGGTTCCCTGGATATTCGCCCTTTCGCCCTGGACGATCTCGCTACCGGACTGCTGCTGGCGGGTATCCTGATCAACGCCGCGGCACCCCCATTATCCGCCTGGCTGCCGGACGCCTACCCGCGGGCCACACCCACCGGCTCCGTATTTCTGTCGGTCTTTACTACCAAGACTGCGGTGCTCGCCTTGATTCTGCTGTTCCCCGGTGAGAGTCTGCTGATCGCGCTGGGTCTGTACATGGCCTTCTACGGCATTCTGTATGCGCTGCGGGAAGACCATCTGCGGCGCATACTTGCCTATGCCCTGGTTACCCAGGTGGGCTTCATGGTCTGCGCTGTCGGTGTCGGCGGCGAGGCGGCACTGAATGCCGCCGCGGCCCACGCGGTTACCTTTACCCTCGCCATTGCCCTGTTGTTCATGGCCGCGGGGGCTGTCATTCTGCGCACGGGCAGAGAGCATTGCAGCGACCTCGGGGGGCTGTACCGCAGCATGCCGGTGACCCTGTGGTGTACCGTGATTGGCGCTCTGGCCATTGCCAGCGTGCCCCTTACCGGCGGCTTTGTGAGCCGCTCTCTCATAGCCGATGCCACCGCCGGCGCGGAGGATCTCGCCCTGGTATACACCTTGCTCGCGATAGCGGCTGCGGGTGTCTTTCTGCAGGTGGGCATCCGCCTGCCGTGGCTGGTATTTTTCAGCCGCGACTCCGGCCTACGCGGCGAAGATGCCCCTGGGTACATGAAGGTCGCGATGATCGCTCTGGCCGCTGGCTGCGTGGTCATCGGAGCTGCGCCGCAGCTGCTCTACCCACTGCTGCCCTATGTAGTGGAGCAGCAGCCCTATCGCGCCAACAATGTTCTGTTTCAGCTGCAGCTAATGCTGTTCTCCGGGCTCGGCTTTTTCCTGTTGCTGCCCTGGCTGCGGCCGCGCAAGGGTATTGTCCTCGACGTGGACTGGCTCTGGCGCCGTGGACTACCCGAGTTCGCGGACTTCGTTGCACGGGTGATCGGCAGCCGCCTCGGCAGGGCGGTAGAGCGCGTATTGGTGGCCATTGACGAGGTGACGTCCAGCGCCCAGAAGACCATGGGGCACGCCGGCCCCCTGGGGCGCTCCTGGGAGATCGGCACTACGGCTCTGTGGATTGTGTTGCTGCTGATGGTTTACGTATTCGCCTATTACCTGTTCTGACTATAAAAAAACCCTCTGTGCCGAACGACATAGAGGGTTTGATTGGTGGAGCTAGACGGGATCGAACCGTCAACCTCTTGCATGCCATGCAATTAAAACCGGATTTCCCCGGACACTGACGGAAACACACGGACAGTATAATAACGTTTTTAATCATATAGTTACAAGCACATCTTGTCCATTGCCGTACATCGAAATACACTGCAAGCCAGTCGATTCGGTGGGGCAAAAAGTGGGGCAAAAATGAGATGGGCAAGATAACGGCCAAGCGCCTGGAGGCACTGACCGCCGCCGATGACGGCGTTACCGTCCGTGAAGGTGGCGGCCTGGTTGGCAAGGTTCGGGCGGGCAAGCGCGGCGTTACCGTCCTCTTCCGCTATGAATTCAAATTGGACGGCCAGAAGCGGGACCACCGCCTTGGGTCATGGCCTAAAAAAACACTGGCAGAGATTCGCGCCGAGCGTGACCGTGTCCGGGTCGTAGCGACCGAAGGGATTAATCCTACCGCAGCCAAGAAAGCGGCTAGGATCGAGGCACAGGCAACCGTGGAGGCGACCATCGCTGAGGCGAAGCGCAAAGCCACCCATAACCTGACTGTGACCGACTTGTTCAAAGAATGGATCAAGGACGGGGTGGCACGACAGGATGGAAATGAGGAGCTCAAGCGGAGCTTTGACAAAGACGTCCT
>JBGTGB010000395.1:0-22685 GCA_041746975.1 Haliea sp. | reverse complement strand
CGCAGGCCGTCCGTGCCCAGGGCCATGCACAGCCGCGCCGCCAGGGTGAGAATCTCATCCGGCAGTTCGACCTCGTCCAGCCCCTCGCGGGCTTTCTGCAGCTGGCGCCGGACCGCACCCTCCTTGCGCTGCCAGCGTCGCACAAAGGCCGGACGGTCGCGCTCGAACTCGTCCCGCAGGCGAATGATCTGCACCCTGGAATCAAGATCCTGCGGTGTTTTCACTTCTACCGACAGGCCGAAGCGATCCAGCAACTGCGGCCGCAGCTCGCCCTCCTCGGGATTGCCGCTACCGACCAGCACGAACCGCGCCGGGTGACGGATACTTAGGCCCTCGCGCTCGACTACGTTTTCGCCCGATGCAGCCACATCGAGCAGGGAATCGACGATATGATCCTCCAGCAGGTTCACCTCATCGATGTACAGGAAGCCGCGGTGGGCGCGCGCCAGCAACCCCGGCTCGAACGCTTTCTCGCCCTGGCGCAGGGCCTTCTCCAGATCCAGTGCGCCGATGACGCGGTCCTCAGTGGCACCCAGGGGAAGGTCGACCACCGGTACCGGCAGCTGGTGGGCATGGGCTTCAAGGTTGGCGCCGAGTTCCCTACAGGCGTCGCAGAGCTGGTCCTTGTCGGCATCCGGCGAGCAGTTGTAGGAACAGCCCTTGACCATGCGCACTTTCGGCATCAGCGCAGCCAGTGCCCTGATCGCGGTGGACTTGCCGGTGCCGCGGTCGCCGAACACCAGCACCCCGCCAACATCCTGGTCGACTGCGGCGATCAGCAACGCGAGTTTCATGTCCTGCTGACCAACAATGGCAGAGTAGGGATAGGCGATCGCCATGGGTAGGTTCCATCCTTGTTATCGATGCGGGCGACGCCAGTTGGTCGCAAAACAGAGCGGCAATGACAGGGCCGCAGCTGCCATCGTTTTACCCTCTCTGCGCCGGAAACTCAAGCGACGCCCTCTGCCCGGTGCTCTGATCAGGGAAAAACTGCGTATCATGTCCTTTAACGTGGCCGACGAGAATCCCCACCATGGGCGACAAGCAGGAGCGCATTGAGCGCATCGAACTCAGCCAGGAGTGGCACGCGCGTCCCACGCTGAGCATGCCTGCACCACTACGCTGCAGCCATATCGTCAATCTGCAGCGGGAAGGCAGCGTAGACCAGAGCCGCGCCAGTTTCGCCCTGTTCTGCCAGCAGCAGGGCCAGAGTCCACCGGCCGAAGGCAGCCGCCACCATTCCGTCGAGATCGGCTCCTGCCGCATCAAGTGGGAGGGACATACCGAAGCCACCAGCCACACCATCATGGTACGCGGCAATGGCTCCCCCCCCTTCAGCGAAAGCGCCATTGACTTCCTCTGGGCGGAAAAGCGCGCCGTGCTGCTGGACGCCATGTTCCTGGGGGTCCAGATCGAAGTGGTTGCGGCACCGGAAGACGACCCTCATGGCCTGAAGCTGGCGCGCTCGCTGCTGGGTGCGAGCACCGTGTACGGCGGTGCCATGTCCTCGGGAAAGGCGACCCTATGGTCCGCCTTCCGGCTGGATGCGCGTGATTTCACCCGGGTGTTGATCATCGACCACGGGCTGGACGAGGGCCGCCTCTCGCGCCTGCTGCAAAGGGTTCTGGAAATGGAAACCTATCGCATGCTGGCCATGCTCGCCCTGCCCAAGGCGCGCCAGGTGATGGGCGAGCTGGGGGAGCTGGAACCGCAGCTGGACGCGGTCATGCGCGACCTGGCCGGTGACAGCAACGAACCGCGCCAGGAGGAGGCGCTGCGCGAAATCACCGGTATAGCCGCCCGGGTCGAGCAGATCGCCTCCGCCAACGCCTACCGCTTCGCGGCCGGGCGCGCCTATTCCCGGATCGCCGAGCGTCGCGCCAGCGAGGTGGACGAGCAGAACGTCGCCAGCCAGCAGCGCTACACCACGTTTCTGCTGAAAACCCTGCAGCCGGCCATGCGCACCTGCGATGCCGCGGAACTGCGCAGCAACGAGCTGGCGCAGCGGGTAGCGCGGGCGGCAAACCTGCTCAACACCATGGTCGACATGGTGCAGAAAAAGCAGAGCCACGCCATTCTGCAGTCTGTCGCAGAGCGCGCCCAGCTGCAGCTGCGCCTGCAGCAGGCGGTGGAGGGCTTCTCCATCTTCGCCATCAGCTACTACGCTGTCGGCCTGCTCGCTTATACCCTGAAATCCGCACAGGCCAGCGGCATCGCCGTCAACAGCGATCTCCTGACCGGCATCGCCGCGCCGCTGGTGTTCGCCCTGGTGTGGTTCTCAGTGCGAGCGGTGCGCAAACGCCTGGTGCGCAAGGAGGAGGCAGACTGATGCCGGCGGACCCGCAGCTGCTACCAGTGCCCGCCGCGCATGACCTGGGTAAACAACCGGCGCGCCAGGGCCAGGCGTGACGAAGGCAGGTCCGCCAGTTCCGCGGCGGCCTCCTCCTCGCTCAGGCCCCGGGCCGCAGGTGAATCGGGAAACAGTTCGTAGGCCTGACTCAGAAAAGCCTCGGTGAAACTGGGCATCGTCGCCTGGGCCACCGCCCCCGCCACGCCCAGGGTTGTCGAGACCTTCTTGCTTCGGGTCACAATGGCTTTCATCACCAGATCCCTGGCCTGCTCCGGGGAGAGGGTCGGGAATGCCTTGTACAGACCCGTGGGCGCAATCATGGGCGTGCGCACCAGCGGCATGTGGATAGTAGTGAACTCGATATTGCAGTGTCTGAACTCCGGCGCCGCACAGAGGCTGAACGCGTCCAGCGCCGCCTTGGAGGCGACATAGGCAGAAAAACGCGGTGGGCTGGTGAGGACGCCGATTGAGGAGATGTTGATGATCTGCCCTTCCTGGCGCGCTTCCATGCCCGGCAGGAAACCCGTGATCAACCTCAGCGAGCCGAAATAGTTGAGCTGCATGGTGCGCTCGAAATCGTGAAAACGATCGTAGCTGTAGCGCACGGAGCGGCGAATGGAACGGCCGGCATTGTTGATCAGGATATCCGCACCTCCGAGGTCGGCGGTAACGTCCCGCACCAGGCGGTCACAGGCTTTGAGGTCCGAAACATCACAGGCGTAGGCGCGGGCTGCACCGCCGGCGGCCGCTATCTCCGCCAAAGTGGTGTCGAGTTTTTCCACCGTGCGCGCCACCAGGACTACCTGGGCATCGGCTCGCGCCAGACGCAGGGCACATTCACGGCCGATACCGGAGGTTGCCCCGGTGACCACGACAACCTTGCCGCGCACACGCTTGCGCAGGGCCGCCAGCGTCGGCCGACCTACCAGCCGATCAAACAGACTATCGACCTCCGCCACCACGGAAGCCGAATCCTTGCGCAGGAAGTGCAGCCAGTACTCCCAGATCGCCGGGGCATACTCCTCGAAGGGCGGGCAGATAATGCCTGCCGGTTCCAGCAGGGCACGGGTGCGGGTGGAGTCAAAATGGGTCGGGTAATTGATGTAGGCGACCACCTGCGGTGGGATGCCCATGCGGTTCAGCACGCGTTCCCCCAGTTTCTTCACCGGCTGCAAACGGCCAATGCTCTTGCCCGCCAGACGCGTCGCGGCATCGACCAGAGAGGCATCCACCGCGTGCAGGCGCGGGCCGTGGGAGACGCGCATAAGAGTCTTGAGCACATCGCCAACGCGAATACCGTCGGGGTCGGTGAGATAGAAACACTCCCGGTCGTGGCCGGGCAGGTGGGCCAGATGGTCCATGGCCTTGACCACGTAGTCGACCGGCACGATGTTGAGCAGGCCGGCCTTGTTCATCAGCAGCGGAAAGCCCTCCGTCACCACGCCGCTCAAATTGTGCAGGGTTTCGAAGAAGTAATAGGGGCCGTCAATCTTGTCCATTTCGCCGGTACGCGAGTGACCCACGACCATGCCGGGGCGGTAGATGCGCCATTTCATTCGCTTCTGGGCGCGCACGATTCCCTCAGACTCGTGTTTGGTCTGGAAGTAGGGATGATCCAGGGCGCCGGCTTCCTCGAACATGTCCTCGGTAAAGGTGCCCTCGTACAGCCCGGCTGCCGCGATCGAACTGACCTGGTGGAAGCAGCCGGCCTTGAGTGACTTCGACAGCGCTACGGCCTGTCGGGTCCCCTCGACATTGCTACTGCGCTGGCTGGCGGCGCTGGCCTTCATGTCGTAGATGGCCGCGAGATGGAAAAAGTGATCTATCTTGCCGGCGTGCCGCCGAATCCAGGCGGGCTTCACTCCCAGCTCGGGCAGACCGAGATCGCCCTCCACCGCAACCACCTGTTGTTTGGTTGCTCCCCACAGCTCCCTGAGGCCATCGACCTTGGCCAGCGAACCGGAACGCACCAACAGATATACCCGCCCGCCCCTGTCCAGCAGCCGGGGAACCAGAAACCTGCCGATAAAACCGGTACCACCGGTCACGAAGTAGTTCATATTGTTATCTCCGCTGCGTCAGTAGCAAAACACATTACTGGCAAAGGCTGCGCTTGTCACCGCCACGCGGGCGACCTCGGTCGCCGCCCGCTGGCGGGTCGTCAGATCACCCAGTTGTGCGGCTTGTCCTTGTGCGCCTCGTCCTCCACCGACATCACATGCTTGACCGCGTGGTGCTGGGACATGAACACCTTGCCCGACAGCTCCTCCAGAAAATGGGTGTGGCGCAATACGTCCATCACCGGCCCCTTGACCTCCGACAGGTGCAGGGTGACATCGCGGTCCCGCAGCTGGCGGTTGATGGATTCCAGGGCCTCCAGGGCGCTCAGGTCAATTTCGTTGACGGCAGTGCACATGAGGATCACGTGGCGAGTATCCGGCCGCTCGTCCAGCAGGGCGTAGAGGCGCGACTCGACAAAGCTGGCGTTGGCAAAATACAGGCTCTCGTCGATACGCAGGGAGAGAATGTCGCTGCGGGTAATTACCTCGTGGCGATCGACGTTGCGATAGTGCTCGGTGCCTGGCACCTCTCCCACCACCGCCATATGTGGCCGCGAAGTCTTGTAAAGGTGCAGCGCCAGCGAGGCCAGCACGCCGCAGGCCACGCCGGTCTCCACGCCAAGCGCCAGGGTGACAAAGATCGTAATCGCCACCGCGACAAAATCCGAAAGTCCGTAATCCCAGGTGCGCTTGAGGATGGAGAAGTCCACCAGCGACAGCACCGCGACGATGATGGTTGCCGCCAGCGTGGCATTGGGCAGGTAAGCGAGATAGGGGGTAAAAAACAGCGCCGAGAGCGCTATACCAAGGGCGGTCAGGATCCCGGCCGCCGGGGTCGCGGCGCCGGCATCAAAGTTGACAATGGAGCGGGCAAATCCACCGGTGACAGGGTAGCCGCCGGAAAAGGCCGCAGCCACATTGGACGCCCCGAGGCCGACCAGCTCCTGGTCCGGCACGATTCGTTGGCGCCTGCGCGCGGCCAGCGTGTGCCCCACCGACACCGACTCGACAAAGCCGATAATGGAAATAAGCAGCGCCGACACCAGAAGCTCGCGCCAGGCCGGATGCACCAGCAGCGGCAGGGTAAATTCCGGCAAGCCGGCGGGGATATGTCCGACCAGAGCCACCCCGCGCGAGCCGAGATCGAGGTAGTAAGCGGCGACGCTGGTGCCGATCACTGCGAATACCGGGCCGGTCCGGGTGAGCATGCCGGCCCAGTAATCCGACATGCCAAGGTGCACCAACACCGGTTTCAGGCCGTTGCGCATCCAGAGCAGGAACAGCAGCGTCACGCACCCGGTGACCAGGGTTGGCAGGTGGGCATCGGTAACGGTGCCGGCAAGACTGGCGAGCAGTTGCAGCAGGTTATCCCCAGAAGCCTGGATACCCAGAATATGCCGCACCTGACTGATCGCGATGATCACGGCCGACGCGGTGATAAAGCCACTGATAACCGGGTGCGAGAGAAAGCTGGCGAGAAAGCCCAGGCGCAGGAAGCCAAACAGGAGCAGCATGGCGCCAGACATCAGCGCTAGCAGGATCGCCGCTTCGATGTAGGCAACAGAGCCCGCGTCGGCAACCTGCGCTACTGCCGAAGCGGTCATCAGCGACACCACCGCCACCGGACCCACCGACAAGGTGGTACTGGTACCGAACAGGGCGTAGGCCACCAGGGGCAGCATGCTCGCGTATAGCCCCATCTCCGGGGGCAGACCCGCGAGCATGGCGTAGGCCAGGGACTGGGGAATGAGCATTACAGTCACGATCAAGGCCGCGAGGCCATCGTCCATGAACGCGCCGCGGTTGTAGCGACGACCCCAGTCCAGTATCGGCAGGTAGCGTCTCAGTCTGTGCAAATACTCAACCCCCAACAGTTCCCGAGCTCGCGCGTCACTCCTCGCCGCACAACATGGCTGCTGCGGCAACAGCTTACCACTGTGGCCAAACTCTGCGAGCAGGATTTTGCCGCGAGCAACGGGAGGCAGACTCGCCAGTGTGATGCTATTGTCATGACTGTCACCTGCCTGGCAAGTCGCGGGGCGGGGCTACGTTGCCATGGAGACAACAATGAAAGCATCGGACCTGATGATAAAGGCGCTGGAAGCTGAAGGCGTGGAGTACATATTTGGCATTCCCGGCGAGGAGAACCTCGACCTGCTGGAGTCGCTGCGGGAGTCCTCCATCAAGCTGATCCTGACCCGCCACGAACAGGGTGCGGGCTTCATGGCCGCCACCTACGGCCGCCTCACGGGGAAGGTAGGCGTCTGCCTCGCCACCCTCGGGCCCGGTGCCACCAACCTTGTTACTCCCGCCGCCTACGCTCAGCTGGGCGCCATGCCGATGCTCATGATCACCGGCCAAAAACCCATCAAGACCAGCAAGCAGGGCCGTTTCCAGGTCATCGACGCCGTGGACATGATGCGACCCATTACCAAATTCACTACCCAGATTGTCAGCGGCGACCGCATCCCCTCGGTTGTGCGCGAGGCATTTCGGCTGGCGTCCGAAGAGCGCCCTGGCGCAGTCCACATCGAACTCCCGGAGGACATCGCCGCGGAGGACACCAGCGCCGCCCTGATTCCCGCCAGCACCGTGCGCCGGCCTATCGCCGAGTACAAGGCGATCAACGCCGCCGTGGCCATGATTGAGCAGGCGAAGAGCCCGGTGCTGGTCATCGGTGCCGGCGCCAACCGCAAGCTCACCTGCAAGATGTTGCGCGAGTTTGTTGACAAGACCGGCATCCCCTTTATCACCACCCAGATGGGCAAGGGCGTGCTGGACGAGCGCGGCGAGCTTTTTCTGGGCAATACGGCGCTCTCGGACAACGACTTCATTCACCGGGCGCTGGCGAAGGCGGACCTGATCCTCAACGTGGGCCACGATGTGGTGGAAAAACCTCCCTTTTTCATGCGCCATGGGGGCACCAAGGTCGTACACATCAACTTCCAGTCCGCGGCGGTAGACCCGGTTTACTTCCCCCAGCTGGAGGTGGTCGGCGATATCGCCAACAGTATCTGGCAGCTCAAGGAAAAAGTCAGTGTGCAATCACAGTGGGACTTCGCCTTTTTCCGCGAGGTGCACGCGGCCTACCTGACGCACCGCCGCGAACTGGAGGACGACGACCGCTTCCCGATCCTGCCCGAGCGCTTCGTAAAAGATGTCCGCGGCGCTCTGCCGAGCGACGGGATAGTGACCCTGGACAATGGGGTATACAAAATATGGTTTGCGCGCAACTATCCCGCAGCCTTTCCAAACTCGCTGTTGCTGGACAACGCCTTGGCGACCATGGGCGCCGGCCTGCCCTCTGCCATGGCCGCGAAAATGGTTTACCCGGAGCGTGCGGTAATCTCGGTCTGCGGTGACGGCGGCTTCATGATGAACAGTCAGGAGATGGAAACCGCTGTTCGCCTCAAGCTGCACATCGTGGTGATCATCCTGCGCGATGACGCTTATGGGATGATCAAGTGGAAGCAGGCCAACATGAAGTTTGCCAACTACGGCCTGGACTACGGCAACCCTGACTTCGTTGCCTATGCCGAAGCCTACGGCGCCAAAGGCTGGCGAGTGGGCGCAACCGAGGAATTGCAGCCCAGAATCAAGGCCTGCCTGGAGGAGCCCGGCGTGCACCTGATCGACGTGCCGGTGGACTACAGCCTCAACGACCAGACCCTGAACGTCACCATCAAAGAGCGCAGCAAGGCGATCTAGCACCCACGGTACCAGGTCAAAACCGGCGCCCGGCCTCGACTGCCGGCGCCACTTTCCTCTTGTAGCCACAGATGGGCACAACCGCGACAGCGGCAGTCCGCGGATCAAGAAGGCCCGTAACGAGAGTGTGCACATACAACTGCACTCTGAATCCACTCTCACCAAAGGATCACATCATGATTACTGCAACACGCTTGCTAACCGTATTTGCTTTTTGCGCCAGCCTCCTGGGCGCGGGCACCGCCACCGCGGGGCACCACAGCGACGGTGAAATGAAGAAGAAGCCCAACATCGTCGAGGTAGCTGCCGGCAATGACGATTTCTCCACCCTGGTGGCCGCCGTCCAGGCGGCCGGTCTGGTTGATGTACTTTCCGGCGAAGGTCCGTTCACCGTCTTTGCACCGACCAACGCGGCCTTTGCCAAATTGCCAGCCGGCACGGTAGAAAGCCTGCTCGAGCCAGCCAACAAGCAGCAGCTCGTGGATATCCTCACCTACCACGTAGTGGCGGGCAAGGTGTACGCCAAGGACGTGGTCGAGTTGACTGAAGCCACCACGGTGAATGGTGCCGACATCAGCATCAAGGTGACTGACGCCGGTGTGCAGATCAACGATGCCACCGTCGTAACCA
Organism: Haliea sp.; assembly: GCA_041746975.1. Taxonomy (GTDB): domain Bacteria; phylum Pseudomonadota; class Gammaproteobacteria; order Pseudomonadales; family Halieaceae; genus Haliea. The sequence continues at coordinate 13,937 of JBGTGB010000395.1, read as the reverse complement.
CCGACATTAAGGCATCCAACGGCGTCATCCATGTCATCGACACCGTCATCATCCCAGGCTCCTGATACTTAACGAGCTTGTAAAGGCGGCCATGTGGCCGCCTTTTTTGTATCAGAGATTCAGGCCGGCATAGGGGTCGGGCCCGCCTTCGTCAATCCATTGATCCAGCTCTTGTTCCAGCACTGACAGCGGGACTGAACGCAGCCCCAGAATCACATCGTGGAAATAGCGCTTGTCGAATGCCTCCCCGAGCGTGGCCTCGGCCTCAGCACGCTTGCGCCGGATCAGCATCTCGCCGAGCTTGTAGGCCAGGGCCTGGCCCGGCCAGGAAATGTAGCGGTCGATCTCCGTGGTCAACTCGTGCTCGGAAAGCGCAGTATTCTCCCGCAGGTAGGCCTGTGCCTGTTCCCTGGTCCAGCCAGAGTGGTGCAGGCCAGTGTCAATCACCAGCCGGGCCGCGCGCCACATTTCGTAGGACAGGCGGCCGAAATGTTCATAGGGCGTATCGTAGACACCCATCTCCACGCCCAGCCACTCGGTGTAAAGACCCCAGCCCTCACCGTAGCCGGAAAAGTAGTTGTTGGCGCGAAACTCAGGGATGTCTCCCGGTGCCTCCTGAGCGATGGCTGCCTGCAGGGAATGGCCCGGGGCGCACTCATGCAGGGTCAGCGCGGTCAGCGTATACAGAGGCCGGGATGGCAGGTCCCAGGTGTTGAACAGGCAGCTGTCGAGCCCTCCGCGACCCCCGGTGTAGAACGGCGCGATCGCATCGGGGACCGGCAGGATGGTATAGCGGCGCCGCGGCAGGAAACCCAGGTTCTCCGCGAGCTTGCCGTCCACGCGCTTGGCCACCCAGGCGGTAAACGACAGCAGCTCACGGGGAGTCCTGGCGTAGAACTGTGGGTCAGTACGCAGAAACTCGAGGAAGGCGGGCATGTCGCCAGCAAATCCCGCTTCCTCGCGTGTTGCTTCCATCTCCGCCCGGATCCGCGCCACCTCCTCCAGACCCACGGCGTGGATCTCCTCCGCAGTGAGGTCGAGGGTAGTGAACGCCTGAATCTGTGCCTGGTAAAACGCTTGCCCATCGGGCAGATCGCGGGCGGCGAGTGTTTCCCGGGTCCGGGGCAGGTATTCCTCACGCATGAATTGCAGCAGGTCCGCATAGGCTGGCACCACCGCATCATCAATCACGCCGCGCATTGAGGCGCGCAACTCCTCCTGCCGGTCGCGGGGGATTGACGCCGGCAGCGAATGCATAGGCGACCAGAACGGGTTTTCCGCGCCTGTCTCGAGATAGGATTCAATCGACTTCTCCCGCCCACTCAGGGTAATACGCGGCACGCTGTAACCCCGGGCCAGGCCCGCCCGCATATTGGCCTGGTGCTCTGCAAAGTAGCGGGGCAGCTCGCGCAGACGTGCAAGGTAGTCAAGATAAGCCTCCTCACTGTCGAAACCACCCAGGCGTGGATACAGGCCGGTCCAGAAAAATGAGTCGGAATTCAGCGGTGCCTCATAGGTCCGGTAGCGCACCTCGTCGGCCAGGGTAGTCACGATCTGCTTAAAAACGGCCGCGTTGATGGCGGCCGCCGGGCTCAGCTCCGCCGCGGGGATTGCCGCAAGCTCCGCCAGGCTGCTCTCCCAGCGGGCCAGACGCCGGGACTGGGTGTCGGCATCTACCCGCGGCAGGAAAGCGCCGGCGCGCCAGCCTCCCTTGCCGTCGCGCACCTGCCCCATCTCCTGCTGGCGCCAGTTATATTCCGACTCGTAAAGTTGCTGCAGGCGTTGGTCCGCCGTGGTGTCCTGCGCGACGACCGCATGGGCAGGGAGGGCGCTGGCGAAAAGCAGGATAAGGGCAGTGCCCAGCAGGGCGGCGGGTTTATTTATCATCGGCAGACAGATACTCCAGAATTCGTTGCACCAGGAAACGGTGAAATTGCATAGTTGGATAGCGGGGCGGGATTGTCAACGCCGCGCGCGCCCCGACATAGTTGCGAGCTTAACCCGGCGGGCGCAGCAGCGGCTTGCGGGGATCAACGCCGAAGTAGCTGACATCAGGCTCCAGGGAACTCCCGGCAAGGGGCTGGAACAGCATCAGGGTGCCGGACTCTGCGGCAAGCGCCGGGTCCAGCCACAATGGCAGAAACGCCTCCGGGCGCATACGGTGGTTACCCCAGGAGGGGTCTGCCAGCTGCACCCGACCATTTTCATCTACACCCCTGAGAACACTGAAATGCGCCATCCCGTGGACCTCCAGGCGCACGATAGCCGGCACGGTGAGCGACGCCAGCAGCTCAGGCGTCACCGCCATCCCCGCGCCCTGCAGGCCGTAGTGCTGTGCCAGGCGCAGGAGAACCGCATAAGAAACGCCCTGCTCACGCCAATTCCGGGGCATAGCCCAATGGTCGCCATGCTGATCCAGCAGGGCCAGCAGCTGTTCTTCAGTCACCGGATGCTGCAGATAGTAGGTGAGATAGGTTGCCAATGCTGCGACGCCGCAGGAAAAGTCCTGCGCCTGCCTCACAACGCCGGCATCGCGCAGGGTTACCCAGTTGCGGAAGCTGCGTTCGTCCGCCGACGCCCCGGGAGCTGGCAGAAACCCGCCACCGGCGACAACTAACCAGGTCGCCAGCAAAATACCGCCTGCTGTCTCAAAACAGTTCCTGCGGCGGCTCATAGCTTTCCCCCTGCGGCAACTCTCTGTGCAGCGCCACCAAGGCCCGCTTGCGCCCCAGGTGCGCCGCCGCGAGACTGACGAGAGACACCCCCCCCGCAGCCAACACCAGGAATACCGCTGGGAGCGCATGCTCCTTGAACAGTGCCACCAGCAGCGCCATGACGCTGATCAGTGCAATAATTCCCTGAGCCCAGTAGCGCAGCATATAGCGCGTTTGCAGTTGCTCGAAGCGGTAGGTTCTCAGTTTGTTTTCCAGTGGCGGGTATTTCATGCGGCCTCCTTTCCGTGAATTTGCTTTCAGTCTAGCCAAAAAACGGAAATATGCCCTGCGGCCGATTCATCATTTCCAGCCGCAGGGCCAGTAGCGCAAGTGCTACTGCTGATTTATCAGCGAGGTGCTACAACCGCCGATACACCCACCACCGCCACTGTAGTAAGGCACGTAAATGCCCCAGTAAAAGCCCATCAGCGCCACATCAAAGCCGGCAATGGCAAATGTGAGTGCCAAGGGGGCGAGCCGCCCCCTGGCATTTTCCAGCTCAGCGTCGGTCAACATTTCCGCCCCGGCGGCCATCGGGCTGACGCCGCCGAATGCACTGCTGACCCAGGCGCCATCCTCAACTGCAGGCGGAGCCGCGCTGGCAGACAGTGGCTGGCTGACGAGGGCGGCAAGTGCGATACCTGCCGCAATTCCAGATAGTTTTTTCATGGTACTTCTCCTTGTACGCAAGATTTCATCCAATGGCACGCCAACCGGGCGCACCCTTTCCCACTCTCACATCAAAACCGGTAGAGCCACTCCAGTGACAGGCTGGCGCCGCTGTCGCCGCTGGTAAATACGTGGCTATCCAGGAACACTGTTGAGCGCGCGCTGGCCAGCAATCCAAGCCCCATGGACAGGCCGGTCTGGTGCCGGCTGCCCACGAGAGAGCTGCCCTCGAAACGATCTCCTGCACGGCGCTGCCAGGAGACGCCCCCGGACAGAGTCACGCGATGATTAACGGCGAAATTTACCTGCGGCCGCAAGGTCAGTACGTCCCCGGGGTCCAGCCTGCCGCCGGTAAAATCCCGCGGCAGACGCCATTCCTGACTCACTGCGAGTGACAGCACCACCGGGTCGATGGCGCGATAAATATTTGCACCTAGCCGCGCTGTCTTCCCCTGATGACGTACACCGGGCTGCAGCCAACTCGTTTCCAGCACGTCCACCGCCGCCGTCAGCAAAATTGCCGGGGTATGGTTATCGGCCGACAGCAGCCAATTCGCTCCCAGGGCGACCGCGTACTGATCATTGCTCCCGGCGCCACGCCAGTCAATTTGCGCCTGGGTGGCGCTGGCATTGACCTCCAGATTGCGACGCAGGCCATAGCGCAGCCGACTGGTGACCGCGCTTACGCGAGTCTGCGGTTGCTGCCAGGCTGGCGCCACAGCTGCGACGGAGCTGAGTACGGCGGGCAGCGCGCCATCGCTGTTGCTGTAAGTGAAGGCCGTTTGCAGCTTGAGCGTGCGTTGCTCGACCAGCAGCTCTTCAATACTCAGAGGCAACTGCGCCTGAACCGGGCCGGCAGCGAATACGGCCCCCAGCAAGAACACTCCGGCGGTGTAGAGACTTGTGGCAGACATTCCCTGTCCTCCCGTACCAGCCCTTGGCAACTGCGAGCTGCCAGCATCGCGCAAATCTCCTGCCGGTGGTACGTCAGATCGAGGCGAAAATCATCATCTGCCGGAGAAATCGTTCCTGTCACCCCGGGCGAGCGGCAGCGGGTCGAGCAATCTGGCCAGCTCCTCTCGCGACAGGTCTGTCTCCTCCAGAGCCACCTCCAGTACCGCACGCCCCTCCTGATAGGCGCGCTTGGCGATTGCAGCGGCAGCCTCGTAGCCGATCACCGGATTCAGCGCGGTGACCAGGATTGGATTGCGCGCCACGGTGTCACCCGCGTGCTCCGCACAGGGCTCGAAGCCATCGATACACCCGGCCATGGCGGCGCAGGCGCCGGCCAGCAGAGCGATTCCGCCGAGCAGCTTGTCGGCAATCAGCGGCAGCATGACATTGAGCTGAAAACTGCCCGACTGACCCGCGAGGACAATGGTGGCGTCATTGCCCAACACTTCGGTCGCGGCCATCAGCACTGCCTCCGGTACTACCGGGTTGACCTTGCCGGGCATAATGGAGGACCCGGGTTGCAGTGCCTGCAGGCGAATCTCGCCCAGTCCCGCCAGCGGGCCCGAGCCCATCCAGCGCAGGTCGTTTGCCATCTTGACCAGAACCAGGGCTACGCTGCGCAAACAAGCGGAACACTCAACGCTCACGTCCTGCGCGGCCATGCGGGTAGAGGGCATGGCCGCCGCCGTAAAGCCAACTCCGGCCCGGGTCTGCAACGCCTGCAGCAACGCTTCAACATAGCCCGCAGGCACGTTAACGCCGGTACCCACGGCGGAGCCGCCGATGGGCAGCGCCTGCAGACGGGGACGCAGGTCCGCTAGGCGCTGCAGGCACTCCTGCAGCTGCAGTTCCCAGGTGCGCAGTTCAAAGCCCAGCGTCACTGGCATTGCGTCCATCAGATGGGTGCGCCCGGTCTTGACCACCGTTTCCAGCTCCGGCGCCCGCCGCTGCAAGCTGCTCTCCAGAGCGGTGATCGCGGGTAGCAGCAGGCTCTCCAGCTCCAGGGTCGCTGCTATCTGGATCGCGGTAGGCACCACGTCGTTGCTGCTCTGGCTGCAGTTGACGTGGTCGTTGGGATGCACCAACTGCCCGCCGTCCCGGCTCGCCAGTGTGGCAAGCACTTCGTTCATGTTCATGTTGCTGCTGGTACCGGAGCCCGTCTGGAAAACCGAAACCGGAAATGCCTCCAGGTGTTCTCCCGCAGCTACGGCGGCCGCCGCGCCGGTAATCGCGTCTCCTATGGCAGCGTCCAGCACCCCTGCGTGGACGTTGGCAGTGGCCGCGGCACCCTTGACCAGCGCCAGCGCCCTCAGAAACGCCGGCGGCAGCCGCCGCTGCGGGGCAATGACAATATTGTCGAGTGCGCGCTGGGTCTGAGCGCCGTATAGGGCTGACCCGGGCACGGCGATTTCACCCATCGTGTCCTTTTCCATGCGCTGGTCCATGATCCAACCTCCGGATTCAGGTCTGAAGAACAAATTCCGCTTCGTAACGGCTACGCCCCAGTGTAATGCGCCAGCTCAGTTCCTGCGCACAAATCCTGCGCGCCAACGCCAGAAGGAACTGATTTTACCACCCGCAGCGCACCATCCCTGCACATCCGTCCAGAAACCGGGGTTACACAAAGTAACATTGTGGTGCATGGCACTTTCATGAACTTTATATTATTGATTTATATGATAAATAAATTTGAATTATCCGGGTTCATGGGGTTGCGCCTTTCACTGTATATGTGGATATTGGTAACACATTGGGTAACACCCAATGCCGCCACCCACAGTTACCAGAGGTATTTGTCATGAAAAAACTAGTCGCTCTACCCGCTCTGCTCCTGGCCGCCAACACCTGGGCCAGCTGCCCCTCCCCAATGCCGCAGGAAGCCCCGGCGATTCCAAACGGCCAAATCGCGAGCATTGAGGAGATGCAATCCGCTCACGAGGCGGTCAGTCACTATGTAGAAGGTGTTGAGGCCTACCTCGAATGTCGCTCTGCAAGCCTGCATCCGCTGGCCCACAACCGTGCTCTGTACCTGGCAGAAACCACCGCCGACTCCTGGAACAGCGCCCTGCATACCTTCCGCCAGCGGGACAACATGCTGGCCACCAACTGATGGCAACAAAAAAAGCCCGGCTCCACTACAGAGCCGGGCTTTTTTTGTTCTAAAGGATCCGGAAGTCAGGCCCCGTTGCTGTCCAGCACCAAATCTACGCGACGGTTGAGGCGACGCCCATCCACCGTGTTGTTGTCCGCAATCGGCCTGGTGATGCCAAAGCCCACCGCGGTGATCTGCGACTCACGCACACCGTGCTTCTCAATCAACATCTTGCGTACCGCATTGGCCCGACGATCCGACAGCCACTGGTTGTATTCCGGAGTTCCGGTGATGTCGGTATGTCCTTCAACAACCGCGACTACCGCCGGGTTGTCCTTCAGGAACACCGCCGCCCGGCCGATTTCCTCATCGAAGTCACGGGTGATTATCGACGAATTGATTTCGAACTGGACGTTGAGTGACACCGCCACCCGGTTCTCGCCGACATTGCGATAGCGGCTGGTGTCGGAACCGCTGCTGGAGAGACGCGCCATCAATGCCTCCTTGTCCACCTCGACCGCGCGCGGGGCCTCCGGCGGGCACAGGGCCTGGCCGTTGGGATCGTCACCACGAGAAAGCTCCAGATTGTACTGGGCGATCTGGTCTTCGTTGAGGCCATTGACGTCCATCGCCGCCCGCAGCAGGCCAATGCTCGCAAGGGTCCGGGTCTGAGCCGCGCGCAGGGCAGCTTCGGCGCTGACGTAGGCGCGCTGGGTGTCAAAGTACTCGTTCTGTGAGTCCAACAGGTCGAGCAGGGTACGCTGGCCGATGTCGAACTGGTCCTGGTAGGCACGGCGGGTCTTGTCCTGGGACAGACGGTTGCGATCCAGGAACACCACCTGTTGCTCCAGCGCCTGGATGTCGTTAAAGGCAATCATGGTGTTCTGGCGCACGTTCAGGCAGGCCTGCTTGCGCTCTTCGATGGCCGAGTTGTAGCGATTGTAGAACTCGCGCTTGCGGGCACTGTCAGCGCCGCCGCGGAACAGGTTGTAGTTGAGTACCAACTCTATCGCCTCTTCATCATACCGACCTTCGAGGCCGTCGGTATCGTGCTCAACCTCGTTGCGGTAGCGCAGATCCAGGCGCGGCATGAAGGGCGCGTTGGTGCGGTTGAGATCGGCCTGGCTGGCGCGGAGATTCTCGATCGCGGCATTGATCTCCGGGCTATTCTCGTAGGCGAGATTCAAAGCCGCGGAACGCATTTCCGGGATCATGCTGGAGGGGATAGCCGGCATTTGCAGATTTTCCGCGGGCAGGTCGCCGACGACACGCTGGAACCGGGCCTGAACATCGTGCAGGTTGGTCATTTCGGTCAACAGGTTGGACTCAGCGAGAGCGACACGCGCAGAGGCCTGCTCCAGGTCCACCCCCTGGCTGACACCACCGCTGGTGCGCTCATCAATCTTGTCAAATACCTCGCGATGAAACACATAGTTGTCCTCCGCGAATCTGACCAATTGTTGGTAGCGGACCGTATCGAGATAGGCCTGCGCGGCCTCGAGGGAGACTTCCTCAGACGCCCGCTGCAGCTCGTAGTACTGGTTCAGCTTGCTGAAACCGAGAGCCCGCACATCCTCGCGGGTGGCGAAGCCGTCGAACAGCATCTGGGTGATGGTGAAACGGGCAGCATCACGGGTATAGCTGCCCAGATCGATCAGCGGGGTCTCCCGTTCCTCGCGGCCGATCTCGGCACTGAGATCGACGCTGGGGAAATAACCACCCTTGGCCGCTCGCTGGGCCTCCCGAGTCGCCTCGAAGTTGTACCAGGCTGCGTTGACCCTGGGATTCGTCATCACCGCCTGGGTGACGGCGCTCTTGAAATCCGCCACCGGCTGCGCCTGCAGCGCAGTGCCCTGAAGCACGCACGCCGCTACCACGGCACTGACTACGCCCTGCTTCTTTCTCATAAGCTCTTTCCCCTATAAAACCATAACCGGGCGGCGTTGGTTAGCCACCTCACTCTGCCAGCTAGCATATAGGCGATATAGGGTGAATCCAATGTAACTTGTGGAGGAATACCATGAACCGTGTCACAGAATGCGCCCCTAAATCACGCATTTGTCGCAGTTTCTCCCCTCAGCGCACAGAGAATTGTCGTAATATCTGCTAAGTGCCTCGGTTGCGGGCCGAGCCAGGAGTGCCCGGCCCCGATGGCACCACGGCCCCGCCCCGGGTCGGCAAAGGACTGGAGGGATACTCTCATTGACTACGGTAGGGCGCAGACTCCCGGGCCTGGCAGCGGCGGCAATCGCGCTGGTGCTCAGTTGCACCCTGGTGCTGGCCAAGGTCGACCTCGATCGCATGGAACGCCTGGCGCTGAGCCGCTACGGCCCCCATACCGCGGAAACCGTAGTCCGTTGGCGCAGCCTGATCGGTGAGATTTCGGCGCTGGACGAAATAGAGAAGGTGGAGCGGGTAAACAGCTTCTTCAACAACCTCGTGCGCTGGCGCACGGATATTGAGGTGTGGGGGCAAGATGACCACTGGGCCACCCCCCTGGAAACCATGGCTCGTCGCGAGGGAGACTGCGAGGATTTCAGCATCGCCAAGTATATGACCTTGCTGCTGGCGGGTGTCGAGGTCGGCAAGATGCGCATTACCTACGTCAAAGCTCAGCTCGGGGGCGCTTATAGCAACGCCACCCAGGCGCACATGGTACTGGCCTACTATCCCATGCCCTCCGCCGACCCCCTCATTCTAGACAACCTGATTTCCGAGGTCCGCCCGGCCTCCCGGCGGCCAGACCTCACACCTGTCTTCGGCTTTAACAGCCAGGGGCTGTGGGTGGGGGGCGCCGCAGCACCGGCCACCCGGGATCCGGGGGCCAGGCTCTCGCGCTGGCGTGACCTCTTACAACGGATGGCAGCCGACGGACTCGGCTGATCCATGCACACTGACGGAGTATTGGCATGTCACTATTCAAACAACTCTGGCTGGCGATCATCCTGCTGCTGAGCCTCGTGTTTGGCGGCAGCTTTGTAGTCAGCAGCCTCTCCGCCAAAAGCTATCTGCAACAACAGCTCTATATGAAAAATGCAGACAATGCCACTGCCTTGGCGCTGTCGCTCACCCAGCAGGATGCGGACCCGGTACTGCTGGAACTGACCCTGTCGGCCCAGTTCGATACCGGCCACTACGAGCTGGTGGAACTCGTCGACCCTGAGGGCAACCTTATCATTCGCCGCGAGGACGCCCAGGCAAAGGATGCCCCTGCCTGGTTCATGCAGCTGTTGCCGATCGAAGTCGAGCCCGGCATCGCCCTGGTGCAGAAGGGCTGGCAGCAGGTCGGCACGCTGACCCTGCGCAGCCACTCCCGCTTCGCCTATAAGGAGCTTTGGGAGAGCACCCAGCTTTTGGCCCTGGTTTTCCTGACCTCCATGGTCTTCGCTGGTTTGTTGGGTAGCTACCTGCTGCGCATCATCCTCAAGCCCCTGGACGATGTGGTCAACCAGGCTGAAGCCATCGGCCAGCGCCGCTTCATCACCATATCCGAACCCAAAACTCTGGAATTCAGATGTGTGGTCGGCGCCATGAACACTATGTCGGACCGGATCAAGGTGGCCTTACGCCAGGAGGCCCTGCGCCTTGAGAAGTGGCAGCGCGATGCTCATATCGACAAAGTCACCAAGCTGCTGAACCGAGAGCCGTTTATGCAGTCCCTGAGCGCGGCACTGGAGAGCGACGACGTCAACGCCACAGGCACCCTGACCCTGGTGCGGATCGGCGGACTGGCCGAACTCAACCAGAGCTACGGGCGCAAGGCCATCGATGGGCTGCTGGCGGATGTGGGTACGGCGCTGAATGCCATCGTCGCCCGCCATAGCCGCTGGGCGGCATCGCGCCTGAACGGCTCCGACTTCGCCCTGATGGCGCCCCGCTCCTTAGAGCCCGACGAAGTCGCCAGGGAAATGCAGGACGCCCTGCGGGAAGTCATGGAAACCCGCAGCATGGTGCACGACGTCACCCTGCCTGCCGCGACCACTGTCTATGTCTACGACGATACCCTGGCCACGCTTATGACCCGGCTGGACGGCGCACTGATTTCCGCCGACAAGGAAGGATCCTCCGCTATCAACTTGGCCTACGCCGGCGACATCCAGATGATGCCGGTGCGCGAGCAGATGGAACATTGGCGCAAGGTGTTCGACCGGGCCTTCCGGGAGCAGCGTTTCAGCCTCGCCAGCTATCCGGTGGTCGGCATCAACAAGCGTTTGCTGCACTTCGAGGCTCCCGTGCGGCTGGAATACGAGGGCCAGGAGCTGGCGGCAGGCACTTTCCTGCCCTGGATCAACCGCCTGGAACTGTCCAGCGAGCTGGACCAGCACGTGCTCGATCTCGCCCTGCGGGTCACCTCCGTCCGCGGCAAGCCCCTGTCCGTGAACCTGTCGGTCGGCGCCCTGGTGGAGCCCAGTTTCCTGCTCTGGCTCAGTGATCACCTGTCCATGGCCGGCCCGGCCGCCGCCAATCTCTGGCTGGAGGTACCCGAATCCATGGCCTTCCGCCACCTTGAGGCATTCAAGAAATTGGCCGCAAGGGCAAAGATCTACGGCTGCAAGATCGGCATCGAGCACGTCGGCCACCAGCTGGCGGAAATCGGCCAGCTCAGCGACGTCGGTCTGGACTACCTGAAAGTGGACTCCTCGTTTATCCGCAATATCGATAACAATGCAGGTAACCAGACCCTGTTGCGCACCCTGTGCACCGTGGGTCACTCCATCGGCGTGATCGTGATTGCCGAGGGCGTGCGCAGCAAAGAGGAGTGGAACCAGCTGCAGGAACTCGGCATCGACGGCGCCACCGGGCCGGCCATGAGCGACTTCAACGAATAGCGCGAACGCTCAGTCGTCACCCAGGAGATTAAGGCTACCGGGCAGATTGCTGCGCAACGCCTGCCGATGCAGCATCTTCTCCTGGGCTGACTGCGGCAGGTCGGTGAACAGGATTACGCCCCGGCCAATCAGCAATTCCACCACGTCCTCCAGCACCCGCACGAAGTCCTGGTCGGTCGCGCTGATCTGTCGCGCCTCCTCCCCGAGCTCACTGAGAAAGGTCTGCAGGTCCGGATGATCCGAGGCGATTGTCGCCATGCCATCCGACGGCACCTGGCTGACCGCGACAATCTGTCCTGCGCTATCACGCTGCACAAAGGGCATTGTTCTACTCCAAAAAAATCCCCGGCACCCTTGCAGGTACCGGGGATGGATCATAGCTCAGAAGGCTACTGGTCGATAGACAGCTTGCCGGAATCGAGCATGCTCTGGATCACCGAGGCCATGTCGTCGTGGCCACTCACCAGGTCCACCCCTTCCAGGGTGATGGTGTGGTCCACCTTGCCGGCGTCACCGTTGTTGCCGTTGAAGCTGCCATCATTACTCACGGCGATTACTGTGTTGGTACCGTCGTAGGTGACATTCAGGTAAGCAGTCAGGTCACCACTCTCCTCACCCAGCAGCAGGTCACGGAGATCCAGGGAATCGACGCCCTGCTTGCCAAAGTCGATGATGGACGCCTCGTCGTTGTTGCCGAGGAGAATGGCATCATTTCCTGTGCGGTTGTCCTCACTCAGGGCAAAGGCAAAGACATCGTCAGCTGCAGTGGCCAGCAGGGCGCCCGCCGTTACCTCCGGTTCGGATGCAGCCTGTACTTCCGGCTCCGACTCGGTTTCTTGCTGAGACCCTATCGCAGGTTGCTGCTCTAGCACCTGTTCCGGCTCCATTTGAACTTCAGACGAAACTGATGCCGTGTTGAATGCCGACAGCAACTGCATTTGCTGGCCGCCACCTGGAATGACCTCAACGGTAATGGCAGCCTCCGTGACAACGGTATCTCCATCATTGTCCACACCAATGACATCGAAGACCAGAGTCTGCCCCTGAGGCAAAATTGTCTCCGACAATGTAGCCTGCGTGATCCGCATGGTACCTGCGACCCACTCCAGAGTGATTTCATTGAAATCGAAGCCGACTGCGCTCGGAGACACGACAATAGGCTGGTTACCCCCAACCGATAGATTAAAAGTGACTGAATCACCATTCAGCGTGTTAACCGCTGTCACCCTGACCGTGCCTCCAGACGGATGGTTATTGGCGAAAGAGACACCACTAACAAGGTTGGAATTACCTGCATTCAGCTGCTGGTCGCCGGCTGCGCCTGGGTCAAAGAACTGGAATGTCAGCGCCTCCCCCGAGCCGTCGAGAAGGTTGTTACCCACACCGGTTCCCTGCTGACTCGAGTTGACCCTGGCGCCACCAGCGGAGACCTCGATGGAAAAATCCGGAGTTTCTGCAAAGGTTACTGGCTGTCCAGGAGTCAGGCTCGTCAAGCCTATCGTTGTTTCGACCGCAGTCTCTGGGGCTATCAAAGTGAAAACGTACTCGCCGTCCCCATCGAGAGTTATCTCGAACAGCTCCTTGGAGGGGTCACCGGTAACAAAGGCTGTCAACGTGGTAATGATCACCCCATTCACCACCGTTGAACTCTGCGAATAGCTGACCCCCGGTATCTGAGGACCGACGATAGAAATTGCTTCCCAATTATCCGCACCGCTTTCAAACAGCGCGGCGTTACCTGTTGCAGTAGCACCGGCAAGGTTATCAACCTTGAGATCCTCAAAGCCACCCGCCGTCGGGCCGTCATCCAGGATGCGCACCACCAGACTGCTGGACTGGGTGTCGCCATCGGTGTCTTCCGCAATGATGGCGAAAGACTGGTCCAGCGATGCATCATTGTCCGGCTGCTCGTGATCCTTGGCCGCGTTCAGGGTGTACTCAAAATCCACCGTGTACGTGCCATCGCCATTGTCAGTGAAACCGGTGATCGCAAGCGCATTGCCGCCGGCAGTTGTTATTGTCGGCAGGGAGTCAGCAGCAACACCTGCGCTAACGATCGCCTGACCGTTAATGGTCAGGCTCTCCAGACCATCCGGCGCGCTAACTACGAATGAGTTGCCCTTGGTAAGCGCGTCGGGATCTGGGTTGGTGCCGGCGGCCAGGTTGGCCTCATCCAGGACCAACTGCGCCCCTGTAATACCAATGGCTGTCGGTGTGGTGATGTCTACCGGCGCATCGACGGTGATGGTAACCGTGGCAGTGTCCGTCTCGTCACCGTCACTGATGGTGTAGGTGAAGGTATCCTCGCCGCTGAAACCTTCGTTCGGCGTGTACTCGAAGCTGCCGTCAGGGTTTAACGTGACCGTACCATTGGCGGGCTGGGTATTGCCCACAACGGTGATGGAGTCACCATCAGGATCGCTGTCGTTGGGCAGCACGTTCCCTGACACCGGCGTGTTGATGTCGGTCTCGAACTCGTCGTCCACGGCGTCCGGCGGATTGTTTTCCGGCTCAGGCTCAGGCTGGGGCTCGGGCTGGGGCTCAGGCTGCGGTTCCGGCTGCGGTTCCGGCTGCGGTTCCGGCTGTGGCTCGGGCTGCGGTTCCGGCTGTGGCTCGGGCTGTGGCTCGGGCTGTGGCTCGGGCTGTGGCTCGGGCTGCGGTTCCGGCTGTGGCTCGGGC
>JBGTGB010000394.1:0-11787 GCA_041746975.1 Haliea sp. | reverse complement strand
TCGGCCTCGGCCTGGCGCAACCACTGCAGGCTGTGCAGGCGCGGATCCACCGCCACCCGGGCACCGGGCTGCAGGCAGCTCGCCAGCCACTGCAGTGGCGGCTCCTCGAGCAGATGGTGATAGCTGAAATCGGCGGCGGCTACCTGCTGCCTGACCTGCACAGTGTAGCGGCCGTCAACAAAAATGCCGGCGCCTTCGCGCAGCACGATGGCCATGCCGGCGGAACCGGTAAAGCCTGTCGCCCATAGCAGGCGCTCGTTGTGCAGTGGAATGTATTCGCCCAGGTGCTCGTCCGCCCTGGGAATCACGAGGGCGTCGTAGGCCCTCTCCTGCAGCAGTTCGCGCAGAGCGGCAAGCCGAGTGGATGTTGTCATGGTCAAGGTCCGGTGGGTGGGAGAGCTCAGCCTTCCATCAGGTCAAAATCGGATTTGGAGATGCCGCAGTCCGGGCACTCCCAGGTTTCGGGCAGATCTTCCCAGCGGGTACCGGGGGGAATACCGTCATCGGGTATGCCTACCGCCTCATCGTAAATAAAGCCGCAGATCACACACTCGTATTTACGGTAGTTAGCGTCGCTCATTGGCGCGGATTCCTTGTCTTGGTTGGAAATAGATGACACCTGCATTCAGGGGCCAGGTACAGGCAGCCGGCCCTCCAGGCGCAGGTCGTAACCCTCCGCCACCGGCCGGGCCAACAGCGACAACGCTTCCTGCAGCTGTGGGTCCCAGCTTCCCTCATGGGCAATCAGCACCGCGATGCTATAACTCGACCGCGCCAACTGCAACTCACCGGTGGCCTGCACCGGGCCAGCCAGGGTCAGCACTTCGCCGCTCAGGTCGCCGCCACGAGGCTGGACAAACTCCACTACATAGCTGCCCAGTGGCAGGGTTCCCCGGGGCGAATCCCACGCCGCCCGTTGCCAGAGAACGCGGCCCTGCGCCTGCACTGGCAGGCCATCGCGCAGGCGCAGCTGCTGCGCCTGCAGCGAGACCGTGCCCTGCAGCGCTACCGGGGCCAGGTGGCGCAACAACGCCGCATCAAAACTGGCATCGAGATTGTCCAGTTCAAAGTCGTTGCGCCCGCGCAGCCGCACCTCCGCCTCCAGGCGCTGGCCACCCCAGCGACTGCTGACTTCGAGCCGCGGCGCCAGGGTCAGCAGCGACCAGGGCCGCAGCGTCCAGCTGACTTCACCCAGATGGAGCAGACCGACATCCGTTGCTACCAGAACAC
Organism: Haliea sp.; assembly: GCA_041746975.1. Classification (GTDB taxonomy): domain Bacteria; phylum Pseudomonadota; class Gammaproteobacteria; order Pseudomonadales; family Halieaceae; genus Haliea. The sequence goes on along the minus strand of JBGTGB010000394.1, from coordinate 10,557 downwards.
GGCTGGCGCGACCCTGCCAGACCGTGCCCTGCATGCCCTCGGCCGCCACCGGCGAACTTTCCAGCAGCCGCTGTAGCAGATGGGCGGGCGCACTGATGACCAGCAGCAGCAACAGAACCACCGTGGCCAGCACCCCGGCCAGCCAGCGACCGCCTGTCATGAACCCTGCCCGATCCGGATGGTGGCATTGACGAAGCCCGCACTGCCCGCCTGGGTGATCGCAACCTCCTCCAGCACCAGTCCCTCACCCAGTTCCAGCTGGTGCAGCCAGGCGACGAGGTCGGCAAAGCGCGCATTCTCCAGGCGCACCTGCAGATCACCCCGGCTGCCGGGTTGCAGGCGGCTCACCGGCAGATTGAAGCGACCGGTGCTCTGGTTTACTACCGCCGCCAGGTTGCTGCGCTGGCCGCCGGGTCCCGAGGATGCGCGCGCCTGCTGCAGTTCAGCGACCAGGGTGTCCACCCGCACCAGGGCTGCAGCCGCCGCCGTATTCTGCTCCGCCATGCGGTCGCGCAGCGCCGCAATCGGTGACCACAGCAGCACCCACACCAGGTATAGACCGATGACTGCAGCAAGCACCAGCAGGCTCAGCTGTTCGCGCCGGTCGAGGCGCACAAACCAGGACTGCATCAGGCGCCCCCTACCCGGATCCGGGCGCGGACGCCGTCGCCCTGGGCGCTGCTGCTCTCCATCACCGCGGCGAGGCCGGCGCCGGCGAGACCCGCACGCAGCTGCTCCACCGCCGCGAAATCATTGGCGACAATGTTCAGCCGCATTTCACCGCCCCGCTGGTTGTAGTTGATACTGACAATGCTGGTACCGGGACGCTGGGCGATGATGCCCCCGGCCTGCTCCAGCAGACGGATAAAGCCGCCGCCTCCGCTAGCACCGCGCAGGCCATCGAGCTGGCGCCGCAGCTGGCGTTCGGCATCCACCAGCGCGCCCTCAGGCACGGCCTGCCGATAACTGGACTCAATGGCCGCCCGCAGCTCCAGGTTTTGGCTGGCGAGGGCCCGGTAATCAGCCCAGGTTGCCGCCAGTTGCAGAACAACTGCGACACCCAGTACCACGGCAGCGACCCGCCATTGCTGCCACCAGCGCGCCAGCGGCAGCCGGGCGGCGTAGGGACCCTGGCGCAGGTTCAGCGGGTGCTCGTCTCGCGCCAGCATCAATGCACTGCAGAGGTTGCCCTGGCGCCACTGCACCCGGTCCTGCAGTGGTTCCGGGATCAGGGCCAGGTCCCGCTCCTGGTCGCTGCCGTACGCCACTATCACCTGCGGTGGCGCGTCTTCGGCTGCGGCGGAAAGCAACATCGGCAGCAGTTCGGGCTCAACGGTAAAGCCCTCGCAGGCGCCGCTGCGCACAAGCACGGCGTCCGCGGCCAACACCAGGCACCACTCGCCCGCCTGCCAGGGCAAAAGCAGCGCTTCCGGCAACCACTGCGGCAGGTCGGGCAGGTCCGCTAGCAGTTCTTCCCAGGCCACCATGGTGGTGTTGCGACACAGCGCCACACCGACGGTGTTTTTATCCAGCGGGCAGAACGCAAAATGCAGCTGCTCGATATCCTCGGCGAGTTGCTCTTCCAGCAAAAAGGGCAACGCCTGCTGCAGGTGCTTCTTTTCCTCCGGGCTCACCGCCAATTGCAGCAGGCGGACTTCCGTGCCCGGGGCAGCAAAGCAGGCCTGCAGGCGCGAACTTTTCAGCGTCTCCCGGAACCGGGCCATCTCCTCAGGATTGTCGAGCAGGCGCGGCTGCTCCCCCGCCCCCGGCGGGTACCAGGCGAGGGCGTCGTCAAGCAAGCGCACAACGGCTAGATTTTGCAAACCGGGATCTCCGTTTTTGTCACTAATGCGAGCATCCCGCAGTCGTCAGTTCACAGACTGCCGGATGCGCGGGCTACCGCCCGCACTGTGCGCCCGTCTCGGTGCAGCACACTGTACAAGCGCATATTACGATCGGCAACTTCGACCTCCGCTGCCAGCAGAAACCAGGACGAGCTTTCCCCCAGCAGGCTGCGCACTCCCTGCATGTTCTTGTCGGCAAAGACCGGATCCTCCAGCAATTCATCAAGGCTGGCAAACCCTCCCTCGCTGCGCTGGCGCTGGAACAGGGACTCGCCTTCCATCTCACCGAGGGGCAGCAATTCGTCGTCGCCATTCACCGCCCGCAACAGCGGCAATGCAGCCGTGTGCACATTCAAGGGCGCGGGCGTTTGCGGCCAGACCGTCACCAGCGGTGCCAGCGCGCGGTACAGCTCCGGAGTTACATTGGCCACTGCGCGCAGCTCGCTGACGCTGGCCATGGCGCGATTGGCGGTGCGGTAGGCAGGACTCTGACCGCTGTAAAAGTCATCCTCGGCCCCGAACGGGCGGGTAATGGTATCCGGGTCCAGCCAGTCGCCGATGGCCTGGGTCACCGCAATGGCTTCCTGCGAGCCGAGTTGCAACTCCGGCAGCGCCTGCAGCAGGCGAATAAAAAACGCCTGGGCGGACGTGAAGCGTGCGTCATCTTCACCACTCTCGTCGGCATTGGTCGCGGTGGCAGCCAGTGCATTGAGATTGAAGCGACCCTGCAGGGCCTGCAGGGAGCCCATCAGCCAGCCACCTTCGTCCAGCGGATAGGGCGTTGCCTGCTGGGCCCAGATCTCGGAGAGGTCGTCCCGCGGCCGCTCCCGGGACTGGTCGACATCGTAGTCCGCGAGCAGCACCAGCGTTGCCAATTCTTCCGCACCGCGCAGGTAGGCATGGCCCTGCTCCGCCAGAAACAGATTGGACCCGCGCTGGTAAAACAGGGTGAACTCACTTTGCATGGCCACCAGCAGGGCCGCTGAGAGGCCGAACACCAGCAGCGCCACCACCAGCGCAACACCGCGCTGGGCGTCGGGATGGCGCGGCTCAGAGAGGCGGCAGCGCATGCAGACTCCTCAGCTCGCCGAGGTCCTCCAGTTCGATAACCAGTTCCAGGGCCACCGGTGGGGGCAGCTCCACCCCGGGCTGGCTGGTATCCGCCACCCAGTTCTCAGGCCAGTTGCGGGTATCCACTTGTGTGCCGCGGTCACCGGGGCGCAGGGAAGCCGGCGAGTCGAGGAACAGCAGGCGCAGGTCCGTGACCCCTGCCAGCAGCAGTACCCGCTGTGGTTCCGTAGCCGAGGCCCGGTCCAGTACCGGGTAACTCTCCCGCCAGAGGCTGTCCTCCAGCCACAGATAGTTGACGCGCTGCAGATTGCTCCGCGGGTGCTCAGCGGAATTGTGCCAGCCGCTGCGGGTAAAGCTCAGCATGAAACGTGCCGCACGGCCGCCGATCAGGGCCGGCTCCTCCTCGCCGAACTCGTCACGCACCGGGCGGTCGATAAAGTGGCGCAGGTCGCGGCTGACAATCATCAGGGCCCGGTTGACCTCCCAGGTGCGCTCGGCCACTGCCCGCGTACTTTCCACGCCGCTGATCACCGTCGACAGGCCGGTATAGGAAATGGCCGCCACAAAGGCAGTAATCGCCAGGGCGATGAGGACTTCCACCAGAGTGAAGCCGCTACTCTTCACCGGGCACCCCCGTCGCCTGGCGCTGGCCCTCAAACATGAACGCGACCAGTGTGTGCAGCGGCAGGCCGCTTTCCTCCTCACCTTCGCGCACTGCGATCTCCACCCGGTAAAAGGACTGGACCTGGGTTGCGCTGCTGGCCAGGCGCCAGTGCCACCGCCTCCCCGCCAGCTCTTCGACGCCGCTGTCGACACCGCTGAACAGCCCGGACCGGGTCTCGGTGAGCAACCGTAGCTCCACCAGCTTGTTGTTGGCAACCATCTGCGCCAGGGATTTGTCGCGCAGGTAGCCGGTACCGTCCACCTGCTGATACAGGGCAAACAGCAACGCCGGCAGCGCCAGCGCGACCACGGCCAGAGCCACCATGACTTCCACCAGGGTGAAGCCGGGCTGGCGCCGCCATTGCCGACTAGCTGCGGTCAAAGTCATCTGCCGCCTCGCCGCGCCGCAGCAAGGTCATCCGTCCCAGCAGATCCCACTCGAGGCGCCAGAGGACCTCGCCGGTGCCGCGGCGGCGCAGTTCCAGCTCGCCGGGAACCACCTCGCCGCTGGCGTAGAACACCACCTGGGGGGCCGCATCCGGCGCCACCGGCGCGGGCAGCAGATCAGTTTCCGCCACCTCTTCGAGCAGCAGGGAGAGATCGACCTCCACCGGCAGGGTTTGCGTCGCGAAAACATCGCTGGCCACCAGCGGCTGACGCCAGCCCTCGGGCCGCCGTTCCCGCCATTCGTAGCCGAAGGTGGTTTCCGGGCCGCGGGAGTCGAAGAACAGCAGCATCCCCATGTCGCGGCCCGACATCTGCGCTTCATCGAGGGCAAACAGGGCGATGTTCTGCATCTCCCGAGCCTGGGCTTCCAGGCGCAGATCCTGATTACCTGAGCCAACATTCAGAGTAGCCAGCGAGGTCACCAGCACCACCACGAAGAGCACCACCAGCAACTCCAGCAGGCTGAAGCCCTGGCTCGTGCGGGCCGCCCGCTGCCGGCGGCTCACAGGCTCAGTCCTCCACTTTCCAGTTGCCGATGTCCGCATTCTGGCCCTCGCCGCCGGAAAGACCATCGGCGCCCAGACTATAGATGTCCACCTCGCCGTTCTCGCCGGGGCTCATGTACAGGTAGGGGCGGCCCCACGGATCCAGCGGAATTTCCGCCAGGTAGCCCCCAGCCTTGAAATTGCGCGGCTGCGGATCGAGGTTGCTGGGTGAGACCAGTGCTTCCAGACCCTGTTCGGTCGTGGGGTAAACGTAGTTGTCGAGCCGATAGATCTTGAGCGCCGTCTCAATGGCCTTGAAATCCGCGTAAGCTTTCTGGATCCGGGCTTCATCGGCCCGGTTGAGGACCGTTGGTGCCACCACGCTGATCAGCAGCCCCATGATCACCAGCACCACCAGAATCTCTACCAGCGAGAAGCCGGCCTGGGCCGTCTTTTTCGGGATATTCATATTGCTATCGCACCATTGTGTTGAGATCAAAAATAGGCAGCAGGATGGCCATGACAATGACCAGCACCATCGCCCCCATGAAGACGACCAGCAGCGGTTCCAGCAGACTCATCAGCGTACCCAGGGTCATTTCCAGCTCGCGCTCCTGATTGGTGGCGGAGCGTTGCAGCATGGCTTCCAGCTCGCCGCTGGTTTCGCCGCTGGCCACCATATGCACCATCATCGGCGGAAAGCGGCCGTTTTCGCGTAGGGCGCGGTGCAGGCTGCTGCCTTCCTGCACCCGCTCCGCCACCCGGGCACTGTCGTCCCGCAGCACCAGGTTGGTCAAGACCTGGCCGGCGATATGCAGCGACTGCAGCAGCGGCACCCCGCTAGCCATGAGAATACTGAGGGTGGAGGCAAAACGGGCGGTATCCACCGCGATGACCAGCCGGGATATGCCTGGCAGGCGCAGCAGCAGGCCGTGCCAGCGCTTGCGCCTGGCCGGTGGGCGCAGCCAGCGGCGTACTCCGATCACCAGGATGACCGCCGCCAGTAAAACCCACAGGGCATAGTCCCGGGAAAAGTCGCTGGCCGCGATCAGGCCGCGGGTCAGCAGCGGCAGCTCGCGGTTGGTGTGGGCGAAAATCCCGATCAGCTCCGGCACCACGAAAACCATCAGCGCCACCACTACAGCGACCGCAACGCCCACCAGGATCAAGGGGTAGATCATCGCCATCTTCATTTTCTGCGCCGTGTACTGGCGCTGCTCGTTGTAGTCCGCCAGCTGCGCCAACACCGGACCGAGGAACCCGGCGTGCTCGCCGGCATTCACCATCGCCCGGTACATCTCGTTGAACACCAGGGGAAACTCGCCCATGGCATAGGCCAGGGTGTGCCCTTCCGCCACCCGCGAACGCACCTGCAACAGGAGACCCTTGGTGCGACCCTTGCGGCTCTGCTCGGCAGCGGCCTGCAAGCATTCATCCAGCGGCAGGTTCGCCTGCACCAGCGTCGCCAGCTGGCGGGTCACCATGGCCAGCTCGGAGACGCTGATCCGGGGCTGCAGAAATGAGAGGTTGAAGCGCGGCTGATTGGCCGCCTGGCGGTTGGCGACCTCCACTTCGACCGGGCGCAGCTTCTGGCTGCGCAGCTGGCTGCGCACCTGCCGCTCGGAGTCGCCCTCCAGCACGCCCTTGACCAGCTTGCCGCCAGGGTTGAGTGCCCGATACCGATACGCCGTCATCGCCCGCTACCGCGTTCAGGTGACTGCGGTGACGCGCAGGACTTCTTCGATGCTGGTCTCGCCGGACAGGATCCGGCGGCGGCCATCCTCCTGAATGCCGGGGTACAGCTTGCGCGCCTCCTGCAACATCTGCTGTTCGCTGGCGCCCTCGTGAATCATCAGCCGCAGGGCATCGTTGACCTCGATCAGCTCATAGATTCCGGTGCGGCCGCGGTAGCCACCATAATTGCAGTGCTCGCAGCCCACCGCGCGACAGATTTCCAGCCGCTCGCCCACGTGCGGGTCGACACCCAGCAGTGCCCGCTCTGACGCCGATGGCTCATAGGCCTGCTTGCAGTCCTTGCACAGCAGCCGCACCAGGCGCTGGGCCATGACGCCAATCAGGCTGGAGGAAAGGAGAAACGGTTCGATACCCATGTCCTGCAGCCGGGTGACCGCGCCGATGGCGGTGTTGGTGTGCAGGGTAGACAGCACCAGGTGGCCGGTTAGGGAGGCCTGCACGGCTATTTCGGCCGTCTCCAGATCCCGGATCTCACCCACCATCACTACATCCGGATCCTGGCGCAAAATGGCCCGCAAGCCCCGGGCAAAGGTCATGTCGACCTTGGGGTTGACCTGGGTCTGGCCCACGCCGGGCAGCATGTACTCGATCGGGTCCTCAATGGTCAGGATATTGCGGGTGGCCTGATTGATGTGCGCCAGACCAGCGTACAGGGTAGTGGTCTTGCCGGAGCCGGTGGGCCCGGTGACCAGGATAATGCCGTGGGGGCTGCGCAGCGCTTTTTCGTAGCTGCTCAGCACCTGTTCATTCATCGCCAGCTGCTGCAGTTCCAGCTGGCCTGACTGTTTGTCGAGCAAACGCAGCACTACCCGCTCACCGTGGGCGGAGGGCATGGTCGACATGCGGATGTCCACCGCGTGGCCTGCAATGCGCACGGAGATACGACCATCCTGGGGTACCCGTTTCTCGGCGATATCGAGCCGGGCCATGACCTTGAGCCGGGACACCAGCAGCGGCGCCAGCATACGCTTGGGCGACAGGATTTCAGCCAGCACGCCGTCAATGCGGTAGCGCACGCTGAGTCGGTCCTCGAAGGTCTCAATGTGGATGTCCGAAGCCTGCTCGCGCACCGCCTGGGAAAGGATGGCGTTGATCAGGCGGATGATGGGGGCGTCATCCTCCGCATCCATCAGGTCGCCGGCGTCGGGGATTTCGTCAGCGAGGCGACTCAGGTCGACGTCGGCGCTGATATCCTCCGCCATCTGCACCGCCGCGTTATTGTCACGCTGGTAGGCCTGGGACAGGCGGCGCTGAAATTCTGCTTCGGACACGGCCTCAAGCGCAAAGGAGCAGCCCAGCCAGCGCCGCAGCTCCAGCAGTACCTGGGAACCGGGCTGCGCACGGTAGCTGACGACAACGCCCTCAGGACGACCATGCACGAGCACACCGTACTGCTTGGCAAACCCGAAGGGCAGCGCCCGCGGCGCCTCGGTGCCCGCCGCTGCCGGTGCAACCGCCGCGACCATCACCGCCCCCCCACCGGGGCGGCAGTGTTCTGCGCCTCGTCCCGGATTTCCTCCAGCTGCCGGATCTGCTCTTCCCACTCCGGAAGTACCGGCACGTAGTCGTCGTCCAGGAACATCAGGCCGCGCTCACGCCGCAGCACCTGCTGGTCGCGGATGAAACGATATTTCTCGGCGGTAGCGCCGGCCAATTGCTGGTCGTCGCGAATAATGGTCGGGCGGATAAAAATCAGCAGGTTGGTCTTCACTACCGTCACCGCATCGCTGCGGAACAGGCGGCCCAGCAGCGGAATGTCGCCCAGCAGCGGCACTTTCTGACTGCCGTCCTGGACGTCATCCTTGATCAGCCCGCCCAGCACCACCATGCGCCCATTCGCCGCCAGCACCTTGGTCTGCAGGATACGTTCATTGGTAATCAGGTCCGAGGCCTGCAGCTGCGTGCCGGTGTTGCTAAGGCTGGACACCTCCTGGGAGATATCCAACACCACCGAATCACCTTCGTTGATGTGTGGCGTCACCTTCAGGGTGATACCCACGTTCTGGCGCTCAATGGTCTGAAACGGATTCTGCGCGCCGTCGCCGGTGCCGGTGCTGGTAAAGGAGCCGGTGACAAAGGGCACGTTCTGGCCCACGGTAATGTAGGCTTCCTGGTTGTCGAGAGTCAGAAGGCTGGGTGTGGAGAGGATATTGGCGTTGGACTGCCGGTTGAGGGCATTGAGGATAACCGTCATCGACAGATCATCGTCGACCACACCCCAGCCCAGGGACAGGCCCGGAGACTGGGCGATGGCTCCCGCCAGCGCGCCAACATTGAAATCGCCGGTGGTGGTGCCGCCGTCACCACCTTCAACGGGCAGGATGGCAGCGGCAATGCGCCGGGCACGCGCATCATCGGCATTGATATTGCCACCGTAGAAGCCGTCGTCATTGGCAAACAGCCACTGCAGGCCAAGGTCCTGACCGTCGCGAACCTCGAGTTCGACGATGATCGCCTCCACCAGCACCTGTGCCCGGCGGATGTCCAGGCGCGCAATCACAGCCTCCAGAGAGGCCATTTCATCCGTTGGGGCGGTGATGATGAGGGCGTTGGTGTGCTTGTCCGCTTCGATGGTGGCGCTGCTGCTGTTGCTGCGCTGCTGCCGCCCGCCGCCCTCGGCACCCTCAACGCGGGTGATGTTCTGCATCACGCGGGTCAGGACCTCGGCGATATCCTCGGCCTTGGCGTACTGCAGGTACACCACCTTGACATTGCCGCTCTGCTCCAGCGGGGTGTCCAGGTAGCGAATCAGGCGCGTCATGCGGGCCCGTTCCAGTTCATCGGCGCTGACCAGGACACTGTTGGTGCGCGAGTCCGCCACCAGCAGCACTTCCACCTCACTGCCCTGCTGGGCCTCGGACGAGTTGAGCTGCTCCAGCATGCGCACCACGTCCTCGGCGACACCGTACTTGAGTTTGATAATCTCCGTCTCCTGCACTGCCGTCCGATCCATGCGCTCTATGATCGCGGAGATGCGGTCGATGTTCGAGGCGACATCAGAAATGATAATGGCATTGCTGGGAGCATAGGCGGCCATGTGGGCCTGCTGTGGAACCAGCGGCCGCAGCACCGGAATCAGCTTTGCCGCGGAGATGTTCTGCAGCCGGATGACCTGGGTGACATACTCGTCATTGCCCCGCCGGCCTTCATCGTCGCGCACCGTTACCGGCGCCGAGCGCGCGTCCTTGCTCTGGATCACGCGCACCACGCCCCCGGAGCGGACCGCGGTATAGCCGTGAACTTCCAGGATGGAGAGGAACAGGTCGTAAAGTTCGTCGCGGGATACGGGTTTGGCCGAGACCACCTTGACCTTGCCCTTGACTGCGGGGTCTACCACGATGGTGGTTTCCGTAGCCTCGGCGACAAACTTGATCAGCTCCTGGATATCGGTTTCCTTCAGATTCACAGTGAAATCCTGGGCATTCGTACCGCCAGAGCCCAGCGCGACGAGCAGAAAAATCAGGGGGGCCCGTAGCGCCCGCGACATTATTCTCACTGTGTATTTATCCTCAGCTGCAGTATCGTGACTCTATCACTGATCGCCGGCGCCAGCACCCAGACTGACGTTGACGGCGACCGCCTCGCCACCGCGCAGCAGCTCGAACGAGGCTTCACTGGCGGAGCGCATGGCCTGATAGAGTCGCATGGTATTGGCCGGGTCGGACAGGGGCATGCCATTGACGGCCACCACCAGGTCACCGCTGCGGAAACCAAGCTGTTCGAACTGCTCCCGGTCGCGGCCCGGCGTCAGGCGATAACCCTGTAACTCGCCCCCATCCCGCACCGCCGCAATCCGCACCAGCTCAGCCAAGGATTGCGGATTCTGGTACAGCTGGTCACGGTAGTCACTCGCCAGGGCGGTGGCTTCGCTGTCCGTGCGCTTGTCGACCACCCGGGCCGACGCAGCCGGGGCAGGCTGTCCGCTGCGGGGAGCTGCAAGCGGTACCTGCCGCGCGCCCGCGAGCTGCGCATCGAGACTGCTGGGTTGGTACAGCAACAGCAGCTCGTAGGTACCCCCGTTGTCCAGCACCACCTGGCCTGGCATGACTTTAGCGAGGGTCACCCTGGCGGAGACCGGCAGCGAGTCATCCACTGCATACACATCCTGCTGGCCACGGTGCTCGATAATTGCGCTGCCAGCGCCGTCGTCGCTAAAAGCAATGATACCGCGCAAAGTCAGGTCAAGCCGGGTCTCGCTGGCGCCCTTCTCGATCCCCTCCCGCTCAGCGCTGGCCGCGGCCAGCTCGGCCTCGGGCTCCGCTGTCACGGCGGCGCCGGGCGCGCCGAACAGC
>JBGTGB010000393.1:0-3248 GCA_041746975.1 Haliea sp. | reverse complement strand
GGCCTGCCGCAGCAGCTCCGGCGCCACCCGCGAGCGGACATCGACAATGGCCTTGACCGGCACACCGTGCGCCACCAGCTCCAGCGCGGTGTGCCATGCAGAATCGTTGTTGGTAAAGAAGGCAATGCGCTCGCCCAGGTTCAGACCGTAGCGGTGGCTGTACTCCCGCACCGCGCCAGCGAGCATGATGCCGGGGCGGTCATTGTGGGGAAACACCAGCGGCCGCTCCAGGGCGCCAGTGGCCAGCACTACGCGCCCGGCGCAGATACGCCAGAATATTTCCCGCGGCACTGCACCCTCTGCATGCGGACCGAGGTGACTTCCCACCCGCTGCAGGGCGGCCAGTACATTGTGGTCGTAGTAGCCGTTCACCGAGCAGCGCGACAACAGCGTGACGTTGGGGTACTGTGCAATGCGCTGCAACAGGCTTGCAAGCAGAGCCCGGTCCGCAGGATCGGGGCTCGCCAGCAGCCTGCCACCGGGTTCCTCCTGCTCGTCCAGCAGCAGCACCCGGAAACCGGGATCCCGCGCCGCCGTCAGCGCCGCCTCCAACCCGGCGCGGCCGGCGCCCACGACCACCACCTCCGCGTGCACGGTTTGCTTGAGGTAATACTGCGGATCCGGCGCTGTCGGCGCGTCCCCCAGCCCCGCCAGGCGCCGCACCAGACCCTCCCAGTATTTCCAGTGGGGCCACATGAAGGTCTTGTAGTAGAAGCCCGCCGGCAGCACCTTCTTCAGCAGGCCCAGCGCTGCCAACAGGTCCCAGGCCGGCGACGGCCAGGCGTTCTGGCCTTTCGCTACCAGGCCCTCATACAGCGGCACCAGGGTGGCGCGCGCGTTGGGTTCGGACCAGGCACCGCTCTCCAGTTGCACCAGCGCATTGGCGTCTTCCGTGCCGGCGGCGAAGACACCGCGGGGCCGGTGCAACTTGAAACTGCGCCCGACAATGCTGACCCCATTGGCCAGCAGCGCCGAGGCGAGGGTGTCGCCGCTGCAGCCGCGGTAGGTCTCGCCGTCGAACTGGAAGGTCAGCGGCTTGCCGGTATCGACCCGCGCATGGGGCAGGCGCTGGCGACTGCGCTTCACGCCTCACCTCCAGATACATCCGGCAACTCAGGCTTGGGCGCAGTCATGGGATAGACGGCGACAATCTCGTGGCTCACGGTGTTCCGCGCCACGTTGAACCACTGGCCACAGCCGAAGCGGTGCAGCCAGCGCTCATGATGCGGGCCCTTCGGATTGTCGCGCTGATAGAGATACGCCGCCCAGTCTTCATCGCTGACCGTACCTGGATCGGGCCGCGCGATGTGCGACTGGCCACCACACACGAATTCATCTTCGCTGCGGCTGCCGCAGTAAGGACACTCGATTCGCATCATTCCGGTTCCACCTAGTGCGCGACGCCGGCCGCGGCGCCTTCGTCGATCAGCCGGCCGCGGGCAAAGCGGTCCAGGGAGAAGGGTTCCACCAGCGGGTGCGGTGCATCGTGGGCAATAGTGTGGGCCAGGGTTTCGCCGCCAGCGGGAATGGCCTTGTAGCCACCGGTACCCCAGCCGGTGCTGATGTAGAAACCGGTGACCGGAGTCTTGGACACAATCGGGCTCGCGTCCGGCGCAATGTCGACAATGCCGCCCCACTGCCGCATCAGCTTCATCCGGCTCAGCATCGGGTACAGCTCCACCGCGGCGTTGAGTACCGCCTCCGTGAACTGCAGGCTGCCGCGCTGGCCGTAGGAAGGATGGGTATCGGCGCCGCCGCCAATCACGATCTCGCCGCGATCCGACTGGGAAATGTAGCAGTGCACCATGGGCGACATGACCACGTGGTCCAGGCAGGGCTTCACCGGCTCGCTCACCATCGCCTGCAGGGTCTGGCTGACGATGGGCAGTTTCACCCCCGCCATGGCCGCGACCACCGTACTGTGGCCCGCGACTGCCATGCCGAGCTTGTCGGTTCGCACGGGGCCAAGATTGGTGCTGACCCCGCGCACGCGACCATCGCTGACCTCAATGCCAGTGACTTCACAGTTCTGGATGATGTCCACCCCCAGACTGCTGGCCGCGCGGGCGTAACCCCAGGCTACTGCATCGTGGCGGGAAATGCCGCCGCGGCGCTGGATAAACCCGCCTTGCACGGGGTAGCGGGCGTTGGCGCTCATGTTCAGCATGGGCACCATGGCCGCGATCTGCTCCCGGCTCAGCACCTCGGAGTCCACACCCTGTACCTGGATGGCCGTGGCCCAGCGCCGGAATATCTCCAGCTCGTGGCGGCTGCAGGCCAGGTTGATGATGCCGATCTGGCTCAGCATGATATTGAAATTCAATTCCCGGCCCAGGGTCTCGTAGCGCTTGAGGGAGTGCTCGTAGAAACGGGTGCTCTCCGGGTAGAAATAGTTGGAACGGCTGACCGCCGTGTTGCGGCCGGTGTTGCCACCCCCCAGCCAGCCCTTCTCCAGTACGGCGATATTGCTGATGCCGTGTACCTTCGCCAGATAATACGCCGTCGCCAGGCCGTGGCCGCCACCGCCGATGATCACGACGTCGTACTGTGGTTTCAGCTCGGGGCTGCGCCAGGCCTGCTGCCAGTGGCGATGACCACCGAGGGCATGTTTCAGCAGGGAGAGGGCGGAGTAGCGTTCCATGGGCAAGCCTATTGAGCTGACACTACAGAATCACCGTGCGCTGGCCATTCAGCTGTACCCGCTCCTCGCAGTGCAAGCGCACGGCGTGGGACAGGGCGGTGGCTTCAGTATCGTGGCCGAGATGGATCATCTGCTCCACCGACACCTGGTGGTCAATGGCCTTCACTTCCTGGGCGATGATGGGCCCTTCGTCCAGGTCGGTGGTGACGTAATGCGCAGTGGCACCAATGACCTTGACCCCCCGGTCATAGGCCTGGTGGTAGGGCTTGGCGCCCTTGAAGCCGGGCAAAAAAGAGTGATGGATGTTGATCGCTCGCCCCTCCAGCTCTCTACACAAGCCATCCGAGAGTATTTGCATGTAGCGCGCCAAAACCAGCAGGTCGGCCCGCTGCTCGCGGATCAGCGCCAGGATCTGTGCCTCCTGTTGGGGCTTGGTTGCAGCCGTGACTGGCAGGAAGTGATACGGCAGGCCATACCATTCCACCTGGCTGCGGCAGTCCTCGTGGTTGCTGACCACGCCGACAATGTCCGCCGGCAATGCCCCCGACCGCCACTTGGTCAGCAGCGCCACCAGGCAGTGGTCATACCGTGAAACAGCCAGCAGCAC
>JBGTGB010000392.1:0-17144 GCA_041746975.1 Haliea sp. | reverse complement strand
GCCCGCCGCATCGCTACGCGCGAGCCAGAGCGTCTGCACCTGGTCAGCGGCGAGCCGGATTCGCTGGCCAACCTGCGCGGCCGCTACCTGGGCAAGTACGCTGAGGACAGCGCTGCCGATTCCAATGCTTTCAGCATATTTGTTGCCCGGCAGGCGGCGGTGGTGCTGGATATCGCGGAACGCCGATTACAGGGTGGGCGCTACAAGGTGCCGCGCTACGTGGCGGAAAGCCTGCGCGCCAACCGCAGCTACAACGAGGCACTGGAACAACTGGCGGTGGCAAAGGGCAGCAACCGGGACGCGCTGCTGAAGGAAGCCTCGGCCTACATGCAGGAAATGATCTCGATTCCCAGCACGTTCTGGCTCGATGTGTGGGCGAGTTTCTGCGGTTTCTGCCTGCGCCTGGGGTACGAGCGCAAGATTGTCGTCGACCCGGCAGCCATAGAGGAAATGCGAAAGATCGTCCGCGAACACCCGTCGATGCTGCTGTGGACCCACAAGACCTACCTGGACGGCATGGTGGTACCCAAGGTCCTGTACGACAACGACTTTCCCATGCCGCACATGTTCGGTGGCGCCAACATCAACTTTGCCGGCGTCGGTTTCATGGTGCACCGGGCGGGCGGCATCTTCATCAAACGCAGTTTCAGTGACAACACCGTGTACAAGCTGACCCTGCGCCACTACATCGGCTACCTGATGGAAAAGCGGTTTCCGATGAACTGGTCGTTTGAAGGCACCCGCTCCCGCCTGGGCAAGCTGATGCCGCCGCGCTACGGCCTGCTCAAATATGTGCTGGAAGCCTGCCACGCTACCGATGCCCGGGACATCCACATCATTCCCATCTCCATCAGCTACGACCTGATCAGGGATGTGGAGGAGTACGCCACCGAGCAGACCGGGCGCGGCAAGGGGGCCGAGTCACTGCGCTGGTTTATCGGCTACGTGCGCAGTCTGGCCAGGCCCATGGGCAAGATCTACATGGATATCGGCCAACCCGTGGTGCTATCGCGAGCCCCGGATCCAGACGACAGTCTGGCCCTGTCCAAAATCGCCTTCGAGGTGGCGGTGGAAGCCAACCGGGTCACCCCCATCACCTTCCCTTCGCTGGTGACCATGAGCCTCCTCGGCGCCGCGCCCAAGGCCCTCACGGAAACCGAGGTCGTGGAGGAATTGCGCGCCCTGCTGAGCTGGGCCGAGGCGCGGCAGCTGCGTATTTCCGCGGATTTCGACCGCGCCTACGCCGAACATATCGACGGCCTGCTGGGTATCATGATCAACGAGGGCATCGTCACCCGCTACGACGAAGGCCCGGAGATCGTCTATGGCATCGCCCTGGAACAGCACCCGGTGGCCAGTTACTACCGCAATACGGTCATCCACTTTTTCGTCAACAAGGCGATTATCGAGCTGGCGCTGGTAAAAACCACGGAGGTACCGGATTCTGCAGCGCTGGAGGTTTTCTGGGCCGAAGTGGACGAGCTGCGCGACCTGTTCAAGTTCGAGTTTTTCTACGCCCCCAGCGCAGAATTTCATCAGGAGATACGCGAAGAGCTGGCGCGCTACAACCCGGACTGGGAGTCACTTCCGGAGACCACGCCGGGCGGCTTCACCCAGCTGCTGCTGGCAATAACACCACTGGTGGCGCACGTCACCCTGCTGACCTACGTTGAGGCCTATTCCGTGGTGTCCGACCTCGCCGCGAGGCTGCCGGGGGAGCAGAGCATGGACGAGCAGGCCTGCGTTGCCGAAGCACTGAAGCTGGGCCGACAGCTGTACCTGCAGCGCCGCATCAGCAGCGAATCCTCCATCGGCAAGCTGCTGTTCCGCAACGGCTTCCAGATGTTGCAACACCGGGGACTCACCAGCGGCGGCGAGCCGGAACAGGGCGAGCGGCGGCAGCAACTGGCGCGGCAGCTGCGGGAGCTGAGACGGCGGCTGGAAGTCATCCGCGCTATCGGCCTCACCGGCCGCGACCGCTTCAAGGAGCCACAGACATGAGCAACCTGAAAGTCGGCCTTCTGGGGGGCGGCTCCTGGGGTACCACGGTGGCGACCCTGGTGGCGCGCAATGCACCGGTCGTGCTCTGGGCCCGCAACGCGGAGACCGTGCAGGAGATCAACACCCGGCACAGCAATGAGACCTACCTGCCCGGCGCCCGGCTGCCCGAGAAGCTGAGGGCAACGGCGGACATCGGCGAGGCCGTGGCTGGCGCCGACGTTATCGTCATGGGCATCCCGTCGCAGAATTTCCGCAGCGTGCTGCAGCAGGTACGGGAACACATACGGCCCTGGGTGCCGGTCATCAGCCTGACCAAGGGGCTGGAGCTGGACACCCGCATGCGCATGACTGAAATCATCGCCGAGGTTCTGCCGGGACACCCGGTCGGCGTGCTCACCGGCCCCAACCTGGCGCGGGAGATCATGGCGGGCCAGGCGGCGGCCAGCGTCATCGCGATGGAAGACGCCATCATTGTGCGCGAACTGCAGCGCCTGTTCTCCAGCGGCCTGTTCCGGGTCTACACCAACACCGATGTAGTAGGCTGTGAGCTGGGGGGCGTCCTGAAAAACATCATCGCTATCGCGGTGGGCATGGGTGACGGCCTCGGTGCCGGAGACAACACCCGGGCGTCGCTGATCACCCGCGGCCTGGCGGAGATCAGCCGGCTGGGCTGTGCCATGGGCGGCCAACCGGAAACGTTCGCGGGGCTCGCGGGCATCGGCGACATGATCGCTACCTGCACCAGCCCCCAGAGCCGCAACCGCCATGTCGGCATGGAACTTGGCCGCGGCAAGAGCATGGAGACAATCTCCGCGGAGATGTTCATGGTCGCGGAGGGCGCAAAGAGCGCTCCCGCGGTGATGGGGCTGGCGGCACAGTATGAAGTGGAAATGCCCATCGCCAGCGATGTCTACAAGGTGTTGAGTGGCGAGACCTCGGCCCAGCGGATTTTCCGCGGCCTGCTGAGGGTCTCCGCGGGAGCTGAGTGGGAGCCCGGCTGAACCGGGGCGGAACAAGTTTGCCGGAAGTCCAGTTCGGGTATGGCGCCGGATCCGGCGCTGGGGCAAACTGGCCGCATGGGAAGCACCCCGAGCCACCACGGCGGTGGGTAAACATCGATAAGCCTGGAACCTGACTATGAAATCCTTACCCTGGGCCCTGTGCCTGATGTTGCTGTTGCCCACCACCGCGCTTGCCGCCAGCTTCGGCAAGTTCAGCCAGCTCATGGGTCATCCGGAGCTGAAATCAGCCTCCGCAATCGTCCTCGATGAAGCGGGCAACGTCATCTACGGCAAGGACACGGACACGGTCCGGCCCATCGCCTCCATCACCAAGGTCATGACCGCGATGGTCATCCTGGATGCGGGACTGGACCTGGAGGAGCGGATCACGGTGACCCAGGCCGACCGCGACCTGATGCGTCTTACCGGCTCCAGGCTGGACTATGGCGCCACCCTGAGCCGGCGGCAGATGCTGCTGCTGGCGCTGATGTCCTCGGAGAACCGCGCCGCCAGCGCACTGGGGCGCACCTACCCCGGCGGACTGGACGCCTTTATTACCGCGATGAACCTGAAGGCGGAAGCATTGGGCATGCGCAACAGCCAGTTCGCCGACCCCGCAGGCCTGCACGGCGACAACCTTTCAACCGCCCGCGACCTGGCATTGATGGTGCGCGCCGCCGGTGGCTATCCGCTGATTGCCGAGGCCAGCACCACCCCGGGCATGGAAGTCTATCCCTTCGCCGGTCGCGGGGCGCTCAATTACAATAACACCAACCGCCTGCTGAAAAACCAGAGCTGGGACATCGGCCTGAGCAAGACCGGCTATCTCAATGAGGCCGGCCGCTGCCTGGTCATGCAGGCGACCATCGAGGGCGAACCGGTATCGATCGTGCTGCTCAACTCCTTTGGCAAGCTCACCCCCTTCGGTGACTCCAATCGCCTGCGCAAGTGGATGCTGGCCAACAGCTGAGGCCTGCACGGCGGGTCATGGCCGCTGCCCCGTGGCACCGAAGATACCCTCCAGGAATCCGCGCAAGGCCTCCGCATCGGAGAGATCACCATAGAGGCTGATCTCAGTCTCGTCTGCCCCATAGATCAGCGCCGGCGTGGCAAACACACACATATCCAGGGCCATCACAGGCTCGGTTAGTACATTGACAAAAGTCACGGCGGAATCATCCAGATCGTAGTCGCCGAGCACGCTGGCCAGGTTACTGCGAGCCCGGCGCGACCCCGGGGAGTCTCCGGCGAGGAACAGCATCAAACGGCGCGTACCCGCACCCAGTTCGGTCATCATTGCTTGTGCTCCCGTCGATCCCCTGCCCTGTCGGTGCCCTGGCGACTGTCCCGGATTTCATCCCGCAGTCGCCGATCCTGATGCTGGTCAGCCGCCAGCAGCGCGGTTTCACCTTCCAGCTCTTCCTCCAGTTCCGAGGTCCTCGTCCGTAGATCACGCAACTGCTGTTGGAGCTGTCGGCGCCGCTGTGCCTGTCGTTGTTGCGCGAGTTCGCGCTCACGGGCTACAGCATGCTCATGATCCAGGCGCGCGGTGCCCATCAACACCTCGGAGCCGAAGGCGTAAACGTCAGCCAGGTGAATTCCGTCGCTGGATAACACCAGCTCCCGCACCTGGTTGGAATGGGCGGTGCCGCGGGATTTCACCACCGACATGGAGCGATTGCGCTCGCCGTCATGGATCTGGTAATTCAGGGCCAGCCAGGTGTCGGCTATAGTGGACACCTGCGCCGCGGAGGACTCGTCGGTGCCGACCTCAGGCTCGATCAACGAGGTCACCACGCAGGTGATGCCCCGCGCCTTGAACTTGTCCATAAGCCGCTCAATGAGGTTGTAGGAGCGGCACTCGCCGCCGGCCTTGGACAAGGCCGACAGGGGGTCGACAACCAGGCAGTCCGGCTGCTCGCTATCGAGAAGTTCGACGATCTCCAGGAAGTGCGCCTCCGCCAGTGACTGCCAGCTGCGGCGCTCGGCAATGACCAGCCGACCGCTCTCCAGGTGCGGGCCCAGCTCAATGCCGATGGAGCGCATATTGCGCTGGATCTGGGAGGCGGCTTCGTCAAAGCTGATATACAGCACCTTGTCGCCGCGCGCCGCTGCGGCGGCGGCGAAGGCCGCGGCGAGGCTGGACTTCGAGGTACCCGGCGCGCCCGTGATCAGGGTCGCGGAACCGCGGAAATAGCCGCCCCCCAGAAGTGTGTCCAGACGTTCGACCCCGGTGCTGACGCGCTCGCTGCTGGCGGGGACGGGATCGACTGGCGGTGAGCTGTAGGGCAGCACCACGCCCCTGGTACCGATCAGCAAGGGCACCTCGTCGGCGACGTGGGCCGAGCCGCGATACTTGGCGATCCGCAGGCGACGACTGAAGCGATGTCCATCATGCTGCGAAGACAGCGTGACAATGGTGCTCAGCTCAAAGCGCAGCCGGTCCAGGTACCCGGACTGATAGCCGATGTCTGGCGATTCCTTGGCGGTCATCAGCACCGTGATGTCCCGCCCTCGCAGCCAGTCCCGCAATCGCAACAGTTCGGTGTCAACCCGCTGCAGGTCGCCGCCGAGGGCCACCAGCTGGTCGATTCCATCCAGCACTACCCAACTCAGATCGACCTTGTCAGCCATCGCCGACAGCACCGCCAGCAGTCCGCCGATATCGAACTGGCCACTGACTTCGACCTCGCCGGACGGGCGCGCGTCAATCATGAACAGGTGCCGCTCGAGATACTGCTCGATGTTCCAGTCGAGCGAGGAGGCATTGCGCAACACGTCCGCCGAGCGCTCTTCGAAAGCCAGAAACAGGCCATTCTCTCCGGCCTCGGCGGCGTTGGCGAGTACCTGCAGGGCAAATATCGTCTTGCCGGCCCCCGCATCACCCTGCAACAGCGTGATCCCCCCCCTGGGCAAGCCGCCCTGGCTCATCGCGTCAAAGCCCGCGATGCGGGTGGGGCGCTTGGTCAACTGTGTTGTCTGCTCAACCATCCCGACTTCCCCGCGCAGTAAGTCCTGTTTTCCCTATCATGTCTTCAACTCCAAAACGCTTTGTTGCTGGTCGACTGGCAGATGGCCGCTGCTGGAGAGCAGCCAGTGGAAGTCTTCTCCTGACAGTGGCAGGCTGTAGAAGTAGCCCTGGCCGATAGTGCAGCCCAGCTGCAGCAGCAGATCGCGCTGGGCGGCGGTCTCCACGCCCTCGGCCACGACACTGCAGCCCAAATTGGCCCCCAGGCCGATAATCATCTCGATGATGCCACGACTGAAGCTGCTTTCCGTGCAATCGCGGACAAACATGCGATCAATCTTGATTTCGTCAAAAGGATAGCGCCGCAAGTGGCTGAGTGAGGAGTAACCGGTACCGAAGTCGTCCAGGGATAGACGCACTCCCAGATGTCGCAATGCCTCCATTTGCCGCAGCAGGTTATCGCCCTCCTGCTCGAATACACTCTCGGTGATCTCAAGGGACAGCGCGGAGGGATCAATGCCGACCTCATCAAGAACGCGTGACACCATCTCGGGTATGTCCGAGTGCATGAACTGCACCATCGAGACGTTGACCGCGATGCGGGCAGCGCTCAGCCCCTGCTTTTGCCAAAAGCTCAGGCTCTCGCAGGCCTCGAGCAGGATCCATTCGCCAATGGGTATAATCAGCTGTGAGCTCTCCGCCACGGGAATGAAGGTATCCGGCGGACGCAGGCCCTGGATCGGATGGCGCCAGCGCAACAGCGCCTCGGCGGAGACCACCTCACCGTCCACCATATTAACCTTGGGCTGGTAATGCAGCTCGAAATGACGGTCCGCCAGTGCATCGCGCAGACCCGCGATTGTCCAGACCCGTTCCTTTACCCGCTTCTCCAGTACCGGGTCGAATGCCACCCAGCGCTCTCTGCGTTCTCTGGCCGTCTGCAGCGCCAACTGCCCACGGCGCAGCAATTCCTCCTGACTCCGGACGGAACTATCGCACAGAGTCAGCCCCAGGGTCAGGTCGGCATACAGCGTGTGTTGATCGACAAAGAACGGCAGGTCGAGGACAGTCCTGAGCCAGCCCCAAATCTGATTCGGCGTCGTCAGCCCACGCCGACGGTGCTCGATGAGCAGAACAAACTGGCCGCTGCCCAGGGAACCCAGTTGCTCACCAGGGAGGAGGTTCCCCGCCAGGCGCCGACCCAGCGCCAGCAGCAGGTGGTCCCCGACCAGGTAGCCGCAATTCTGGTTGATATCATTGAGCTTGCGCACATCGCAAAGCAGGAGGTAGTACCCCTCCTTGCCAGTCTTCCGCGATAGAACATCCTCCAGCTGCCTGCTGAATCCCGCCCGGGATGGCAGCCCGGTCACGGGATCTTCGTAGGCGGTGCGCTCGAGGGCGAGTTCGGCCAGCGTGCGTTCAGTGACATCGATATGCATCACCACCGCGCCACGAGGCTGGCCGGACCCCTCCAGAGGGGTAGCCATCAGCCGGAACCAGCGCTGCTCATCCGGTGAATGGCAGGGGTAGATCAGGGTGAAGTTCTCCGCGCCCGATTCGCCGCTGAGGATGGCGCGCAAGCCCCTGGCCACCGCGGCGGCGGCTTCGGCATCAACACCGGTAGCGACATCACAGACCGCCAGGTAATTGCGCTCGTGCCCCTGATCCGCCCCCCGGTAATCGTTGTCGCGGGCAAATGTCTTCCAGCCGGAATTGGTGTCAAGGACGTTGCCGTCGCCGTCGAGCAGGGCAATATTCGCCGGCAAGGTGTCGAGGATCGCCTGCCGCTGCGCCAGGGCGATGGCCAGGGACCGCTGCTGCCCCTGCGCCGCCTGTTCATGGTCGCGCAAGGAACCCAGCATGCGGTTGAAGCCTGCAGCGAGTTCGCCAAATTCATCCTCTGTCGCAACGGCTATGGGCTGGTCAAGCTGGCCCTGCTGCAGCGCCAGGATCCCTTCCTGCAGCGCATCCAGGGGTTGGTCGATACGCCGAAACAGCAGGGCGAAGCCCGCCAGGGCCAGCGCGGCCAGGGCCAGTGCGACCCCAAACAGGGTCAGGATTACTCGGGAGACCGTCTGCTCGACACCGGTGAAGTGCTTGCCCAGCATGGCCTCGACCGCAATCTTCAAGCCGCCTTCGTGGGCCTGGACCTGGTTGATCAGCATCCTGCGGGCATGGCTCGCCGAGAGCCGCTCTGCCGCCGATGGATTCTGCTGAGCGAGCTCCGCCAGGGCGGCGATGTTGCCCTCCAGTTCCAACAGATACTGAATGGCGGCATCGGCATCGTATTGATTGAAAGCCGCTATCTCCACTGCCAGCTCTCTTGTCTCGGACTGCAGCACTTGCGCACTCCAGGCCGGCTGATCCTGGACAAGCAGGTGATTGACTCCCTGGGACAGGGTCGCCATGCGCTGCTGGATGGCGTAGATGTGCAACAAAGCCTGCCGTTCTGTGCGCAGGGTCCCCCACGCCATCACCAGGATCACGCCGAGAATGGCCAGCCCGAAAAAACCGGCACTCAGAAAGATCCGCATCATCCGCCGCAGCATCAAGGCCCAACTTCCTGTTGCCAATAGCGCGGCAGCTGCAAGCGAAGGGGCGCGACTCTGGCCAGGGGCTCCGGTGCAAGATAACGCTCCGGCGCGAAACCGGCCCCGCTGTCCGCGCCCGCTCGTGCCAGGCGCCAGGTCACGTGGTGGTCGATCTCGCTGAGCAGGGACCAGTCCAGTCCAACACTGTAAATGACTGCCCCGGAGAGGCGTTGGGCAGAGTCCAGCGGTACTCTGCTGGCAGCGGCCTCCAGCGCATGGACCCGGGCCGGATCCGCGTGGATGATCTCCTCCGCCTGCAGGTAGGCTCGCAGAATGCGATCACAAAGCTGTGGATGACGTTCGACCACGACACGCCGGGTAACCAGCAGCCAGCTCACGCTATCTATACGTCTGTCGGACAGCAGGGCCATCTCGCCGCCGAGCGCCTCCCGCATACGCAGCGGCCAGGGGTCCCAGAGCACCGCCGCGTCAATTTCCCGTGCCTGCAGCGCAGCTGCCATTGCCTCGACTCCCAGCAACGAGAGCTGGACATCGCCCGAAGCGATACCGTGCAGCGGCGCAAAGCCAGACCAGAAATACTCGGATGTGGTGCCCGGCACAACGCCTATCCGCCGCCCCGCCAACTGTGCTGGCTGAAATTGCGGGTCCGGGGTGGCCACAACGACATGGTGGGTGTTGTTGGAGCGGCTGATGCGCGCCAGTATCACCAGCTCCTCGCCGGCGGGGACCTGTTTCCGCTGACGCTGCAGCAGTGCCGCCACAAAGGGCGGCGCTGCGGTAAGGGCAAACTCTGCCCGCTGCTGCAGCACCTCGTCGAGGGCCTCGGCGCCGGAGGGGAACGACTCCACCACCACCTCGGTATCTGCGCCCGCAAACAGGCCCAGATGGTCGGCGAGCCGGGTGGGTGCGTCGACGGGGCTCACAGAACCGGCAATAACGACTCTCTCCCGCGCTTCGAAATCAGGGTGGCCGGCCGCAGCGTAGCAAACGGGCAGGAGTACCAGCCACAAACCTGTCACGATCTTGCGGTACATTGGCGCCGGAGGCCTATTTTTTGTAGTGTTGACCACTTTTGCAGTATGGAACACTTTCCCGCACTTTCTCAATCAACATTTCGTCTCGCCCGGCCGGCGGAATGCCCTGGCAAAAGTGCGCTCTTGACCTCCGGCAAGTGCCCGGAGACACTGGCCGGACTGCCATAACGTGGAGTGGACCATGCTCAAGCGCCGCCAGATTCTCCAGCTCGCCGCCTCCCTGCCACTGTTAAGCGCCGGCACGACCCGCGCAGAGGGCCAGGCGGGAGCCACTGCGGCCGCCCTGAACACGCGCCCAATCCCGAGCTCTGGCGAGCTGCTGCCGGTCATCGGAATGGGCACTTCCCAGACCTTTGACGTGCCCGCCAGCCCCGAGGCACTGCAGCAGCTGGGCGCGGTACTGCAGGCCTTCTTCGCCGCTGGCGGCTCGGTGATCGATTCCTCACCGATGTACGGGGAGGCGGAATCGCGGGTCGGCGATATCCTGCGCACACTCTCGCCGCGGCCCCCGGTGTTTGCCGCTACCAAGGTCTGGACCACGGGCCGGGAAGAGGGCATCACCCAGATGCAGACGTCGGCCGAGCGCATGGCCGTGGAGCGCTTCGACCTGATTGCCATCCACAACCTGCAGGACTGGCGCACCCATCTCGCTACGCTCAAACAGTGGAAAGAGGAGGGCAAGGTGCGCTACATCGGCATCACTACCTCCCACGGCCGCAACCACGAGGAACTGCTGCAGATCATGCGCACGGAGCCGCTGGATTTCGTCCAGTTCAGCTACAACATGGAGGATCGCGTCGCCGAGCAGGCCCTGCTGCCACTGGCCCAGGAGCGCGGCATCGCCACCATGATCAACCGCCCCTACCAGCGCGGCTCCCTGTTCGCCAAAACCCGCGACCAGGCGCTGCCAGCGGTGGCCGCGGAGCTCGGCTGCAGCAGCTGGGGGCAGTTCTTTTTGAAATGGATCCTGGGCCACCCGGCGGTGACCAACCTGATTCCAGCCACCTCCAAAGTGCACCACATGGAGGACAATATGCAGGCCAACTTCGGTCCGCTGCCGGACAGCAACCAGCGTGCGGAAATGATGCGCGCCTTTACCGCCCTGTAGTGGCGGCGGCGTGAGCGGACAGAAAACTTCCCTGCTGCAGCGGGGCCTGGATTTCGCCTGCGACATCCACCCCCGAGAAGTACGGGCCACCCTGGGGTCCTTCAGCCTGGTGCTGATCCTGATGGCGGCCTACTACATCCTGCGGCCGGTGCGGGACGCGATGGCCAGCGACTGGAGCGACGCTGAAGTCAGCGTACTCTGGACTCTGACCTTTGTGTTCAGCGTGATCGCGGTGTCGCTGTATGGCAACGCCGTCACCCGGATCCGCCTGCGCCACCTGGTGCCGGCGGTCTACGGCTTCTTCGCTGCGACCTTTATCCTGTTCTTTGTCGGCATCCAGACCGTCACCGAGCGCACCCTGCTGGACAAGGCCTTCTACGTCTGGATCAGCGTCTTCAGCCTGTTCCATATCTCCGTGTTCTGGAGCTTCATGGCGGACACCTGGGCCAAGCCCCAGGCCACGCGCCTGTTCGGCTTCATTGGCGCCGGTGCCAGCGTTGGCGCCATGATCGGCCCGGCCTTCACTGCCCTGCTGGCAGCGGAAGCGGGCACCGACACTCTGCTGCTGATTGGCAGCGCGGCGCTGGTCGTGACGCTGCCCCTGGTGTACTGGCTGCAACGGCTGAAAGTGGAGGATCTGGGCAATGCCGGGCTCGCCGCCAGCGGCCGGGATTTCGACTATATCGGCGGCAACCCCCTGTCCGGCTTCACCGAATTCCTGCGCAGTCCCTACCTGCTGGGCATCGGGCTGTTCATCCTGCTCTATACCTCGCTCAGCTCGTTCATCTACTTCGAACTGAAAAACCTGCTGGAGCCCTATGACCGCGAGACTCGTACCCGGATCTGGGCGGCCATGGACCTCGTCGTCAACACCCTGACCGTGGTTATCGCCGCTTTTGCGACGGGCCGCATTGCCAAACACCTGGGGCTGCCCTTTACCCTCGCCTGTGTGCCCGCAGTGATCTGTGGCGGGCTCCTGCTGCTGGCCGCCGCACCCATTGTTGCCGTGGTGGTGGGCATTCAGATCGCACGCCGAGCGGGCAATTTCGCCATCACCCGACCCGGGCGGGAGATGCTGTTTACTGCCGTCGACCAGGAGACCCGCTACAAGGCGAAACCGGTCATCGATATCGTCGTCTACCGGGGCGGGGACATGGTCAACGCCTGGGCCTTCACCGCCCTCACCCAGGGCCTGGGCCTGGGAATGGCCCCAATCGCCCTGATCGGTGCCGGCATCGCCGCCTGTTGGGGCGCTACAGGGATTTACCTGGGGCGCAGGTTCAGCCACGAGCACAACCCCTTAGACCCGCACACCAAATAGTTGAGCCAAGCCGGACTGCCTGCTGCGCCTTCGGCTCCGCGACGTGGCCGCGGCGCCCGCGACCGTTATACTGGGACCAATGACGTACAGCGGAGACATGCATCATGGCAACAGCGGCTGATTACAACCTGGGCCCCAATACCTTCCCCCGGGGCTGGTTTATCGTGGCGGAAAGCAAGGAACTGGACGCCGCGCCAATGGCGGTGCGGTTCTTTGGCCAGGACTTGGCGCTGTATCGGGGTGAGAGCGGCAAGCCCGTCCTGTTGGACGCCTACTGCGCCCACATGGGCACCCACCTGACCGCCAGCACCAGCGCGATGATCGTCAAGAACGGCGAACAGATCGAGGGCGACTCCATCCGCTGCCCCTACCACGGCTGGCGCTACAGCTGCGACGGCGACGTCGATGACATCCCCTACGCCGAGGGCCCCTATCCCAAATCCGCCTCCATCCGCTCCTACCCAGTGGTGGACAACATGGGCTGCGTGATGGCCTGGTATGACCCGGATGGCCGCCCCCCCGAGTACGACGCGCCCCTGCTCGAGCAGTGGAATGACCCGCAGTGGGTGCAGTGGGAACTGGACCACCTGGGCGAACTGGCAATCCACCCCCAGGAAATCCTCGACAACATGGCCGACAGCCGCCATCTCGGGCCCACCCACGGTGCACCCTGCGAGTATTTCGAGAACGAGTTCCGCGACCAGGTGTATATCCAGCGCCAGGGCGGCCCGATGCAGCTGTACAACACCTACCTGTATACCACCACCTGGTACACCGGCCCGGGCCTGCTGCTGTCGAAGCAGGTCTTCGGCGACGCAGTGATGTTCGAACTGATCGCCAACACCCCAGTGGACGACGGTGTCGTCAAGTGCTGGCACGCGGTGCTCTATCGCGGCGCCGAGTCCCCCGCCAGCGCCCTGGACCGGGAGGCCGCGAAGCAGTTCCAGGCCAACGCGCTGGAAGCCTTCGGCGCGGATTTCAACGTCTGGAAATTCAAGCGCCCGGCGCTGAAAATCATGCAGATGAAGACCGACGGACCCTTCCGCACCGGCCGCCAGTGGTACTCGCAGTTCTTCGCCACAGCGGATGACGCCGAGACAATACGCGGCGAGGTCAACGGCAAGCACTATACCAAGGGCCTGGCAACGCCCGAATCAGCGGGCCATGCCATCGACGACGGCCTGCCCTTCTAGTGAAAAAATTATTTATCCTGCTGACAGTCACCTGCTTCCTGGCTGCCTGCGTCACCAGCCCAACCGGCCGCAAGCAGCTGATGCTGATTTCGCCGGAGGCTGCCATCGTGGAATCCCGCGCCGCCTACCTGAGCACCGTCTCCGACATGGGCGCCAAGGACCAGCTTTCGAACGACAAAGCGCTGGCCAAGCGGGTGGCGACAATTACCGGGCGCCTGGTGTCGGTGGCAATTGCCGAATATCCGCGGTCGGCGGGCTGGGAGTGGAGCGTGGCCCTGGTGGATGACGACAAGACCGTCAACGCCTGGTGCATGGCGGGGGGCCGGATGGCGGTGTATACCGGTCTGTTCAAGCAGCTCAAGCTGACCGATGCCGAGTTCGCCCAGATCATGGGTCACGAAATCTCCCATGCCCTCGCCAACCACACCGCGGAGCGCATGTCCCGGGCGATGGCCACTAACCTGGGCGTGGTCGCCGTGGGCGCCATGTCAGAAAATCCCAATATGGCCATGGGCGCGGCGGGCATGGCTGCCACCGTAGCGCTGCAGCTGCCTAACAGCCGCACCGCCGAGCTGGAGGCCGACCAGCTGGGGCTGGAAATAGCCACCCGCGCCGGTTACGACCCGGACGCCGCGGTCAGCCTGTGGGCCAAAATGGGTGCTGTGGGTGGCGGCAATCGTGCCCCTGAATTTCTCAGCACCCACCCTGCCCCGCAGAACCGGCAAACGGCGCTCGCAAAAATGGCACTGGAAGTGCGCAAGCTAAATCCTCAGGGGAAGCTCGCACCCGTGCATCCGGTGCAGGTA
The DNA here is from genome assembly GCA_041746975.1 of Haliea sp. Classification (GTDB taxonomy): domain Bacteria; phylum Pseudomonadota; class Gammaproteobacteria; order Pseudomonadales; family Halieaceae; genus Haliea. Next base: position 3,160 of record JBGTGB010000392.1, on the reverse strand, counting down.
CTGACAGCGGACAAGCGCCCGTAGGTCACGTCATTGAGTTCGGCAGGCAGCACCTGCCGCAGATAGCGAGTCGCAGCCGCCCGGGATGGCTCCGAGCGCGAAAACTGGCGCTCGAAGAAGCTGGTGACCACCACCCGGGTAATCATCTGCTGGCGCAAGGTGTTCATCGCTTCCGGCAGGGGGTCAAGGGTGCAGAGATCCGCCTCCACCGTGTAGTCCACGCCCATCTCCGGAGGCCCGATAAGATCAAACCAGGGGTCCTCCATGGCGTCGCCGGCATTGCGCTGGACTATCCAGCAGCCGATAGAATCCGGGTTGTGCAGCCAGCGCATCACTCCCGCCGGGCCGGCAAAGCCGGTATGGGATCCGGCGCGCAGGGTCACCAGCTCGCCCCCTGGCACCCGCTCAGGTACCGGCGCGGCATTGGCCCCGTAGGGCACCAGGGCGTCGATATCTCCGGCCAGCATCAGAAAGGGGAGCTCGTGATGGCGGTAAAAAGCGGGCGTGAACACGAAGGTAGGGCCCGCTATCGAAATCGCCGCCTTGATCCGCGCGTCACGCATCTCCGGGTGGAACACTGCCAACGTGGTCGTCAGGCCCCCCAGGGACAGGCCCAGGGCGCCAACGCGGTCCGGGTCGACCTGCTCGTGCAACAGATGGCCGGCATCCGCTGACAACTGCAGCAGGCTGTCGATCAGGAAGCTGACATCGGCAGGCTGATTGACCACATCCTTTACCTGCGGGCCCCCGGGCGCGCGCATATTGGTCAGCGGATAGTCCGCGGCCACCACCACATAGCCAAGGCTGGCAAGGTGTTGGTTAAGGTATGCAGCTTCCCGGCGTGAGGAGGAAAAGCCGTGGCTGTAGACCAGCAGCGGATAGGGGGCGTACTCCCGATCCTCCGGATACCACACAGTGACATCCAGGCGCCGCTCCCCGCTGCCGGCATAATCGCCGTTGGCCGCGGTTGGGCGAGTGCCATCGAGGAACCCGGTATCCAGGCGCGCCACCGCCAGCGGCCCCAGCTGCAGCCGGGATGCACTTTCCGTACCGGCAGCAAAGGGTTCCGGCTGCTTGCCCGTAGCCAGCACCAGCGCTGCGACGCCGATAAGAACTGCCAGTACCAGCACGATCTTGAAAAAAGCTTTCATTCGGGCCACCTGAGAGGGGAGACAGAGATTATTGCCGATCGGGGGCCACCCTCGCCAGTGCAGCCGCCGCTAAAGCACCTGCAAGCGCGAGACCACCGCCTGCGCCGAGCGCACTGCGGACTCCAGCAACGGCACCCCGGGGTAGGCCCAGGAACCGGTATAGAATACCCGCCGACCCGGTTGCGCATGCCACTCGGTCAGGGCCTGCTGCACCCCTGCGGTGCCAGCGTGAACTACTGCACGCTGCAGTGGCACCCGCGCCATCACGGTCGCTGGCTCTGGCTCATACAGCGGGTTCCAGGTCTGCAGTACCGGCTCCGCCGTTGTCAGCGTCGGCTCTACGGCATTGACCAGCACCGTAAACATGACCCGCTCAAGATCGGGATCGGTCTGGAAATTCAGCGCGCTCCAGTCAGCGGTCCGGCGCGGCAGGAAGCGCGGGTCCCGATGCAACCACAGCTCCCCGCTGTCGAACCGCACTTTGTCCAGCACCCGCTTCTCACGCTGGAACTGCTCACCCTCCAGGAAACCCAGCTGGTTGGCCTGCACAGCCAGAATGACGTGGTCGAACTGCCCACCCTCGCCGCGGGCATTGTGCACCAGCACCCTTTCTCCCTGTAAAGCAACTCGTTGCACGGGGCTGCCGGTAAAGGCGGGGATTTCCGCCGCCAGCGCCGCGACCAGAGCCGAAGTGCCGCCCTGCAGTCGCACCAGGCCGCCGCCGTGGAGAATCTCGTCCAGCAGCGCCAGCAGTTGGCGGGCAGGCCAGGCCAGCAGCTGTGCTTCGTCGCAGGTACAGATCGTGGTCAGCAAAGGCAGCACCAGGCCGCGCCAGAACAGGGGGTCGAAGGACTGTTGCTGGAGGAAGGCGGCGAGGGTGAGGGCGTCATCCACATCCTCAAGCGAGGCCGTGGCCCGGCGCAGCTGCCACAGGCCACGTGCCAGACGCAGTGAGCGGCCGTTCAGATAGCGCCAGGACCCTACCCAGGGCCAGCCAGTTACCGGCATGCGGCCGCTGGCAAACCAGGTCTGGCGGTCGGTCCAACTGCAGGACGCGAAGGTGTCCACCGGGAAGGTGTCCACGCCCACTTCCGCAGCCAGGGCCAGAACACTCTGCCAGTTGCGCGGACTCATGACCCGCAGCGGCAGGTCGACATTGCCGCCCGCCACGGCCATGGCGTAGGCATCCATGCCGTGGCCCGACCGGGCCTCAAACAGGGTCACGGCAAAGCCCGCCTTGCGGCAGCCATGGGCTGCAGCGAGCCCCGCCATGCCGCTGCCGACCACCGCTACCGTTGCACCCATCCGCTACTCCGCCTGCCCCTTCAGTCGCGCAGGTTGCCCGGATACGGGGCGAATCTCAAGCGCAGCCGTCGGAGCCGTTGGCAACAGCCTGCAGCGCCGCCAGCAGCGACTCCGTGTGCTGGCCCAGGGTAGGCGGTGCCGAAGTGTAGGCCACCGGCGTGCGCGACAGCTTGATCGGGCTGCCCACCAGTTCCAGGTCCGGATTCAGTGGGTGGGGCACGTTCACGCGCATCTCCCGCGCCAGGAGCTGGGGCTCATTGAACACCTCTGCCACGCTGTTGATCGGCCCGGCAGGCACGCCCGCTGTTTCCAGGCGCTGCAGCCAGTCGGATTTGTCCCGCTGCAGCATGCTGGCCTGCAACAACGGGATGAGTTGCTCCCGGTGTTGCACCCGTAGGCGATTGCTCAGGAAGCGGGGGTCGTCCGCCAGTTCCGGGCACTCCAGCACCGCAACAAAGCGCCGAAACTGGGCATCGTTACCCACCGCCACCACCAAGTGGCCATCGCGGGCAACGAAGCTCTGGTAGGGAACAATATTGGGGTGGGCATTGCCGAGGCGACCGGGGTTAATGCCCCCGACCAGGTAATTACTGGCCTGGTTGGCCAGGGTTGCCGCAGTTACATCGAGCAGCGCCAGATCCACCTGCTGGCCCAGGCCGGAGCGGTCGCGCTCAGTGAGGGCCGCGAGGATGCCGATCGTGGCG
>JBGTGB010000391.1:0-2939 GCA_041746975.1 Haliea sp. | reverse complement strand
AGGGGCTGCAGGCCAGCACCCGCGCCAGCCTGGGCGCGAGCTCGGAATGTGCAGCCAGCGTAGCGGTCAATGCCGCGAGGGCGGCGCGGTCATGATGGTCGAGAACATGTTGCCAGGCGGTGGCAGCGGCAGCGGCCAGGTCCGGAGGCAAGCTATCGGTGGCAATCATTGCTGTAGCAGCGTCCAGTTCGGTCAGGCGTCAAACATGGGGGCCACCCGCATGACCTCCTCGACGGTGGTCTGGCCGGAGGCAACCCGGGCGGCGCCGGCCAGGCGCAGGGTGCGCATGCCCTCGGCCATGGCGACGCTGCGCACTTCGCGCGCCTCCATCTGCGGCGTAATGCAGGTGGCCACGGCGGGGCTATTGACCAGCAGTTCATAAATGCCCTGGCGGCCCATGTAGCCGGTATCCCTACAGGCCTTGCAGCCCACCGGGCGCGCGCTGCGCTCGGGTGCCGGCACCTGAAACGGCTGTATCAGCTGCTCCCAGGCATCCAGATCCGTGGGCCCGAATACCTTGCAGGTGGTACAGAGGATCCGCACCAGACGCTGGGACATGATGCCGCGCAGGGTCGCCTTGATCAGGTAGGCGGGCATCCCCAGCTCCAGCAGGCGGGCAACCGAGCCGGGGGAGTCATTGGTATGCAGGGTCGACAGCACCAGGTGGCCGGTAAGGGCGGCCTGCACCGCCATGTGAGCGGTCTCCAGGTCGCGGATCTCGCCGACCATGATGATATCCGGGTCCTGCCGCATCAGCGCCCGCACGCCGGAGGAAAAATCCAGCTTGATGCCGTGGTTGACCTGCATCTGGTTGAAGGCGTCCTCCACCATCTCGATCGGGTCCTCGATGGTGCAGACGTTGACCTCCGGGGTCGCCAGGCGGCGCAGAGTAGAGTACAGGGTGGTGGTCTTGCCCGAGCCGGTGGGGCCAGTGACCAGCACGATGCCGTTACCTGCGGCGGTCATCGCCTGCCAGCGCCGCAGATCCTCGTCCTCCAGTCCCAGCTCGACAAAGCTCTTTTGCAGCAGCTCCGGGTCAAATATCCGCATCACCAGCTTTTCCCCGAACGCCGTCGGCAGGGTGGACAAGCGCAGCTCCACCTCGCCCCCGCCGTGGGGTGACCGGGTCTTCAGCCGTCCGTCCTGGGGCCGGCGTTTTTCCGCCACATCCATCCGCCCAAGGATCTTGATCCGGCTGGTGACCGCCGCGCACACCTGCTGCGGCAGGTCGTAGACACTGTGGAGAACACCGTCTATCCGGAACCGCACATGGCCCTGCTCACGCCGGGGCTCAATGTGAATATCCGAGGCCCGCTGCTCGAAGGCGTATTGCAGCAGCCAGTCGACAATGTTGACAATATGCTGGTCATTGGCGTCGGGTTCCTGCATCGAACCCAGTTCCAGCATCTGCTCCAGATTGGCGACCCCGGGCGCGGCACCGGGGGCAGGGCCGCTGCTGCGGGCACCGCGCACCGAGCGCGCCATGCTGTAGAACTCTGCGGTGTGGCGGATGATGTCCCGCGGATCGGCGAGAACGCGGCGGATGCGCTTGCGCAGGACGTGTTCCAGGTTGCGCTCCCAGGCACGAATCCACGGTTCGGCACTGGCTACTACTACCTCATCTTCGGTGACGTACACCGCCAGGATCCGGTGGCGCTGGGCAAAGGCCTTGGACATGACCTCGCTGATCGTACCGACATTGATTTTCAGTGGGTCGATTTCGTAGACAGCCTGCGCGGTGCGCTCACCCAGCCAGTGCAGCAGGGTATCCATGTCCAGCACCTGGCCAGGGCGCGCTGGATCCTGGAGCTTCTGCTCCGCCAGAAAAACCAGTGGATGGACGCTGCCGATGCTCACTTTTGCCAACCGCTCGCGATCTGCGGCGCCGATGTGGCCGGACGCGTGCAACTCCATTACCAGGGAATACAGGTCAAGGGGCCGCTCGGCGTACTCCGGGCCGGATTTCGCGTTCATAAGTCAGGGCCTCGCGGGTCCGTCTGCGGTTTTCGGACCATGCTATCACAGCTGCGCAAGCCGGCGAGGAAGGCTCCCGGTCCTGAACGATCACCTTGCCGGCGGGCACCGGACTCGCGATACTGCGCTTCCTGATGTTCAGGGCTATATAGGCTGCGACCGGGAGCAATAATGAGCCAGCACCAGCAACAGATCATTCGCCAGCTCCAGGCCCTGGTGGGCACGGCGTCGGTCAGCTCCACCGACCCGTCCTGGGACCAGGGCAATCGCGGCGTGGTAGAGCTGCTGGCAAGCTGGCTGGGCGATCTGGGTTTCGCCACCGAGATCATTGACGTCTCCAAGGACGGCCGCAAGGCCAACCTGATCGCCACCCTTGGCAGTGGCCCCGGCGGCCTGGTGCTGGCCGGGCACACGGATACTGTGCCCTTTGACGAGGGGCGCTGGCGCTCCGACCCGCTAAAGCTTACCGAGCGCGACCACCGTCTCTACGGGCTCGGCAGCACCGACATGAAGGGCTTCTTCCCCATTGCAATCGCCGCTGCCCGTGTCTTCGTCGACCAGACGCTGCAGCAGCCACTGATTATCCTCGCCACCGCCGATGAGGAAAGCTCCATGGACGGCGCACGCGCACTCGCCGCTGCCGGGCAGCCGCGGGGGCGGGCGGCGATCATCGGCGAACCCACCTCGCTGATGCCCGTACGCCTGCACAAGGGCATTATGATGGAGTCCATCCTGGTCACCGGCAGCGCCGGCCACTCCTCCAATCCGGCACTCGGGATCAATTCGATTGATGTCATGCACGGGGTTGTTGCCGAACTGATACAGTTCCGACAGGAGCTGGCCCAGCGCTACAGCAACAGCGCCTTCGAGGTGGCATTTCCCACCCTCAATCTCGGCTGTATCCACGGCGGTGACAGCCCCAACCGGATCTGCGGCGGCTGCGAGCTGCACTTCGACCTGCGCCT
>JBGTGB010000390.1:0-4074 GCA_041746975.1 Haliea sp. | reverse complement strand
CGCCCTGGAGGAACCGGAGCAGTTCCGCGGTTACCTGGGCGAGCCCCACGCTCCCACCAGTGTCCTGCTGCGCCACAATGGCCTGCATATCGAGATCCAGATCGACCCCACCAGCGATATCGGCGCCAGCGATGCCGCCGGCGTCAAGGACCTGGTGCTGGAAGCGGCCCTGACCACCATCCAGGACTGCGAGGACTCCATTGCCGCGGTGGACGCCGCCGACAAGGTGGTGGTCTATCGCAATTGGCTGGGGCTGATGCGCGGGGACCTCGAAGACTCCTTCCGCAAGGGTAGCGACACCCTCACCCGGCGCCTGAACCCGGACCGCGTGTTCACCGGCAGCGATGGCAGAGAACTGGTTCTTCCCGGGCGCAGCCTGATGTTCGTGCGCAATGTCGGTCACCTGATGAGCAACGACGCCATTCTCGACAGGGAAGGCAACGAGATTCCGGAAGGCATTCTGGACGGCATATTTACCAGCATGATCGCCCTGCACGACCTGCGCGGCGCCGGGCCGCTGCACAACTCCCGCCGCGGCTCCATCTACATCGTGAAACCGAAAATGCACGGGCCGGAGGAAGTGAGCTTTACCTGTGAACTGTTCGACCGCATCGAAGACGTGCTGGGGCTCGAGCGCAATACCATCAAGCTCGGCATCATGGACGAAGAGCGGCGCACCACGGTCAACCTCAAGGCCTGCATCGAGCGCGCCCGGGAGCGGGTCGTGGTTATCAACACCGGCGTCCTGGACCGCACCCGTGACGAGATCCACACCAGCATGGAAGCCGGCGCCATGACGCCCAAGGGCGCGATGAAGCAGGAGCCCTGGATCAACGCCTATGAAGACTGGAACGTCGACATCGGCCTTGCCTGTGGCCTGCAGGGCCGGGCCCAGATCGGCAAGGGCATGTGGGCGATGCCGGACCTGATGGCGGACATGCTCGCCGCCAAGAGCGGCCACCCCCGCGCCGGCGCCAGCACTGCCTGGGTACCCTCGCCCACGGCGGCCACCCTGCACGCCACCCACTACCACGAGATCAGCGTCGCTGCGCGGCAGGAAGAATTGAAGTCGCGGCCACGGGCGTCACTGGATGACATCCTCAACATCCCGCTGAAAGGTGCCGCGGGCCTGAGCACCGAGGAAATCCAGCGCGAACTGGACAACAACGCCCAGGGTATTCTCGGCTATGTGGTGCGCTGGGTTGAACAGGGCGTGGGCTGCTCCAAAGTACCGGACATCAACGACGTCGGCCTGATGGAAGACCGCGCCACCCTGCGCATCTCCAGCCAGCATATCGCCAACTGGCTGCACCATGAAGTGTGCAGCGAAGCGCAGGTGATGGAGACACTGGAACGCATGGCGGCGGTTGTGGACCAGCAGAATGCCGGCGACCCGGCCTACCGCAACATGGCGCCGAATTTCAGTGACAGCGTGGCCTTCCAGGCGGCGCTGGACCTGGTGCTTAAAGGGCGCGAACAGCCCAGCGGCTACACCGAGCCGGTGTTGCACGCTCGGCGGCGGGAAGCGAAGGCGAAGTACGGTTGCTAGGCTTTGGGGCGCTACAATCGCCCGAGCACATCCTGCAGTAGGGGCAAGCCGACCAGCAGCCAGGTGCCGCCGATCATGAGGGTCAGCAACCGGAATTGTGCTGTCAGGTTAGTTAGCCCGGTCGCTAACCTCGCATCCAGTTGGGTCACCCGCTGCTCGAGGGAATCCAGGCGGTTACCATGCTCGGCGAAGTTTTTCTCCCAGCGGGCATCTCGCTCAGCCAAACTTTTATCCAAGCGGGCATCCCGCTCAGCCAAACTTTTATCCCAGTGGGCATCCCGCTCAGCCAGGTTTTTGTCCAAGCGGGTATCTCGCTCAGCCAGGTTTTTCTCCCAGCGGGTATCCAAATCGGAGAGGCTTTTCTCCCAGCGAGCATCCCTCTCGGTCAGTTGCCTCTCCCAGCGTGTATCTCTCTCAGCCAGCTTCTCGTCCCAACGCGCGTCCCGCTCCGCCAGTTTCTTGTCCCAGCGCGAATCCTGCTCCGCAAACGAGGCGCGCAGCGTCGCATCCAGGTAATCCCTGGTCACGATATTGTCTGCGTAGAACCCGAACGCCTCGGCCATCAGCTCAGCCTGCACCTCTGCCTGCTTGTCAGGAACGCCCACCGCTTTCAGACGGCGCGCGAACTGCAGCGAATCAAATGCCAGAGTGGCCATGATAGCCTCCCGCCGGGGTTTGGCAAATAGTGCCAAAGCTGGCCGAGAAGGGGTACATCATTTCCAGCCGGATTCCGTCCGCAGCCGCAACCTTTGGGTCCAGCTCCTCGCGGGATCAAACCGGCCATCCTTCGGTTTAATGTAATTTTGTTTCTTATAATTGACTAAAGTAGTTTTTGTACTACTATAAGAAACATAATTAGGTAAAAGCCATGCCGCCACATTCTCCACATGTAACCACCCTGGGCGCCACGCAACTCGCGAACTTAGGCCATCAGCTACGCTCCCGGCGCAGAGCGCTGGGCGTCAAAGTCACCAGCGCTGCAGAATCGGCGGGCATCTCGCGGGTCACCTGGTACCGGATCGAAAAGGGCGAGCCCACCGTCGCCATGGGTGCCTATATCGCCGCCCTGGGCGTACTCGGCATGACATTGCAAGTTTCTGAAACCGAGAATCCCGGCGCCCCTTTGCACGATAAGCGCGACGATATGGCGTGGATTCCCGCACGTGTTCAGTTAGCCAAATTTCCCGCCCTGAGGAAACTGGCCTGGCAGGTGCACGGCAGCGACACCTTGAGCCCGCGAGCTGCGCTGGATATCTACGACAGGAATCAGCGGCACCTGGACGAGGACTCCCTTAGCGAACAGGAACGCGCCCTGATCCATGCGCTGCGGCTTGCCTTCGACGAGGCCCGTACAGATGTATGAACGGCCGCATCACCAGCGCATAGCCCAGGTCCTGCTGTCGCTTGATGCGCCACTTCTGCGTGCACACCACTGCCTGTTCGGCGGCGGAACCGCCATCGCGTTGCGCTGTGGCGAATACCGGGAATCGCTGGATATCGACTTCCTGGTGTCGAGCAAACAGGGTTTCCGCGCACTGCGGGAAACCGTGACCGGCCCTTCAGGCCTCGGGGGGCTGTTCCGATGCGACGCAATGGTACCTACAATGGGAAACCTGCGCTCAGATCAATACGGAATCCGTTCCACGCTGCTGATCGCCGGGGTACCTCTCAAGTTCGAAATCATCCTGGAGGGACGAATCGAGCTCGCGCAGCCAACCCGGCGCGACCAGCTGTGTGGAATCCACACGCTAACGCGGATAGACATGGCCGCAAGCAAAATGCTCGCCAATTCTGATCGCTGGATGGATGACGGAGTCATGAGCCGCGACCTGCTTGATCTCGCCATGCTTGCGCTGTCCAGAAAACAACTGCTTGCAGCGGTGGCAAAGGCGGAAGGCGCCTATGGAACCGCGATCCGACGCGACCTGCAGAAAGCCATCACCAGGCTGCGCGAACGCGAGGGCTGGCTGGATCGATGTATGCAGTCGATGGCCGTCAGCGTTCCCAGAGCCCTGGTCTGGGAACGGGTTCGCACGCTGCAAAAGCGCCTCGCCGAGTAAATTCAGCTAACCCTGTGGGAGACCGCGCTCCTACAGTGGCTTGCGCGCCAGAGCGTCCATCGGCTCGACATACTCATGGCCCAATGCCTCCGCCACGGCCGGATGGGTCACCATGCCGGCGTGCACATTCAGGCCATTGCGCAGGTGCACGTCAGCTTCCAGGGCGGCGCTGACGCCGTACCTGGCCAGCTTCACCGCATAGGGCAAGGTGGCGTTGGTGAGGGCGATGGTAGAAGTGCGCGCCACGCCGCCGGGCATGTTGGCCACGCAGTAGTGCACCACGCCGTCGACCACGTAGGTCGGGTCCTGATGGGTCGTGGCCTTGCTGGTCTCGAAGCAGCCACCCTGGTCGATGGCGACATCCACCATCACCGCGCCCTTCTTCATCCGCCCCACCAGCTCGCGGGAAATCAGCTTCGGCGCCGAGGCGCCGGGGATCAGCACCGCGCCGACCACCAGGTCCGC
>JBGTGB010000389.1:0-2640 GCA_041746975.1 Haliea sp. | reverse complement strand
ATCGGTGATGGCGGCCAGCCGCGAGTGGATGGCAAATGAGCAGAAGCCCAAGTGGCTGGTGCACCAGAAAGGCCGCCTGGAAGACGCCGAGCAATTGCGCCAGCGCCCCGACCTGGCAGAGTCCCTGAGGGAGCATGAGGTAGCCTACCTGGCAGCCTGCCGGGTGCTGGAGAACGAGACCCGGGAGCGGGAACTCAGGCGTGCTCAGGAGCTGGCGGCGGCGCAGAAAAAAATTACGCGAAGAACACGAATAGCGCTTGTCATTTCAGCAACTCTGACCGCAGTTGCTATTGGGGGTGCCACTCTGGCGTACATGTCTTATAGAGCTTCATCTGATCTGACAAATAAACTTCGCGCAGCTATGCTTAACCCCTCCGCTGCTTTTGAAGTAATCCGTGATCGAGAGTACTTGTCATGGGATGTCAACACTAACGGAAACGAGGAAATTCATTCGATCGATATCATGGCAAAGTACGAAAAATATCGCTACGAGCACAACCAACTTCCCAGCATGCTTCCCAACAAGGAGCAACGGATCCTCGATGTACTGTATTCGCTAGTAGAAATGCCTCTTTCCTTTGCTGAGGTACCGCTTAAAGATTTCTTGTTCGCAAAAGATCACGCAGACTTCAGTTGCCCGACTGATAAAACTGCATCAACATGCCAAAGGTTTCTTCAGAATAGGCTCCCGATAGAAATGATACGAGCCTTATTCCAAGTATACGATTGGCCTCAAACACAGGAAAGTGAAGACTGGCACCAATCCTTCGTCAACATGCTGGATGGCATTGGCGAAATTCGGAAGGTGGATCTTTCCAGCCAGAACTCGGAAATAATCGCATTTTCGCACTCCTCCGCCGCAGGTAGAGGTGTACCACGCTGGTCCGTTTTTGTGCTTGATGGAATGAGCAAATCAATCGTAGATTTCTGGATTGCAGACCGCATTTATGACCTTGGATCCAGTTCTAGTCGCGTCGCGGTAGTGGCTTGGCGAGGGTCAGGGATGGAGGATACAGCCCGAATTGAGGTACTCGAAAAAAGAAATTATGGGGGTGGGCCGTTTTATTTCGCCGTTTCATCCGGCGAGACAATGATCAGTAGGAACTAATAGGTTGGAGAACGCTGCCGATGGTTATGAGTACCACTGGCGCTTCGTAGAGCAGTTTTCATTTTTGGCTATTCGTGGAAGCATGTGAGTAAACATGAGTGGTTGATAATGCCGAACCCTTGTCTCTGCTGGTCTTTCATGGCCTTGAGGACGATTCGAATTTGCAGGGCATTGCCAATGCTCAAACCGAAAAAAGAGCACCGGCGCCTCAAGGGCCAGTACGTCCTCCCTGGATTTCGCCCCGGAGCTTGGGTGCGAGGGGTCTCTGGCGAAATCATGGTTGCGAGTGACAACTGTTATGTCGACCATGGATTTATAGTCTATGACGTTGATCAGAGTCGCTACGACGTTCGTCTAAAGGAACTAATCCCATGTCACTAATCTTCCTCAGCCACTCCAGCCACAACAACGCCGAGGCTGTTGCACTGGGTGACTGGCTCCGGACCGAAGGCTGGGATGACTTCTTCCTCGACCTGGATCCCGAGCGCGGAATTGTGGCCGGTGAGCGCTGGGAGCAAGCACTGCACCAGGCCGCCAGCCGCTGCGATGCGGTGCTGTTTTTGGTCAGCCAGGCATGGCTGGACTCCGAGTGGTGCCGAAAGGAGTTGCGGTTGGCCCAGAAGCTGAACAAGCGGATTTTCGCTCTGCTGATCGAGGACCTGCCACTGACAGCGCTGCCGCCTGATCTCACAGACAGCTGGCAAGTGGTCAATCTGGCCGCCGGTGCTGACCATGGCGAAGCGCGTGAAGCCTGGCTGCCGGGACACAAGGACCCACAGTACGTGTACTTCTCCCGCGGCGCGCTGCAGCAGCTCAAATCCGGGCTCAGCAAGGCGGGGCTGGATCCCAAGTTCTTCGAATGGCCCCCCGCCCACGACCCGCAGCGCCCCCCGTACCGGGGGCTTCGCCCGCTAGACGCGGAGGACGCCGGTATCTTCTTCGGCCGCGAGGCGCCGACTATTGAGTTGATCGCGCGCCTGCGCGGTTTGCGCGAGCGTGCTGCACCGCGTCTACTGGCGATTCTTGGCGCCTCCGGAGCCGGCAAAAGTTCATTCCTGCGCGCTGGCCTGCTGCCGCGTTTGGCAAGGGAGGACCGGCATTTCCTCCCGTTGCCGGTGCTGCGCCCCGAGCGCGCCGCCCTGACCGGTGAACGCGGGCTGGTCGCGGTTCTGGTTGAAGGCCTAAAGGGCCTCAATCTCACCCGGGCGGCGATCCGCGAGGCGCTGGAGACGCCCGAACGTATCGCCGACTGGCTGATGCAAAAATCCCGCAACGCCGCCACTGGCCCAAACGGCTCGTTTGCTCAATTGCCGACACTCGTGCTGTCTATCGACCAGGCCGAGGAATTGTTCTTCGGCGAGGGGCGCGAGGAATCCGATCGTCTCCTGGACCTAGTATTGAATCCCATTAATTATGAAACATAATGCCGGGACATTTTGAGATCCGCATCTTGCCGAGAAAACGTCCATTCGATACGTCGCTGCTCGTCGTTTCTGCGTCGCTGCCATGCATTGACTTCTCTGACGAGCGTG
>JBGTGB010000388.1:0-3589 GCA_041746975.1 Haliea sp. | reverse complement strand
GATTTCTCTCGCCTGGTGCGGCACCTATAGTCGGCGATTACATTTTACGCTGGATTACGACGCATGAACGACTACACTCTTAATATCCCAAAGATCAAACAGGAGGCTTGGAATGGACAATCGTGATGTAACAGTTGAGGCTCGCCGGCGTTTTATCGCGCTTGTGGGTGGTGGCGCGCTGCTGGCGCCCTTCGTCGGCCTTGCAGGCTGCGGCAGCAAAGAAGAGGCAGCGAAGACCGGAGGCAACGGCAGCACCTCGGCGATGGGATCAAATCAGGCGGCGGCCACGCAGCCTGCGACCAATCAGGCCTCAAAGCCGGCGGCTGCCGCGGAAAAGTTCCCTGCCGACGCCGATAGCACGCAGGCCGGGTCGCAGGAAGCGAGTGGTGGCGGGGCCATGCCCAGGCTCAGCGAGGACGATCCCCAGGCCAAAAGCCTGGCGTATGTTCACAACGCAGAGGATGTCATAGCGAGCGACCAGCTGCGTTACGCGTCCGGCCAGGAATGTAGCAATTGCCAGCTCTACCAGGGAACAGCCAATGACGAATGGGCGGGATGCCCGTTGTTTGCGGGCAAGCTGGTGAAGGGAACCGGCTGGTGCACCGCCTATGTCCGGAGGGCCGGGTGAGTGTGAGAACGCCCAGGCCTAACAGGATCCCGTCATCAGCCGCGCGCTAATTTCCGTCTTCGAATAGATGTACCGAATTAGGATTCAAACCGTGTGATATTTTCAGCCCAAGCTTTTCAGTAAAAAATTCTTCCAGAGTCAACCAATGATTGTCGATGAGTATCTTCTTGCTCCAGGCGCACACGGTTACCATATGATCCGAACCCTTGGTCTCATCATAAATCTGCGCCAAGCTACGGAACGATAAACGCGAGGAAAGGCGTAGCTCCATCTGATTCATTACGATTTGACCGAAATTCATTAACGCCGTGCGATCTTTCTCGCTGAAGCTCCGCGGTTCGAAATCAATGATATTTATCGTTCCCAAGCCGTACCCCTCGCGGGTACGCAATGGCGCTGCCGCGTAAAAACGCACACCCATTTCTCCGGAGACCAGGGAGTTGGCTAGCGAGCGAGGATCGGTCGCGGCGTCTTCTACGACATATACGTTCTCTTGTAAAAATGCCGAGGCGCAAAGTCCGGGCTCAACTTCTACCTCACTGGCATCGATGCCATGACGCGACATGAACCAGATGCGGTCCTGATCAATCAGGGAGATTAGAGAAATAGGTGTATTGAAATAATTTGCGGCAAGGGCGGTGATATGATCCAAAGATCCATCGGCTGGAGTATCCAGTAGCTCGAAGGCACGCAGTGCCTGCAAGCGGTTTCCTTCATGGTTTGAATTTTGATTCATAACAATTTGCTGTATCTGACGGCCCCCACGCTGTTTCGCGGCGTACATGGCCTGATCGGCGTAGTGCATCAGTTGGACGCCATCTTTGCCGTTCTCTGGGAATAGGGCCAGGCCCATGCTGGCGGAAATGTAAACCTGATGAGATTCAATAGAAAACGGCTGCTCGAGACTCGCCAGCAGCGCCTCGGCGACCATTTGCGCACCTTCCCTGCTTGTGTCCTTTAGAATCAGGGTGAATTCGTCGCCGCCGAGCCGGGCCAACGTATCCATGGCCCGGACTTTGCCGTTTATCCGTTGGGCTACCTGCTCCAGAAGCCGGTCACCGGCACTGTGGCCAAGCTGGTCGTTGGCCTGTTTGAAGTGGTCCAAGTCGATGAACAGCAGGGCAAAGGAGCGGTCCTGTCGTCTAGCCTCCAGCAAGGTCTGCTCCAGCCGGTCGAGGAACAGCCGTCGGTTGGGGATGCCGGTCAGCGCATCAAAATTGGCGCTGCGCCAGACCCGCCGTTCAGCCTGCTTGCGCTCGGTGATGTCTCGCGAGGTCGTGGCGACAGCTTCAACCTCGCTGTCATCGTTAAAAACCGGGACCAGCTGGCAGTCAAAATGCTTGTCTTGGGCTGAGGGTGAAGTCCAAAGTAGCTCCCTGCGCTGGAACGCGCCGGTGGCGACAGTTGCGGCAATCGCGTCGTCCAATTCCGGGGCAAAGCTCAGAGCCAACTCGACCGGGGTCCTGCCAATGGCTTGCTCGGGCGTCATACCCAACAGATTGGCCATTGGCATGTTGAGGAACAGGAGCTTGCCGCCAGGATCAAATATTGTTGTGGGGTCGGGGGAAACTCTCAGCACGGCTTCGAACAGATGCGCGTCCTGCTCTTTTATGCCGGAGTATCTCGCCAGGGAGTTGACGATCAACTGGTCAATGGACTCGTTGAAACGTACCAGTTCCTCGATGTCTTCAGTGGTAGGGCCTTGCAGGGAATCGCCCCAAGACTTCGTGACCCTGGCTCGCAGCGCCCGCAGTTCCTGTATTGCCTGAAGCATGGACAGGCCCTGGCCAAGACGGCTGGCGCCATGTTGTTCAGCAGCTATCGAAATGGGGGAGCGGGCCTCGCCCAGGGCTTTGCGTGCGGACTCTGGAACAGTCTGGCGGGTCAGGAGGTCTTCAATGACGAATTCCAGCATTTGACGGGCATGGTCCTCCAGAGCGGCTTTATGTTGACCGCGCAATTCCGGAGCAATCTTTACCGCAGCTTCAGCAAAGTCCTCGAGCAGCTGGTGCATTTCCGTCTGGATGAATCGGGCAAGCTTCATAGGGGTGCCCTGTTCTAGTTTCAGATTAGTTCAGTGTTGACATCTTTCCTCCTGCGGGATGTCTGGTCCGTGCGGTTGCGAGCTTATGCGTGAAGGTTGTGTCCCCCGACATTCGGCCAACCACTGCCGCATAGCCTCTCCTGCCACCAGGAACCGCTCCAAAAAATTTCGTACAGGTTTACTACAACGAGCGCCCGCACCAGTCGTTAAACGGACAACACCGAGGCGACCTGTAGACACCTTCCGCAAGGGCTTACCGGCCTCCTGAGGAGCCAGAGTACCCCTACCACGATCGCTCCGTCCCTGTGACCCAGTGCAGCAGGATCTGTATCGGCAGATGCAATTTCAACCTGAGTAGGGTATTTGCTGGGTGAACGGTGGGAATACGGGAAGTTGAAGACAAAATCTGGCTTGTCAGCTTCTTGTATTATGATCTAGGATTCTTTGACGAGACTGAGAACAGGGTGGAGCCGGTGGGGGTTAACCCATTCGCTCCGAAAGTGTTACCCATGTCCTCGGCGGCCGGCGTACCGGAATAAACTGTCACCTATGTGACCGGAAAGGACCATTGCAAATTGGTCGTGTGAGACCGCCCGAATAGCTCCGATAACCTATTGTTTTTTAGGGTCTTTTTGCTATTCCGTTCGCCCCAGATACCGTCAGAAATACCGTCAAAAAGGTTCACTTCAAGGGTTCGAATCCTGCGGGGCATCCAATGGCCCTGCAGAATGAGCGTAACATTCTTTGTCGACCATCGGTAGTGGCCTCCGGCCTCCGTGTTGGTAGCAAATAGATCTGTCCGGTTTTTATAGCACATGAGTTGTCCGCTTTTGGTTGACCCTGTGGGGCTAGGCCGCGAAGCGGGTTACGCGGCCTTCTTCTTGCCTCTCTGGGCTAAGTTTATCTCGGTGACAGCA
>JBGTGB010000387.1:0-1572 GCA_041746975.1 Haliea sp. | reverse complement strand
CCTCGGCTGGGGTGGCGTCTACACCACGCTGCAACTGTCTGCCGTCAACTGCTTTGGTCTCAAGTCCGCGGGCAAGATCCTGGGCACCATTACTGTGCTCGACTGCTTTGGCGGTGGCCTGGGTATCTGGTTGACCGGAGTCATGTACACCCGGTATGGCAATTACGACGTGGCCTTTCAGGTGTTCGTAGTTCTGGTTGTCATTGCCGCGGTTGCCATTACCCAGGTGCGCAGGCCCGCCCCTCAGGTGCTGCAGGCTGCCAGCGCCTGAGCTGCGCCACGGTGGCTTCCTGTACAGCAAGACGATATGGCTATCGCTGCCAAGCGAGGCCTGTAGTTGCTTGGGCTACGTCAGCCAGCACCAGACCATAGCGATCGCCTCCGGCCGGTGCTGCATGGAAGGCGCCAAGACGCCGCTCCCAGGCGCCAGTCAGCTCCGCTTGCTACCGATCAGATGCCGCTGCATCACGGTAGCTCGGGTTCATCACGCAGCACTCCCGCCGCGACCATCTCTGCAATGGCTTTGTCACTGAATCCTGCACCCCGCAGGGTGTCTCTTGTGTGGCTGGCCTCGACCGGAGGGTCATAGCGCAGGCCAAATTTGTTGCCGCCCATCTCCAGGGGCAGCGCAGGCAACTTTGCTCTGCCCCCGCCCGGCAGCGCCATATCCAGCAAGCCGTTTGCATTCAGCTGTGGGTCGTCGAACAGATCCTGTGGTCTGTTTATGGGGCCATAGGGAAGACCGGTGCTGTCCAGCCTGGCCATCAGTTCAGCTTTGGACAGTTGCAGAAACAAAGTGGCGATGGCCGGAATGATGCGGTCACGCTGCTCAAAGCGACCGCTGTTTTCGGCCAGGGATGGGTCACTGGCAAATTCCTCAAGGCCGAAGTTCTTGCAGAACAGGCGCCACTGGGTGTCGCTCACAACGGCTACGAATACTTTGTCCTTGTCGGCGGTATCGAATATGTCATAGACACCCCAGGCGGAACGGCGAATGGACATTGGGGGTGGAGCTTCCCCGGTCACCGCACATTGGGCCATGTGCTGGCCAACCATGAACGCAGTGGTTTCGTACAAAGCGCTGGTCACTGCCTTGCCCATGCCGCTGTGATGACGCTCCTCCAGGGCCGCAAGAATTCCGATCACGCCGAACATGGCTCCGGTGATATCTATGACCGAAGAGCCGGCCCGCATTGGACGATCTGGTAGCCCGGTCATATAGGCGAGGCCGCCCATCATCTGTGCCACCTCGTCCAGAGCGGTCCGGTGCGCGTAGGGGCCGCTGAGGAAGCCCTTCAGTGAGCAATAGATCAGGCGCGGATGGATCTTTGAGAGCGTCTCATAATCCAGACCCATTTTTTTCAGGGCGCCGGGGCGGAAGTTCTCGATAACGATATCGGCCTGGGCGATCAATTTCCTGGTTACTTCCAGCCCCTGCTCCGACTTCAGATCCAGACACAGACTGCGCTTGTTGCGGTTGTACATGGCGAAATAACCCGAGCCGGAGCCTTTTAGCCGGCGGGTGTTGTCGCCCTTGAGTGGCTCGATCTTGACGACCTCTGCGCCGAGATC
>JBGTGB010000386.1:0-6086 GCA_041746975.1 Haliea sp. | reverse complement strand
CAGAACTTGAGTGCACTGCCGCTGTTTTCCCGCTGCAGCGGACCGCGACGGGCGTCCAGCCAGGCCAGGCAGGCATCGAGCTGGCTGTTGCGGTGGCGGCGGCTTGCGAGCACAGTCAGGCCGCCGCTGGCGTGTTCCTCTGCCAGCGACGCGGTATCCAGCAGTTGGCGCTCCCAGGTCAGGCCGTCGCCGGTACTGAAGCGCGCGGCAAAGTCGCCGGGGATGCCGACAAAGGCTTGTTTCTGCAGGGGGACATAAAGAACGCCCAGCACCGGCCGGTGGTTTTCGACCAGGGCGATATTGATGGTGAACTCGCCGGTGCCGGCGACAAACTCCTTGGTGCCATCCAGCGGGTCCACCAGCCAGTAGCGCGGCCAGCTGTGGCGCTGGGATTTGGTTCCAGCGGATGATTCCTCTGACAGCAGGGGCAGACCCGGTGTCAATTGCGCGAGCCCGTCGCGCAGGTGGACATGGGAATCCAGGTCCGCGTGGGTCAGGGGGGAATCGTCCGCCTTGGCGCTGAGGCCGCTGTCGCCCGGGGCGTGGTAGTGCTGGCAGATCAACTCCCCGGCCTCAAAACAGAGCCGCAACAATGGCTGGACGAGAGTGTTGAGATCGGTCAAGACAGATATCCCTGTGGAAAGGAGGTGATTATAACAGGCATAATGGCGCGCCACCCGCAACGGTCACCCGCAAGCATGATTGACTGGGATTGCATCGACACTGTTCTGCTGGACATGGACGGCACCCTGCTGGACCTGCACTTCGACAACTATTTCTGGATGGACCACCTGCCGCGCCTGTATGCCGCCAAGAACGGCATTCCCGAAGCCGACGCCACCGCCACCCTGCACGGGCGCTTTGGTGGCCAGCAGGGTACCCTGGACTGGTACTCCCTGGACTACTGGAGTGCCCAGCTGGACATGGATGTCCCGGCGCTGAAGCGGGAAATCCAGCACATGGTCAGCCTGCGCCCCTTCGCGCTGGAGTTTCTGCAGCAATTGCACGCAGGGCCCTGCGAGGTCGTGCTGGTCACCAACGCTCACCGCAAGACCCTGGACATCAAGATGTCGCAGATCGACATCACCGCCTGGTTTGACCGCGTGGTGGTATCCCATGAGCTGCAGGCGCCGAAGGAGGAGCAGGCCTTCTGGCACGCGCTGCAGAGTCTGCACCCCTTCGACCCCGACCGCACCCTGCTGATCGACGATACCGAGAGCGTGCTGGAATCCGCGCGCCAGTACGGCATCGCCCATCTACTCACCCTGCTGCAGCCCGACAGCCAGCACCAGAAGCGGGTTGATACCCGATTTCCCGGTATCCATCACTTCGACGAAATCATGCCCGGCAGCCTGTCTCGCACGGGCGCGGCGCACAGCTCGGGATGAACGAATCCGTTAAGGTGCGGCTGGACAAGTGGCTGTGGGCGGCGCGCTTCTTCAAGACCCGCAGCCTGACCAAGGCCGCCATCGAGGGCGGCAAGGTGCAGCTGGACGGGCAGCGGGTGAAGGTGTCGAAGGAAGTCGCGGTGGGTGATCGCCTGCAAATTCGCCAGGGCTGGGACCAGCGTGAAATAGTAGTCGAGGCCCTGTCAGACCAGCGCCGCGGCGCCCCTGAAGCGCAGCAGCTGTACACCGAGACAGAGGCCAGTGTCGCCAGACGGGAAAGTGAAGCGGCTGCGCGCAAGGCCGCCGGCGGCATGATCGACAGGCCCGCGCACCGCCCTACCAAAAAGCAGCGGCGGCAGATTCACCGGTTCAAGGAGCAGCCTGGGGACTGAGGGGACTAATCAGCCACCACAATCGCGTTGCGCCCCTCATCCTTGGCCCGGTACAGGGCCTGGTCGGCGAGGCGAACCATGTCGCCGGGGATTACTTCGCCACCGGGAGACAGCGACACCAGGCCCTGGCTGACGGTGATATGGGGCGCTACCGGTGACTCCCCGTGGGGGATGTGCTCCTCAACCACCAGCTGGCGCAGGCGCTCGGCGGTACGCAGGGCGGTCTCCTCGTTGGCGCCGGGGAGGATCAGGATAAATTCCTCGCCGCCGTAGCGTGCCACCACTTCGCCGGCGCGGGTCAGCGCCCGCTGCATCACATCCGCCAGCTGCTGCAATACTTTGTCGCCGGCGATGTGACCGTAGGTATCGTTGTAGGGCTTGAAGTGATCAACATCCAGCAGGATCACCGCCAGGGTGCCGCCGTTGCGTCGGGCGCGGTTGATTTCCTCTTGCAGCACCCGGTTCACCAGACGCCGGTTGCCGAGGCCGGTCAGCTCATCGACATTGGCGAGGTCAGTGAGCTGGCGGCGGGCATCCCGCAGCTGGCGGTTGCGGTCACGCAGGCTGTCAGTCAGGTTCGCGAGTTCCCGGGACATCGTCTCGCGCTGCCAGTTGACCGAGATCAGGTTGCGGATGGATGAGTGCACCCGGTGGCTTATCAGCAGCATCAGCGCGCAGACTGCCAGGGTCACGAAACCGATCAGCAGGTTGAAGGGACTTTCCCAGTAATTTACCAGGCACCACCAGCCGATCGGCCACAGCGCGGCAAACAGCTGAGCCAGGAAGTATTCCCGCAGGGCAAGGGTCGCACCCACCGAGAGCAGGCTGATCATGAAGATCATCAGCAGGAACACCTGCTGCAGCGCGTCCGGCACCCGCGGTGCCATCAGGATGAAGGCGGATGACCAGACCAGACCTGTCAGGGTAGCGCCCAGCAGCAGGCCCCAGTAGACCCGCACGGGATTGCGCTGGTAGTGCCGCTCCACCAGGGCGTTGCTCATAAAGAGCGAGCGCCCCAGCAGCAGAATCAGCACACAGGAGGCCCACAGCAGCAGCCAGGTAAACGGCACGAACTGCCAGAACAGCACCAGCGCCGCCACTACCCCCAGTAGGTTGGCGACAATGCTCGCGATACGGCCGTTCTGCATCACCATTTCCAGTTGCGATGCAAACAGTTCTTCGTTCGGTATGTGGCGTTGATAGATCATGAGTAAATATTGCCCCTAAGATGGCCTGAGCGCCAACCCGATGCGCGCGGCATGCGACGTCTGTCACAACCCGGGTGCTGGCGTAGCCCTTGGTTGCGAACCAGCGCACACTCCAGTGGGCAGCGCAATTGCCAGCTGCAGAGGTTTGGGACAAACTCCGCGCAACATCACTGGAGCCTGCCGTGTATTCCTGGAAAGTCATCCGCAACGTCTGTATTGTCCTGCTGCTGATCCCGATCGGGCATTTTGCCTGGCTCGTCGCCGAGGAAACCCTGCAGACCATGCAGAATTCCCCCACCGCCTGGGAGGAAGAAATGCGGGCCTATACCCGCGCTGACCAGCGCACGGCACTGCCGAATCAGCCGGTGCTGATCGTTGGAGGCCGCGAGGTGAAACTGTGGCAGGGCCTGCCGGAGCTGCTGGCGCCGCAGCCGGTGCTGATGCGCGGCCTGGGCAGCGCCATAGTCGAGGACGTCACCTACTACTATGACCGCCTGATCGGCTTCTATCGCCCCGCGACCTTGGTGTTGCTGCCCGGCAACAGCGAATTCCACCTGCGCGACGAGAAGGATGCCCCAGCGCTGGTGGCCGCCATTCAGGCGCTGGAAAAAAAAGATCGCCGGCTGCACGAAGACGGCCGCCTGATCGTCTTTGTGCCGGTGAAAACCCCGTTCTATTCCCAGGATTTCGCCACCATCGACCAGGCTGCCGCCTCGCTACGGGCGTGGGCCGCGAGCCGGCCACGGGTCACGGTGCTGGACCCCAACCCGCTGCTGCAGGAACTGGACGGCACCCCCAGTGGGCGCTACTTCCGGCCCGGGGGCCGGCACCTCAACAGCGCGGGGTATGGGCGCCTGGGGCTGTTGTTGCAGGATGCCCTGACCTCCCGGCAGGATTAGCAGGTAGCACTGCTAGCGTTCGAATTCAGCAGCTTGCTTTATACCTTTGTTGTTCTTCACGCGGCGCCGTTCATAACCAAAAAACGACTCCGCGGAAACGCTTTTAGCCCGGGCGCCCGAGCAGCTCTTCCAGACTGCCGGCCGACAGCACGCTGCCCGTCCAGGCGTTAAGCTGATCGGCATTTGCGGCCGCCAGATCATCCACCGCCCAATCGGGCAATGTGCCGAAGCGCTGACTGAGCAGCTGGGCAAGGGTACTGCGCAGGGCCTGCTCCCGACCTTGCTTCACCCCCTCTCGACGCGCAGCACCGACACTCAGGTTCCAGTTAATGCGGCCCCACTCGCGGGCCTCAGCCAGACGCTGGGCTTCCTCGTCGGCACTCAGCTGGCGGATGCTGCCCATCGCCTTCTTTACCGGTTCGTGCGTCACATCACCCATCACGGTTTCCTCCCGCCAATGTTCGAAAAAGCGGACCCAGTCGCTCGCCGGGCCCTGCAGCTGCCCCAGCCGGTCTGCTTTTTTGAGCTCAATCACGGTCAATTGTAGCTCGCTTCCCAATGTTACGTCAGGCTGGGTGGCATCGCGCATCTCAAACCGCCACAGGGCCTGCCCTCGCTCCGTCCTGCTCTCTGTAAACAGGTCGAAATCCAGCAGGTGGATGCCGATAGCGCTAGCCACCGACCGGTACTCCTCCCCGGCACTCAGCTGCTGGGACAGCAGGCGAGCCAGGTAAAACAGGCTGCGGGAGCCCCAGTCAAGCTGCCGCTGCACCTGCATCTCGATGTTGTACTGGTGGCCGTCAACGCAACGAGCGCGCACATCCAGAACGATCCCCTTGCCGCTGAGTTCGCTGGCGCTGATGACGGGGTTGAGAATCTCCACCGACGCCACCGTCGGCAAATCCTGGCGCAGGTCATTGATAAGCGCCACGGTGAGCTCCGGATCACCCGCAAACAGGCGCTTAAACACGTAATCGTTTTTCGGGTCCAGCAGTGCCACCATGGCGCCCTCCCTGGCAGCCGGCATCAATGCCCCTATCTGGTTCGATCACTCTGCAACACAACACCAAAGCTGACAAGCACATGGCCACATCTGATGAAAAAGCACGCGGAGCACCAACCACGAGCCCAAAACCCGTTTCCGCAGAAACGCACAAATTGTGGTCACATCCCCCCACGAATGCGCTAGAATTCGGCGATGTTGAGCGAAATCCCCGCCACACTACCGTCGACCCCGATCCTGAGCGCCATCGACCAGGGCAAGCCCCTGCGCGAGTTCGACGAAGAGGAACTGCTCAGCCTGGCCGAGGAAATGCGCGCCTACCTGCTGTATACCGTAGGCCAGAGCGGCGGGCATTTTGGCGCGGGGCTCGGGGTAGTCGAACTGACCATTGCCCTGCACACCATCTATAACACGCCCCACGACCGCATCGTCTGGGACGTCGGACACCAGACCTACCCGCACAAAATCCTGACCGGGCGCATGCAGCAGATGCACAGCATCCGCCAGTCCGGCGGCTTGTCCGGCTTTCCCAAGCGCGCCGAGAGCGAGTACGACACCTTCGGCGTCGGCCACTCCTCCACCAGCATCTCCGCCGCCATGGGCATGGCACTGGCCGCGCAGCAGCAGGGAATAGCGCGCAAGGTTATCGCGGTAATTGGCGACGGCGCCATCACCGGCGGTATGGCCATAGAGGCCCTGGCCCACGCCGGCCACGTGCGCCCGAATATGCTCTGCATCCTCAACGACAACCAGATGTCCATCGGCCACAACACCGGCGGCCTCGCCACCTACTTCGCCAAGCTCTGGGCCAGCAAGACTTACATCGCCATGCGCGAGGGCTCGAAGAAAGTGCTCAAGCGCATCCGCCCGGCCTGGGACCTGGCCAAGCGCGCGGAAGAACACATGAAGGGCATGGTCG
Organism: Haliea sp.; assembly: GCA_041746975.1. Classification (GTDB taxonomy): domain Bacteria; phylum Pseudomonadota; class Gammaproteobacteria; order Pseudomonadales; family Halieaceae; genus Haliea. The sequence continues at coordinate 277 of JBGTGB010000386.1, read as the reverse complement.
CCCCCGGCACCCTGTTCGAGGAGCTGGGCTGGCACTATATCGGCCCCCTGGACGGCCACGACCTGCCGCAGCTGCTGCAGACCCTGGAGAACATGAAGGACCTGGAAGGCCCCCAGTTCCTGCATATCCGCACCATGAAGGGCAAGGGCTTCGCGCCAGCGGAGCTGGACCCGGTGGGCTACCACGCCATCAACAAGATCGAAGCCGTGCCCAAGGACGCGCAGCCCAAGCTGCCGGCGCCCTCCCCCAGCCCGAAAAAGCTCAAGTACCAGGACGT
>JBGTGB010000385.1:0-13421 GCA_041746975.1 Haliea sp. | reverse complement strand
CGGCAGCCGCGGCTACCGCACTATCATGGAGACCGACCGCGCCATCAGCTGGATAAATCGCCAGGCATCGACACAGCCCTGGATGCTCAGCGTCGGCTACTCCGCAATTCACACGCCCATCCAGCCGCCGCCTGAGTCGCTGTTAGCTGAAGGCTCCGCGGCGGTCGGCGCTTTCGATTGTGAGGATGTGCCGCAGCAACGCGTACTGTCTAACCAGATGCTGGAAGCCCTGGACCACGAGATCGGGCGCCTGCTGGTGGAATCAGGTTTGGCGGAACTGGAGGACGATGGATCCCTGCGTTATCGCCCCGAGGAAACCAACACCGCTATCGTTATCGTCGGTGACAATGGCACCTATGGGCCGAGCGTCAAGGCACCGTTCAACCCGACCCTGGCCAAGGGCTTTCCCTACCAAACGGGGATCTGGGTGCCCATGCTGGTCTCCGGCCCCATGGTGGTGGAACCGAACCGCGATGTTCCTCACATGGTGAATGTGACCGACCTGTTCAGCCTGTTTGCCGAGTTGGCAGACAGCGATATCCGCGAGGCCGTGCCGGCGTTCCGGCAACTCGATGCAGTATCGATGGTCCCGTACCTGACCGAACCCGGTCGGGAATCGATCCGGGAGGTCAACTATTCTGCGCTGGGTACCAACCTGAGCTCCACCGAAGCCGCTCTGCCGCCGCCCTGCGTTATCGCGGCCTACAACATCTGTGTGCAGCTGTTTCCGCAGAAGGGTGTCTGCGCCGACCAGGGTGGCACCTGGTACGGCCCGAACGGTGCTGCCGGGCCTGAAGGTGTGTCAACCTGCTGTGCGGTCAATGACTACCTGGTCGAGCAGGGTGAAGCAACGGCGGATGTGCTGCCGGAATCCCAGGCAGCGATTCGCGACGCAGAGTTCAAGCTGCTGAGAATTGCGCGCCGCGACTGCGTGACCGGGGAGCTTGAATCCACCGATGAGTTCTATCGGATCGATCAGGATGTACCCATTCCCAGGCTCGACAACCCGGAGCTCAACCTGCTGCTGAATGCCCAGCTCTCCGAGCGGCAGATGCAGGCCTACCAGTCTCTTGGCACGGCGCTGGAGCAACTGGAAGCCAGTGAAATCGAATGCACAGGCGATGGCAATAATGATGGAGTTGTCGACCAGGAGGACATCACTAACTGGGAGTACTTCAGCCAGCTGAATGAGGGTCGCTCCAGTTGGTATGACTTCAATCTGGATGGGCTCACCGATGAAGAGGACCTGGCGGTCATTGAGGCCAATATGGGCCTGGACTGCCGTGGGTCCTGACACAGCCTGCCTCTGGAGCGGGCTATGAGCATCAGAATTGGCATCAATGGCTTTGGCCGCATCGGTCGGCTGGTGTTACGCGCCGCCTGGGACTGGCCTGACTTGGAATCCGTTCATATTAATGACCCTGCCGGGGATCCGCACACGCTCGCTCATCTGCTGAACTTTGACTCCGTGCACGGTCGCTGGGGTCATCAGGCGAGCGCGGCAGGCGACGGGATTGATGTGGCCGGACAGCGCATCGGCATCAGTCGCAATAGCCGAATCGAGGATACGGGCTGGTCAGGCTGCGATGTGCTTATCGAGGCCAGCGGCAGGAAGAAAACGGTCGAGGTGCTGAACGCCTATCTGGTCCAGGGGGGCAAGCGAGTGGTAGTCACCGCTCCGGTCAAAGATCCGGGGGTATTGAACGTCGTGATGGGCGTGAACGATCACCTCTTTGAGCCAGAATCCCACCAGATCGTCACTGCAGCCTCCTGTACCACCAACTGCCTGGCTCCGGTGGTCAAGGTGATTCACGAGCACCTGGGGATTCGCCATGGCAGCATGACCACTTCTCACAGCGTGACCAACACCCAGACTATCCTCGACGCTGCGCACAAGGACCTGCGCCGCGCCCGTGCCTGCGGTATGAGCCTGATTCCCACCACCACCGGTTCCGCAGCTGCGATTACTGAAATCTTCCCCGAGCTAAAAGGGCGACTTAATGGCCACGCGGTGCGGGTGCCTTTGGCGAATGCTTCGCTGACCGATTGTGTTTTCGAGGTGGAAACGGCAACCACCGCGGAACTCGCGCTGAAAGTCGGGCGCTCAGACCTGGGCGCATAATCATGCTGAGCCACCTGTCCCCTGAGGTTCGTCAGTACCTGGTGGTCACCGGCAACTACTGGGCTTTCACCCTGACCGATGGCGCCCTGCGCATGCTGGTGCCCGGGGCAATGCTGACAGTGCCCTGGGTCATGGCGGCCCAGGCGCTGTCCGGGATCGCCAAGGATCTGAACAAGATGAGCGCCAAGAGCTCAATCAAGCTGCTGGTGCCGGCCGCTGCGCAGGGCACTCTGTACAAGTGGGTCGCCATTCTCACTGGCTCGAAGAATGCGCTCAAGGGAGCGGGTTTCTTCCTTGGCGGTATGCTCTTGATGTGGCTGGGCTTTGCCGGCGCCGTGGGAGCAATGGCTGTGGCCCTGGGGCTGGTATGGCTGGCTAGTCTGGTCTTCCTGCAACAGGATTTAGGCAAAGCGAAGCACAAGCCGAGGTTTCGCGATATATTGTCCAAGAGCCGCGCAATCAACATTCTCTCTGCGGCACGCATGTTGCTGTTTGGCGCCCGGGATGTCTGGTTCGTCGTGGCTCTGCCGGTATTCCTGTCGCAATCACTGGGCTGGAACCATAGCCAGACCGGTGGCTTTCTTGCGCTCTGGATCATCGGCTACGGTGCAGTGCAGGCAATCGCACCGCGGATAACCGGGCGTGCCAAAGGTTCAGTGCCGGATGGACGCTCAGCCGAGCTGTGGGCGGCCGGGCTGGCACTGATGCCCGCGGCGATCGCGTTGGGCTTGGGCGCGGAGCTGGATCCCGCTACCGTCCTCATTGGCGGCCTGTTCCTGTTCGGACTGCTGTTCGCGGTCAATTCTTCGCTACACAGCTATCTCATCGTCAGCTATGCTGGCCGCGACGGCGTCTCACTGGATGTCGGTTTTTACTACATGGCCAACGCCATGGGACGGCTTGTTGGTACGGTGCTCTCGGGCTGGGTGTTCCAGCTGGCCGGCGAGGGTACGGGCGGGCTGGCTGCCTGCCTGTGGATTTCCACGGGTATGCTTGTGGCGACTGTGCTGATCTCTCTCTGGCTCCCCGGCGCAAGGCGCTCCCACTCCTCACCAGAAGCAGGGAACGGAAGTGCTATGCAATGAATGAAATGGCCTTCTGTGTGAGCCTGGATGAGGTCTCGCTAAGCCGGGCGTTGGAAACGGAACTGGGAGAGGCGGGCTTGTACCAATTGACCCGGGAACGCTGCCCCTATCTTTTTTCTGCGCAGCCCGTGTTTGTTGCGGACGATCACATCCGGCGCATGACCGCCGTCATTGACGCAGTCGAGACGGTGGTGAGGTCCCTCCCCTGGCGACAAAGGGTGCTCGACTCCGCCCCGGCCATAGCCCGTCATGATCCTGGTGGCGCCAAGGGTGTCTTTATGGGGTACGATTTTCACCTTGGCGCCGAGTCGGTTGGGCTGATCGAAATAAATACCAACTCCGGCGGCGCCCTGCTCAATGCCGTACTGGCGCGGGCCCAGCGCGCCTGCTGTCCGGAGGTGGCCGACCTGATTCCCACCGCTGTGAACGCTGTGCAGCTGGAGCAGGCCATTGTCGCCATGTTCCGGCGGGAGTGGCAGTTGTCGGATCGTGACCGCCCGCTCCGATCCATAGCGATTGTGGATGAAAATCCGGCGGAACAATATCTCTATTCTGAATTCGTGTTGTTTCGGCAGCTGTTTCAGCGCAGCAATATCGAGGCTGTCATCGTGGCGCCGGAGCAGCTTCATTTCAGTAACGGTGAGCTCTGGGCGGAGTCCAGGCCCATTGACCTGGTCTACAACCGGCTGACAGACTTTATGCTGGAGAAGGTCAGCAGTTCCGCTATTCGCGATGCCTACCTCGCCAACGCGGTGGTGCTGACGCCCCATCCGCAGGCGCATGCCCTGTACGCGGACAAGCGCAATCTGGCGCTGCTTACCGATCCTCTGGAGCTGGAGGCTATGCAGGTGCCCAAACCCCTGCAACAGACTCTCCTGCAGGGCATCCCCCACACTGAAGTCGTTAATCCCGCCGACGCTGATCGCCTGTGGGCCGAGCGCAAAGGGCTGTTTTTCAAGCCCGCTAGTGGATACGGGAGCAAGGCCGCCTGGCGCGGTGACAAGATCACCAGGCGGGTGTGGAATGAAATTCTGGAGGGAGACTTTGTGGCCCAGGCGCTGGTGCCACCGGGAGAGCGCCTCGCCCTGGGTGGAACCACGCCGCTGGTATTCAAGTATGACCTGCGCAACTATGTCTATGAAGGCGCGGTGCAGTGGGTGGCGGCGCGATTGTATCAGGGCCAGACCACCAACTTCCGCACCCCGGGTGGTGGGTTCGCGCCGGTGTACCACGGTAAGCTTGAGTGAGGTTGTCCATGGAAAATGAGCATCTCGACGAGTTCCTTCAGCAGCTGAGTCAGATGCGAACAGAGATGCTGTCACGACGCGCGATAGCGTGATTTAAACCCATTGGCGGACAATAACCTGTATCATCAGCGATGTTCTCGTCCAGGTTCCACCATCACAATAAATCAGGGACTAAACCAATGCAGAATACGTTGTCCGTTTCGCGCTCCGTTGGCTGGCTCGCGCCACTTGGATTGCTTTTGCCCAGCATGCCCGCGGCCGCTTTTGAGTGGGGCGCCGAGAACTGGGGTGAATCGATCTGGGGTAGCATTGTAGGGGCGATCTCAGTGCCGGCGATGCCGGCGGTCCTGATTGCTGCACTTGCGGTGCTCATCACTGCGGTAGCCGCACGACGGATTGGCAAACTGGGAAAGTCATGATGGCACTAGCGGCGTTCTGATAGTCGGAGGCGCCGATTGCCGCCCTGTCGCCAGCCTCGCGGTCAGGCTTCTAACTCATTCCCATCCCTCCGTTAATCAAATCTCAGGACATATAGCGTGGCTGGCGAGCTGCATTGATGCTGATGATAACGTTATAGCGCCGGTTGCGATTCACTTACTCTGTGCGCAAGCGCTTCCCCCGCCGTGACTTGTACCCTGGCGGGGTTCAGACGTTAAAGCGGAAATGGATTACATCGCCGTCCCTGACGATGTATTCCTTGCCCTCCAGGCGCCAGCGGCCGGCATCCTTGGCGCCCTGTTCGCCCTTGTAGGCGATGAAGTCCTCGTAGCTGATGACCTCGGCGCGGATAAAGCCCTTCTGGAAATCCGTGTGAATGACACCGGCGGCCTCCGGCGCGGTGGCGCCGACCTTCACCGTCCAGGCGCGCACCTCTTTTTCCCCGGCGGTGAAATAGGTCTGCAGATTGAGTAGCTGGTAGCCGGCGCGAATCACCCGGTCCAGGCCGGGCTCTTCCATCCCCAGGTCCTGCAGGAACTCCTGACGCTCGGAGTCCTCCAGTTCGACGATCTCCGACTCCAGCTTGTTGCAGATGGCGACGACGATTGCGCCCTCGCTGGCAGCAATTTCGCGAACAGTATCAAGGTAGGCGTTGTCGTCGAAGCCGCTTTCATCAACATTGGCGATGTACATGGTTGGCTTCACGGTGAGCAGGTGCAGGGTTCTGACCAGCGCCCGCTCGGCGTCCTCCAGCGCCAGCGAGCGCACCGGCAGTGCTTCGTTCAGGTGTGGCAGCAGCTTGTTTTCCAGCAGTGCCTTCAGCGCAATGGCCTCCTTGTCACCGCCCTTGGCATTGCGCGTTACCCGCTGCAGCTGCTTTTCACAGCTCTCCAGATCCGCCAGCGCCAGCTCGGTATTGATCACGTCGATGTCCGAGCGCGGGTCTACCCGGTTGGCGACGTGAATCACATTGTCGTCATTGAAGCAGCGCACCACGTGGGCGATGGCGTCAGTCTCGCGGATATTCGCCAGGAACTGGTTGCCCAGGCCTTCGCCCTTGGAAGCACCCGCGACCAGCCCGGCAATGTCGACAAACTCCATGGTGGTGGAGACTTCCCGCTGCGGCTTGACGATGGCGGCAATAAGCTGCTGGCGCGGGTCGGGCACCGGCACCACGCCGGCGTTGGGCTCGATGGTGCAGAAGGGGAAATTCTCTGCATCAATGCCGGCCCGGGTCAGGGCGTTGAACAGAGTGGACTTGCCGACGTTGGGCAGCCCAACAATTCCGCATTTGAAACCCATGTGTGCATCCTGTAATCGAAAACGTGTTTGAGGGCCCGCTGCGCAGCTCAGGCTGCACTGAAGCCGTGAAGTTGGGTCATCGCCCGGGTATCCTCGCCGGCCAGCAGGAAGGGCAGGGCGGCCATTGCGGCGTCAATGCTGGCATCCATCTTCTCCCGCTCGACCGCTGTTGGCCTGCCGAGCACATACCCCGTGACCTTGGACGCATGGCCCGGATGGCCAATGCCGACGCGCAGCCGCGCGAAGCTGTTGTTGTTCCCGAGACAGGACACGATATCACGGAGCCCGTTGTGGCCACCGTGGCCGCCGCCGCGTTTGAACTTTGCTGTTCCGGGAGGGATGTCCAGCTCATCGTGGGCCACCAGTATGGCCTCAGGTGCCACTTTATAGAAGCTGGCCATAGCGGCAACGGCCTGGCCGGACCGGTTCATAAAGGTCGCAGGAATGAGCAGGCGCAGGTCGTGACCTGAGCATTGAATGCGGGCTGTGAGCCCGAAAAAACGGGATTCGACCTGCAAGGTCACACCATGCTGGTGCGCCAGTGCTTCGACGAAATCGGCACCGGCGTTGTGACGGGTTCCCCGGTAGTCGCTGCCCGGGTTGCCCAGTCCGGCAATCATGGAAATAGAGTTTGCCAACGCCAGTGCCTCGCTCGCGCGAGAGATTAGTCCTCGCTGCTGTCTGAACTCTCGTCCGCAGATGAAGAAGAGTCGTCGTCTTCGCTTTCGTCATCGCTGACGACTCTCGGTGCATTTACGGAAGCGACTGCCAGGTCGTGGTCCTCACCCAGGGAAAGAGCAACCGAGACGACCCCTTCAGGCAGGACGATGTCGGACAGGTGGATAATGTCACCGATCTGCACCTCTGCCATATCCACTTCAAGGTACTCGGGGATATCGTTGGGCAGACAGAGGACTTCGATGTCGGTCTCCTGGTGCTGGATCACACCGCCCTGCACCTTGACCCCGTGGCAGGTCTGCTCGTTCAGGAAGTGGATAGGCACATTCATCTTGATCGCCACCTTCTCATTCACACGCAGGAAGTCAGCGTGGGTAACGCTGTTCCGCGCCGGGTGACGCTGCAGGTCCTTGAGGATGGCTTTCTCTTTCTTGCCGGCAACGTTGATTACCAGCACGTGGGAGAAGAAGGCCTCATTTTCAAGGGCTTTTTCCAGGTCCTTGCGGATGAGGGACAGGGGCTGTGGATCTTTGTCGGCACCATAAATGATGGCCGGGACCTGATCAGCGAGACGACGCAGGCGGCGGCTCGCACCTTTCCCCAGGTCCTCACGCACCTCTGCGTACAGTTCAAATTGGTCAGACATTGTCTGGACTCCTTTGATGACACTGTCTTGCCTGCGACCGGCGCAACAGTGGGCTTGGTTTACACTGCCCCTACTGGAACAGCGCGCTAATGGATTCCTCGTTGGACACCCGGCGTATCGACTCTGCCAGCAGGTCCGAAATGGTCAGCTGGCGGATCTTGGTTACCGTTCGGGCTTCCGCACTCAGGGGAATCGTGTCTGTGACTACCAGTTCGTCGAGCTGGGAGCCGTGTATGTTTTCCAGGGCGCGTCCGGAGAGCACCGCGTGGGTACAGTAGGCCACAACCTTGTCGGCGCCGCGCTCCTTGAGGGCGTCAGCAGCCTTGCACAGGGTGCCGGCGGTGTCGACCATGTCGTCTACCAGGAGGCAGATACGGCCGTCTACTTCACCGATCAGGTTCATGACCTGGGCCTCATTGGCCTGCGGCCGGCGCTTGTCGATAATCGCCAGGTCGGCATCGTCCAGCTGCTTGGCAATCGCCCTCGCCCTGACCACACCGCCGATGTCCGGCGACACCACAATGAGGTTCTCATAGTTGCACGCCAGGATATCGGTGTTCAGGATCGGCGAGCCGTAGACGTTGTCCACCGGGCAGCCAAAGAAACCCTGAATCTGTTCCGCGTGCAGGTCGACCGTCAGTACCCGGTCGACCCCTACCGTGACCATCATGTCCGCCACCACCTTGGCAGTGATCGGGACTCGCGCGGAACGCACCCGACGGTCCTGGCGGGCGTAGCCGAAATAGGGCACCACCGCTGTGATCCGCGCCGCCGAAGCCCGCCGCAGCGCGTCAATCATGACCAGCAACTCCATCAGGTTGTCATTGGTCGGCGCACAGGTGGGCTGCACCACGAAAACATCCTTGCCACGGACGTTTTCGTTCAGCTCTACCGCAATCTCACCGTCACTGAACTTACCGACACTGGCTTTGCCCAGTGACAGATAAAGACGGCTGGCAATTTTCTGCGCCAGCTCCGGATTGGCATTGCCGGTAAAGACCATCAGCTTGGAGGACACGGCACTTCTCTCCTGGGGACAATGGGCGGGGGTGGGCCTGTCGGCTTCCCGCTTCGTTACAGCCGCGAACTGCGATCCTGCCACGAAGCTATTTCGTATGGCTGGGGTGGTAGGATTCGAACCTACGAATGCCGGGATCAAAACCCGGTGCCTTGCCACTTGGCGACACCCCAATAATTCTGTTTCTTCAGGCCAGTGCCGTCAGTACTGGCGAAACGTCAACGCCGCGGGCGGTGAAGCTCGTCCACCGCGGCGGGACCTGCGCTTGCACCGTGACAGCCTCGCGCTGGCTGCCAAAGGCGGCAAAAATGCAGGCGCCGGTGCCGGTCAGCCTCGCCGAGGCGAAGTCCTGAAGCCACTCCAGCGCGTCCCCGACTTCAGGATATCTGGCCACCACCACCGACTCGCAGTCGTTGCGGTAGACCCCCTGAAAAAAGGCGGCTATTGTGATTGGCGGGGTGTCTCGTGTCAATTCTTGGCTGGAAAAAATTTCCCCTGTCGGCACCGAGCAGGCAGGCTTGAGCACAAGGTACCACGCTTCGGGCAAGGCGATGGGGGTTAGTTGCTCGCCGATACCCTCGGCCCAGGCACTGTGCCCTGCCACGAACACCGGTACGTCCGCCCCCAGTTCGGCTCCCAGAGTCTGCAGCTCAGCCTGCTCCAGCCCCAGTTGCCAGAGGTGGTTGAGGGCCAGCAGGGTGGTGGCGGCATTCGAGGAGCCGCCACCCAGGCCGCCGCCCATGGGAATGCGTTTGTCACAGACGATGCCCGCGCCGAGATTACCCCGCTGCAACAGGCGGGCGGCGCGCAGAATAAGATTTTCCTCGGCGGGCAGGTCGATACCGGGCATGTCCAGTCGCACCCGGCCGCTGCGATCGGGAGTGAAGTGCATGCTGTCGCCCCAGTCCAGCAGCTGAAAAACGGTTTGCAGGGTATGGTAGCCGTCGTCGCGGCGCCCGGTGACGTGCAGGAACAGGTTCAGTTTGGCCGGTGACAGCAATACCAGTTCGGAGGTCATCAGCCGGCTCCTGGCTGCCAGTCCTGGATAATAAGCCGCGCCCGGGTATCTCCGCGCTCAATGCTCAACCGGGTGGGGAGCAGGTAGTCACCGAACTGCTGGTAGCGTTCGTAGCGAACGATCCAGCCGTCCTGCTCGAGCTGCTGCAGCATCTCGTCGACGACATCCAGAGCCGTGGCACGGGGCTCGGGCGCGGGTACGCCCTTGAGCCAGTAGGGCAGTGCCTGTAGTGGCAGGTCCCAGCCCGTGTGCAGGCGCACTGCGTCAGGCGTGGAAATGTCCAGCCTTGTCCGCTCTTCGCCGCGCTGGATTACCAGTTCCCTGCCGTCGCTGTGAATTTCGGTGGCCTGCAAGCCCATGGGACCCGCGAGTTGCAGCCTGGTGTCGCTGCCGCGCTGCTGCCAGTCGAGGCTGGCGGATTCCGACTGCTGGCCGCTGCGCACGGCGATTTTTCCGCGCGCGTTCCAGTCCTTCAGGGCAACTAGCTGCTGACTCCGAAGCTGCCAGGGATATTCGGCTATCGGCGCCGGGCCCGTTGCGCAGGCTGTCAGCCACAGCAACACGCAAAGCGGCAACAGGCGCAAGCTGGCCATGCCGGTGGGGCTCACTGTGGCCGCAGGTCAGAGACAGAGATGTCCAGCCGTTCCAGGGTCTCCTGCAGCACCTCGTGCTCTGGGTCCTGCAGCAGTCCCTCGCGCCAGATGCTGTAGGCCGCCTGCTGCTCGCCCAGAGACCACAGGACTTCGCCCAGGTGCGCGGCCACCTCAGGGTCGGGAAGGCCGTCCCAGGCCCGCTGCAGGTAACCGACCGCTTCCTGTGCCTTGCCCTGCTGGAATAACACCCAGCCCATGCTGTCGAGGATGGCGGGCTCCTCGGGGGAAAGTGCGAGAGCGCGCGCAATCAGGGTGTAGGCCTCGTCGTAGCGGGTAGTCCGGTTGCTGAGGGTATATCCCAGGGCGTTGAGCGCGGTGGCGTTGTCTGGATTCTGCGCCAGGATGTGGCGCAGATCGGATTCCATCAGCGCCATGTCGTCCAGTCTCTCTCCCAGCATGGCGCGGCTGTAGCGCAGGGAAGTGGCATCTGGCAGCTCTGCCAGCGCCTGGTTAAGCAGCGCCATGCTCGAGTCGAACAGCTTGGCCTGGACCAGCAGTTCCGCCTCCAGGGCGTAAAGCTGTGCGCGCTGCTCCGGGTAGGCCTGCCGTTGCAGGTCGAAGAACTCAGCGCTGGCGCTGCTTTCACCGCGCTGGATCAGCATCCTGCCGACCCGCCCGCGGGCGCTGTAGAATTCCCGGCTGTCCGGGTCTTCCACCCGACTGTAGGCGGCAATCGCCTCGTCAGGCCGGCCTTCATCCTCGGCGATCCGACCGAGATAGTAGTTGGCCTCGTCAACGCGCTGTTCAAGGGCCAGTACCTGCCGCAGGTAGGCCTTGGCAGCAAGCGTGTCGCCATGATCCTGGTTGAGCAGCGCCAATGACAGCAGCAGATCCCCGTCCCGCGGCGACTGCGCTGACAGGATTTCGAATTGGCGACGGGCGGCATCGGCATCGGACCGGGTCAGCAGGCGCGCATACTGCAGCCGCAGCGCGCTGTTGTCTGGGGCCGCCACCAGTGCCTGTTCGACGCGCTGGAAGGGTGCGGGATGGTCCGCCTGCAGACGCAACTTGGCGTCCAGGAGCAGGGCCTGGGGTTGCCCGGGCTCCAGTGCAAACAGCTGCTCCAGCACCGCGCTGGCGGCGTCGCCCTGCTCCAGCTCGTCGAGGATCAGGGCCCGGGTCAGCAGCAGCCGCGTGTCGTCGGCAAAGTCCTCGGCCAGGCTTGCCACGGCGTCGGCCAGTGCCTGTTTGTCCGCCTTGGACAGCTCACGAAATCCACCCAGCAGAATCGGGAAGTTGGGCTGCAGACCCTGGCGTGCGACCACCGCCAGGTGGGGAACCGCTGCCGCTGGCCGGCCCTGGCGTATCAGAAGTGTGGCCAGTGTGTTGTTGGCCTCTGGATGCTCTGGCTCGAGTTCCACCCACAGCTTCACTGCTTCCAGGGCCTGGGACTCGCGCTTCATGAACTGTGCCAGATGTGTGGTATGGGCACTGACCCCCGGGTCGCGGAGCCGGTTGGACTGTTCCAGGTAGTTGCCGAGCGCCGTATCATAAGCGCTGCGGCGCAGGGCGAATTCGGCGACCAGCAGCGGGTAGATGCTGTCATCCGGGAAGGCTCGCTCTGGCGGCTCGGGAGCGACTGCAGCCGCGGCTGCCCGGGCCTCGGCGTTCGCGTCCGCCGCGGCAGCCGACTCTGGTGCCTGCCCGGGCGCGGTAACGCAGCCGGACACCGCCAGTAGCAGCGCAGATGTCAGAAGCAGTCGGAACATGGTCAGGGCAGGCATCGGTATCCAGCGAAAACGAGGTAATAGTGACATAAAAGGGCCGTTAATCCCAACCCTAGTGGACTCCGGAGACCTCCGGAGGTTCCAGTTATCAGACACGTAAACACCTGTCTTTTGGGCTGTAACTTGCTAGAATCTGCGAATATTTTCACCAGATGTGGTTTGGACCGCGGCCTTTTTATGGCCCACCGCCACGGGAGCCGACCACACACGCCATGAACCTGATTGCCCTGGGTATCAACCACAACTCCGCCGGTGTGGAAGTGCGCGAGCGGGTGGCGTTTGCCCCGGAACAGGTGGTCGAAGCGATGGAGGATGCCTGCGAGCAGGCCGGGCTGGATGAGGTTGTCATTCTCTCTACCTGCAATCGCACCGAGCTCTACGCCATGGTTCCCGAAAACAGCAGGCTGGCGGAGAAGTCCGCCCGGTTGATTGAATGGATGGCCAACTACCATCACCTGTCGGGCGAGGAGTTGCGGCAGGCGGCCTACCACCACGAAGCCGGCGCCGCGCTGCAGCATATGGTCAAGGTCGCAAGCGGGCTGGATTCCATGGTGTTGGGGGAGCCGCAGATCCTCGGCCAGTTGAAGTCAGCCTATGCGGTGGCGCTGGAGGCCGGCACTATCGGCGGCGATCTCGACCGCCTGTTCCAGAGAGTCTTTGCGATTGCCAAGAAGGTGCGCACCGACACTGCTATTGGCGAGAACCCGGTCTCGGTGGCCTATGCCGCTGTGGACCTGGCCGGGCACATTTTTTCCGACTTGAGCCGCTGCGACGCGTTGCTGGTGGGAGCCGGCGAAACGATAGAGCTGGTAGCCCGGCACCTGGTCGAGGCCGGAGTTCGCCGCATAGTCATCGCCAACCGCACGGTGGGACGCGCCCGCGAGCTGGCGCAGAAATTTGGTGCGGAGGCGGTATTGCTGGCGGATATTCCTGAACATCTGCGGCACTCGGATATCGTGATCACCTCTACCGCCAGCCAGCTGCCCATCCTCGGCAAGGGGGCTGTCGAGCAGGCCATCAAGGCGCGCAAGCACCGGCCCATATTGATGGTCGACATCGCTGTACCGCGTGACATTGAGCCCCAGGTCGCAGAGCTTTCCGACATCTACCTGTACACCGTGGACGACCTGCGGGAAATCGTCGAGCAAAATCTCCGCAGCCGACAGAGCGAGGCGCGCAAGGCAGACCTGCTGATTGACGAGGGCGTCGCCCAGGTGCTGGAGGAAATCCGCAGCCTGGGCGCCGTGGACACGGTGCGCCAGTACCGTGACCTGGCGGAAACCATCCGCGAGCAGGAGGTGCAGCGCGCGCTGCGCGGCCTGGCTCGCGGGGACGATCCGCAGCAGATCGTGGCCCAGCTCGCACGCGGTATTACCAACAAGTTGATCCATGCCCCCACTGCGGGCCTCAAACGCGCCAGTGCCGAGGGTCGCCAGGACCTGCTGGCGGGGGCCCGCAAGCTTCTGGGGCTGGAGTCGGTTGGAGGC
>JBGTGB010000384.1:0-14661 GCA_041746975.1 Haliea sp. | reverse complement strand
ATCTGCTCATCCGCGCCAAGGCTGTCCCAGGCTTGAATACCCTCCTGCCGCGCCGTCAGCCGTGCATCGGCGGGAACGACCCCGAGCGCCTTCTGGCGCTGGAGTGTTTCCTCCCGAAGTTGGTCCCAGCCCTGAGAGAAGTGACCGTGATAGCGGCTGATCCAGGGCTCTGGAACCTGCAGCGGTGCGTGCGTGGCACCGGGAGCAAAGTAGAGAAAGAATGGCCGTTCGGGAGCCAGCGAGTTCTGCAGTTTTAACCACTTCTCTGCCTGTTCCGCCAGATCCTCGGTGAGGTGGTAGTTTGCTCCAGGCGGGCGTCGGACCGCGGTAGTTCCTTCATACAGCGTAGGTTCGAACTGATCGGTTTCACCGCCAAGAAAGCCATAAAACTTCTCGAATCCCTGGCCCACGGGCCAGCGGTCGAATGGCCCGATGGGCGATGCCTCCCAGTCTGGCACCAGGTGCCATTTGCCGAAGAGCGCCGTGCTGTAACCGCTGCTGCGCAAAACTTCGGCGATGGTGGCGGTCTCCGGGCGCAGCACCCCCTGATAGCCGGGGTAGGCATTGGAGGAGTTGATTACCGCGCCCATGTTGGCGACATGGGCGTCGCGGCCAGTAAGCAATGAGGCCCGCGTGGGTGAGCACAGCGCAGTTGTATGAAAGCGGTTGTAGCGCAGCCCCTGTCCGGCGAGTTGCTCCAGCGTGGGTGTGTCCGCGGGGCCACCAAAGGTACTTGCGGCACCAAAGCCTACGTCGTCCAGCAGGATTACCACGATGTTCGGTGCGTCTGCCGGTGCGCGCCTGACCTCGACCTGCGGGGCCTGGTCTGCGGCCACACCACGCAGAGCAAAGCATATCAGCATACTGGCCAACATCAGCGGCAAGACCAGGTGGCCAGTGTTCCTGCGGTGGGTACTTGTCTTATTCATATTATCTCCGCCTCGCTGGAGCGGTGGGCCGCGTCCGCAATGTCAGAATCCAGTAGGGGTGAATAGTAAACCAGGTATCGGATATTGCAAGAGACGATTAGGGTGCGGGCCGGTGTCTACCCGGCTCGCCGCCAGCTCCGCGCTTTGAGCTTACAGCCTTGCCGGAGTCGACAGCGGGACGCTAAGCTTGAGCGCGCTGGCTGCATGGGCGAGGCTCTGCTGTAAGTGCTGGAACTTCCGCCGCCCGACCATGCTGCAGTACTCTGCCTCAATGCTGGCGAATGCACCCAGCAAGGCGGCAATAAATGCGTGACCCTGGGCGCTGAAAGCGACCTGACGCACGCGCTTGTCCCGTACATCCACCGCCACCGTGACATAACCGAGGCGCTGCAACGAGGCAACCTGCTTGCCTGTCGCCTGCAGGGAAATGCCGGCTGATTCTGATAGCTGTGTCAGTGTCATGCCCTGCAGGCTGAGGTGACTCACCACGGCCAGGTGGTCGATGCGAACGCCTTTGTACCCCGCTTCCCCTACGATGCGGGCGCAGCGTCGATGATAGTCATCCGCGAGTAGCTGGAGATAGCGGCCGATATTGTGTGACACATAGGTTTTTCTGTTGCTGCGGGGTCTCTCCGGCCGCACCGAATGCAGTGCCTGCTGGCCGCTCACCGTAATCTCGATGTCGAGGGCGGACAGGAACTCGTAAAGCCTCAGCTCGAGCGCCTGTAGTGCCTCGGCGCCGATAATTCTGGAGTACACCCGATAAATTCCCTCGATGATGGCGCTGGACTGTTGCAGCAGCTGGAGACCCTCGGGGGTATAGCTGATGAGCCGAGCGCGGGCATCTCCCGGATCCGGTCGTTGCTGAATCAGCCCAATGGCCATCACATTCGCGACCAATTTGGCCATGGCTCTGTGGGTGATACCGGCGCGAGCGGCCAGGACGGTGAGCCGGGTGCCACCCAGTTCGAGATTGCGCAGGACCGCGCCGTGTACCGGCCGGATCTCGGCGTAGCCTTGCCGGTGATAGGCGGCCAGAACCCTGCCCGAAAAGTCATCGGCGACTGCCACCAGCCTGTGTCCGAGATTGTGCTGGCGCGCAGCGTCAAGCGCTGCCTGGGAAACAGCTGCAACGGTCACAGCAGACCTCGCTCGCATTTCGGTAACAGCCTTGCCGCTATCTGCGCCGGGCCCGCTGCTTCAAACCACCGCCAGGCCATCGCGGTCGCTCTTGCGCTTGGCGAGGTCAGCCGGCAGCTTGCGCGCACCCAGGTAGAACAGCAGGATCGCCACCAGTCCGGTCATGGACGCCAGGACCATGGCATAGCGCAGGCTCTGGTCGCCAAACCGGGGTACCAGCAGGTCGCTGGTCAGGCCGGTCAGGAAGGGGCCGAGGCCCAGCCCGATCATGTTCAGGACGAAGAACAGGATCGCGGAAGTGAGGGCGCGCATGGACGGCGGCACCAGGGCGTGGGACATGGCGATGCAGGGGCCCAGATACAGCGCGGTGAGTATGTTGGTGAAAATCAGGATAAACAGCAGGTGTGTGGTGTTTTCGGTAAGCAGGACATACAGGTAGGGGCCGAAGGCGATCAGCGCGCCGTACATGGGGACCCATAGGTACCAGCGCGGGTCACGGGCTCCAAAGCGATCGCCGAGATAGCCGCCGAGGTAGGTGCCGACGGCACCGCCGATCCCGGATACCAGGGCCAGGACCATCCCTACCTGGGCAATGCTGAGACCGTGATTGCGGATCAGAAAGGAGGGGAAAAAGTTGCCGACGCCGTAACCGACAAAGGCCATGAGTGAGCAGCCAAAGGCGATGTACCAGAAGGAGGGCAGCTTCTTCAGCACCGCCATGGTTTCCGCCAGGCTTGGCTTGTGCGCGGTCTCGGCTGCCGTATCCCAGCGACCCCGTATGGGCTCCTGCACCGTCAGTCGCAGCACCACGGCGAAGAGGACCCCGGGGATACCCACGACCAGGAACGCCATGCGCCACCCGAAGGCTTCCGCGATCATGCCACCAAAGGCGAAGCCAAACAGAATGCCAATGTAGATGCCCATGGAGTAGAACGACAGGGCGCGTCCGCGCTGCTCCGGCGGGAAGTAGTCGCTGATCATGGAGTGTGAAGGCGGGCTACCTCCTGCCTCACCGAGCCCAACCCCGATCCGGGCCGCCAGCAGCTGGCCGTAATTCTGCACGAAGGCCGAGAGCGCAGTCATGCCGCTCCAGACCGCCAGGGCCAGGGAGACGATGTTGCGGCGGTTACCGCGATCCGCCCAGTAGGCGATGGGGATGCCGGCGGTGACGTAGATCAGGGCGAAACTGAAGCCGCTGAGCAGGCCCAGCTGGGCATCTGACAGGCCCATGTCCGCTTTGATGGGTTCCTGCAAAATCACCAGAATCTGGCGGTCGATGAAGTTGAAGGCGTAGACAATGGTCAGCATGACCAGGACAAAGCGCTTGTATCCGGCCGAGTAATCCTGTCCCGTCTGGCTCACTAGGTGGCATCCTTGTGTTGTTATGCCCCGCCAATATAACCGCTGTGCAGGTCAGGTCAAAGGACCAGCTCCGCCATGTCCCGTAGCAGCGCGCTGTCGCCGTTGATCAGCAGGCTGGTAACTGGCGAATTCTCCCAGTCGCGGATTTTTTCCCGGATTCTGTCCCGGGGGCCGCAGAGCGATATCTCGTCGGCAAACTGGTCGGGAACCAGGGCGATGGCCTCGTCGCGTTTGCCGGCGAAAAACAGCTCCTGAATCTGTTCGGCTTCATCAGCAAAGCCCATACGCGCCATCAGCTCCTTGTGAAAATTGCGCGCCTTGGAGCCCATGCCGCCGATGTAGAACCCCAGCATGGCCTTTACCGGGTAAAGCGCCTCGTCGAGGTTGTCATGGATGTTGCACAATACCAGGGCGGGGATCTCGAAACCCGGTTTGGCATTCCTGAGCTGGTCGGCATAGACCTCCTGCCGATAGGGTGAGTAGTACAGGGGCAGCCAGCCGTCCGCGATTGCCGCCGTCTGCTCGACATTTTTCGGCCCCTCGGCGCCTATGAATATCGGCAGGTCGGCCCGCAATGGGTGCACAATGGATTTCAGGGGCTTGCCCATGCCCCAGGCGCCGGGGCCGTGGTAGGGCAGGGGGTAGAACTCACTGTCGCTGGTGACCGGCGCCTGCCGTGCCAGCACTTGGCGGATAATGTCGACATAGTCCCGGGTGCGGGTCACCGGTTTGCTGTAGGGGCCTCCATACCAGCCCTCCACCACCTGTGGGCCGGAGACACCGAGGCCCAGGATCATGCGCCCGCCGGACAGGTGGTCCAGCGCCAGGGCGGCCATGGCGCAGGCCGTAGGGGTGCGGGCGGAGAGCTGGGCCACGGCCGTGCCCAGGCGGATCCGGGAGGTCTGGCTGCCGATCCAGGCCAGCGGGGTAAAGCAGTCGTTGCCCCAGGACTCCGCCACCCACACCGAGTCGAAGTCCAGCTGCTCTGCTTCCTGGGCCAGCGCCACCAGATTGGGCGGCGGCTGTGCGCCCCAGTAGCCCAGCTGTAGTCCCAGAGAAAGCTTGCTCATGCCCCGTATCCTTTGCCCGTAAGTGCTCGTTCGATTCCGGCCTACTCTAACCTATTCAGGGGAAGCGGCAAGGCGCCAAAGCGGCCATGCTGGCTGGCACAAGCGCTCAGTGCCGGTGTTATTCCGGCAGCTGATTGGATACACTCTCGCGGCTACAGCGAGCGACAGGGGTACAACAGGCAATGGCGGAACTGACGCATCTGGACGCGTCGGGCACAGCCCGCATGGTGGATGTGGGGGGCAAGCCCGAAACTCGGCGCGAAGCGGTTGCGACAGCGCGGGTTTGCATGCAGGCAGAGACCATGCAGCTGCTGCAAGCGGGGGCGCACGCCAAGGGGGATGTGTTGACCGTGGCCCGTATCGCCGGCATCCAGGCCGCCAAGAAGTGCGCCGAGCTGATTCCCCTGTGCCATCCCCTGATGCTGAGCAGCATCGATGTGGATTTTTCCCTGGATGCCGCGACCAGCACGGTGCACATCGCCGCGCGCTGTCGTCTGCAGGGCAGGACCGGTGTGGAAATGGAGGCCCTGACCGCGGCATCGGTGGCTGCCCTGACAATTTACGACATGTGCAAGGCCGTCGATCGTGGCATGGTCATCCGCGACATCTGCCTGGCGGAGAAACGCGGCGGCAAGTCGGGTGACTGGCGCCGCGAGGACGGCGAGGCCTGATGCTGAGAGTGCTGTTTTTTGCGCGGGTGCGCGAGCAACTTGGCTGCGACAGCCTCGAGCTGCCCTGGTCGACAGGCCATGCCACGGTGGAGGCTCTTTTGTCCTCGCTACAACAGAGAGGCCCGAACTGGCAGGCGGCCCTGGGGCAGCCCAATTTGGTAGTGGCGGTGAACCAGCAGATCGCGGATTCGGCAGCCCGGCTGCAGGCAGGCGACGAGGTGGCTTTTTTTCCACCCGTAACCGGCGGTTGAACGATGGCCGCGGCGATACTGAGTGCGCAGGTCCAGGAACAGACCTTTGATCCGGGCGCGTTACAGCAGGTCCTCGTTACCGCCGACAGCGGTGCCGTAGTGACCTTTACCGGTCATGTTCGCGGCGGAGCGGGCGAAGCTGAGGTGACCTGCCTGGAATTGGAATATTACCCGGGCATGACCGAGCGCAGTCTGCTGGAGATTCTGGAGGATGCGGCGACTCGCTGGCCCCTGCTGGCTGCCGCAGTCGTGCACCGGGTGGGTCGCCTGGCACCGGGTGAGCCCATAGTCTGGGTCGGGGTCAGTGCCGCTCATCGGGGTGAAGCCTTCGCAGCCTGTGACTTTATTATGGATTTTCTGAAAACCCGGGCGCCCTTCTGGAAGAAAGAGCACGGACCAGCAGGCGCTTCCTGGGTTGCAGCACGCGCTGGCGACGATGAGCGAGCGGCACGCTGGCAGTCACCTGCGGACGGTGCAGGGTGAACCGATATTCATTCTCAACAGTATTTAAAGGGGAGTAAATCATGGAGTTGGATGGACGTGAGTTGCGCAATGCACTCGGGCGCTTCGCCACCGGTGTGTGCCTGATCACCGCTGTAAACGATGAGGGAGAGCCGCTGGCGCTTACCGCCAATTCGTTCAGCTCCGTGTCGCTGGATCCGCCCCTGGTGCTGTGGAACCTGCAGAACAACTCGGAGGTATTCCCGGTATATTCCGGCGCCGGGAATTATGCGATCAATGTTCTGGCGGGCAACCAGCAGGAGCTATCCTCACGCTATGCGCGCAAGGGCGACCATGTGCTGGATCCGGAGCACTTCACACCAGGTGAGAACGGCGGGGCCCCGCTCATCCACGATGCCCTGGTCAGCTTCGAATGCAGTCTGGAGGCGACCCATCCCGGTGGCGACCATCTGATTATTGTAGGACGCGTGGATGCCATGCACGTGCGCCCTGAAGGCGAGCCGCTGCTGTTCTATAGCGGTGCCTATCGCGCGCTCGCATAACGAGGTCGATAACGGACAGTGGAAGTGATCAAGTTCTGTACCAATTGTGGCGCCGAAGTAAACCTGCGTATTCCCGAGGGGGATGACCGCCAGCGCTTTGTCTGTATGTCCTGCGAGACCATTCACTACATAAACCCACGGGTGATCGTGGGCTGCCTGCCTGTCTACGAGGGCAAGGTGTTGCTGTGCAAGCGCGCCATTGAACCACGTCGCAACTACTGGACCCTGCCGGCTGGTTTTATGGAGAACGGCGAGACAACGGTGCAGGGCGCGGCGCGGGAGACCTGGGAGGAAGCTCGGGCGCGGGTCAGCGAGCTCGAGTTATACCGCATTTTCGATGTGCCCCATATCAGCCAGGTCTACATGTTCTACCGCTGTGAGCTAGTCGCGGGCGCCTACGGCGTCGGTCCGGAAAGTACCGAGAGCGGCCTCTTTGGCGAGCATGAGATTCCCTGGGATGAGATTGCCTTTCCGGTTATTCACGAAACCCTGAAAGAGTATTTCTCCGACGTAGTCACGGGCCAGTTTCCGGTGCGGGTATCGGCCATCGAACGCAGAAGGCCTCGCGAGTAGCAAACACAAGGAGAGCAGACAATGGCATTTCCCAAGATTGGTAATCTGGCACTGGCGTTTTCCCTGCCGGACCAGGACGGCAAGACCGTCACCCTGAAACAGTTTCGCGATAAGCAAAATGTGGTTCTGTACTTCTATCCCAAGGCCATGACCCCGGGTTGCACTGTACAGGCCTGCGGCATCCGGGACAGCCAGAAGGCGCTGGCCAAGGCGGATACCGTGGTGCTGGGTGTGAGTCCTGATCCGGTAGCGCGACTGGGTAAGTTCATTGAGAAGCAGGATCTCAACTTTACCTTGTTGTCGGATGAAGACCACGCTGTCGCCGACAAGTACGGCGCCTGGGGCCTGAAGAAGTTCATGGGCCGGGAGTTCATGGGTATCCTGCGCAGCAGCTTTATCATCGGCAAGGATGGCCGCCTGAAACACGTAATGGACAAGGTTGCCACCAAGTCTCATCACGACGACGTCCTCAATTTGATTAAAGAGCTGAAGCTCTAGGCCCGCCATGATTGACTTTACCCTCAATGGCAGAGATGTCAGCCTGGATACTGATCCGCAGACGCCGCTGTTATGGGTGCTGCGCGATAATCTGCGCCTCACTGGCACCAAGTTCGGCTGTGGCATGGGCCTCTGCGGTGCCTGTACGGTGCACCTGGACGGAACAGCGGTGCGCAGTTGCTCTTTACCGCTGTCAGCGGTAGCGGGCAAGGCAGTGACGACCATTGA
Organism: Haliea sp.; assembly: GCA_041746975.1. Taxonomy (GTDB): domain Bacteria; phylum Pseudomonadota; class Gammaproteobacteria; order Pseudomonadales; family Halieaceae; genus Haliea. The sequence continues at coordinate 6,935 of JBGTGB010000384.1, read as the reverse complement.
GGGCCTGGGCGGGGCACATCCGCTGCAGCAGGCCTGGGTGGAGCACGGTGTCCCCCAGTGTGGCTACTGCCAGTCCGGGCAGATCATGTCCGCCGCAGCGCTGTTGGCCGCCAATCCCGCTCCGGACGAAGAGGCTATTCGCCAGGCTATGTCTGGCAACCTGTGCCGCTGTGGTACCTACCATAAAGTGCAGCGAGCCATACTCGGCGTTGCTGCAGTGGCGCACTGGGAACCAGCCGCGGAGAGTCAGTCATGAAGCAGACCCGGCGCCAGTTTATCCGTAATGTTTCCGTAGCCGGGGGTGCGCTGGCACTCGGTTTCCAACTCACGGCTTGTTCAGATAAACCGCTGCAGTTGGGCAGCGATCGCGACTTCATGCCCAACGCCTTCCTGCGCATTGACACCGATGGGGTGGTGACCCTGCAGATCCCCAAGGCGGAAATGGGCCAGGGCATAGTGACCGGCATGGTGACCCTGGTGGCGGAGGAGCTGGAAGTGGACCCGGCCACGATTCGGTACGAGATGGCTCCCGTACACAGCGACTTTGCCGACCCGACGATGCGCCTGCAAATTACCGGCGGCAGCGCATCCATGCGCGTCTACTACGACATCCTGCGCCAGGTGGGTGCCAGCGCCCGGGAAACCCTCATTGCCGCCGCCATGAACCAGACCGGCTTGGCGCGGGAAGCGCTGCTGGCAAGTGACGGGAGGGTTTTCAGCACTGATGGCAGCGTGAATCTTTCCTACGCTGAGCTGGTACCTACCGCGCGTACTTTGCCCGCGACCACGGGTATCGATTTGAAGCCAGCAGCGGAGTTTCGCTTCATTGGCCGCTATACGCACCGTGTCGACGCGCAGGCCAAGAGTGACGGCACGGCACAGTTCGGTATTGATGTCGCGCCCGAGGGCTGCCTCACCGCGGTATTGTTGCGCTGCCCCTGGTTTGATGGCGCGGTGGAGTCTTTCGATGCTGTCGAGGCTCTGGACATGCCCGGTGTGGTGGCCGTGTTCGCCACGGAGCACGGGGTAGCGGTGGTGGCCGAGGGTTACTGGCCTGCGCGCCAGGCCGCGGCCAAGGTCGATGTACGCTTCACCCCGCCCTCGGAGGGCCTGCGGGACAGCGCCGCCATATCCAGTACCATGGCTGCAGTGCTGGACGGGGACGACTTTGTCAGTGTGCGCGATGATTCCGGCCCCGAGTCTGAGGGTGGCGAGCTGGTGCAGGCGCGTTACGAGGTCCCGTTGCTGGCGCACGCTACGATGGAGCCGCTCAACGCCACCTGCCGGCTCACATCGGGGGGCTGCGAGATCTGGGTCGGAACCCAGGCGCCGGATGTAGCGCAGGATGTGGCATCCAGGATACTGGGCGTACCGCGGGACGCAGTTGTCATTCACAATCAGTTCCTGGGTGGCGGTTTCGGTCGCCGTGCCGCCGTCGACAATGTGGCCGAAGTCGTGGCCATTGCGCGTGAGCTCGAGCGCCCGGTAAAGCTGGTCTGGAGCCGGGAAGACGATACTCGCCACGACTGGTATCGCCCGCCCATGGCCGGGCAGATCCAGGCGCGGGTGGGCGCCGACGGCGAGGTCAGCCATTGGCGCCACCGCATCGTCGGCCCGAGTATCAGCGAGCAGATGATTCCGCTGTTTGCCGGCAGCATGTTGCCCCAGTGGGTACCCGGCGGTGCGCGCCGACTGGTTGGCAAGGCCGTCGGACGCAAGGACTTCGCTTCGGTGGAAGGCGCCAAGGACCTCCCCTACGCCTTTGCCGGCGTCAGCGTGGAGTATCACAATCTCCGGCTACCGGTGCCGCTGGGCTACTGGCGTTCGGTGGGCCACAGCCACACGGCGTTCGTGGTGGAAAGTTTTGTCGACGAGCTGGCTCACGCAGCGGATATCTGCCCGCTGGCTTTCCGTCGTCGCTATCTCGCGGAGGATGCACCGGAGCGCAGGGTACTGGACGCAGTTGCAGAGGCAGCCAATTGGGGCAATGCTGCGGCGGGCCGATATCAGGGGCTGGCGGTACACGCTTCTTTCAAGTCGGCGGTAGCGGAGGTGGTGGAAGTCTCACTTGTGGACGGTAAGCCAAAACTGGAGCATGTGTACTGTGCGGTGGAATGTGGCCGGGTGGTCAATCCGGACATCGTCCGCGACCAGATGATTGGCGGCATCGTGTTTGCTCTCAGTGCCGCGCTGTACGGCGAGATCACGCTCAAGGATGGCGCTGTGGAGCAGGGCAATTATCACGATTACCCGCTGCTGCGCCAGAACGAGGTGCCGCCGATGACGGTAGTGCTGCTCGACAGTGAAGGGCCGCCCACTGGTGTCGGCGAGCCCGGCACGCCGCCAGCAGCCCCGGCGCTCGCCAATGCCCTGTTTGCCGCAACCGGTGTACGCCAGCGGCGCTTGCCGCTCCAGCTCACCTGAGAACTGCTTCTCTGAAGTGAGACTTTTCTCGCAGCACTCACTGTTTATGTTGATCAGGAGTTGCTAACCTCTCCCGACAATGCATTGGGAAGCTTGAAGCCAATGGACTGCGGGAATAATAAAGAAGCTCCGCTAATGCTTGCGGATATCATTCTGCCGGGCAGTGGTGGCGACCGTGAAGCGCATGATCCCGAACGCGTGCTGGGCGAGGTCCTGCACGCTGTTCGCGAGCATTTGGGCATGGATGTGGCGTTCATCTCGCAGTTCATCGATGGCAGGCGTGTCTTCCGCTGTGTCGACGCCGCCTCACCGACAGCTGCGGTCCGGGTTGGAGGCGCGGATCCACTGGACGATAGCTATTGCCTGCGCGTTGTCGACGGTCGCTTGCCGGAACTGATTCGCGATGCGTCCCTGTTCGAGGAAGCGCTGACCCTGCCGGTCACCAGAACCCTGCCTGTGGGGGCTCATTTAAGTGTGCCGCTGCGACTGCTTGATGGCTCTGTGTACGGAACCTTCTGTTGTTTCAGCGCGCTTCCGGATCTTTCCTTGAGTGATCGCGACCTGGCTACCATGCGGGTATTTGCCGAATTTACCGCGCGCCATCTGGACTCTGAGATCGCCCGCCGCCGGGATCACGAGACTATCCGCGCCCGCGTTCAGCGCCTGATGGATGAAAACCTGTTTACGCTGGTGTTTCAGCCTATTTATCTTACGCGCGAGCGTCGGGTGACCGGTTACGAATTTTTCACCCGTTTCAATTGCGAACCACAGCGTTCGCCAGACCTGTGGTTCGAAGAAGCCGGTCGGGTGGGGCTGCAGAAAGCACTGGAGCTGGCGGTCATCAGTCAGGCGCTGGACCATCTGTCCGAGATTCCCGATGACATTTACCTGGCACTGAATGTGTCGCCGGAAACCCTGCTGGGCGATGAGCTGCATACGCTGCTGGCGGGCCAGCCTCTCAACCAGCTGGTGCTGGAAATCACCGAGCATGTTCTGGTCAGTGATTATGCCTGCATACTGCTTTCGCTGACACTGCTGCGCGCAAAAGGCCTGCGCATCGCGGTCGACGACGCCGGCTCCGGCTACGCCAACTTCCGCCATATTCTTGAGCTCAAACCGGACATCATCAAGCTGGATATGAGCATAACCCAGTACGTGGACAGCGATCGGGAAGCGCGAGCCTTGGCAGCCGCGTTGATTGGCTTCGCCACCGAAACCGGTACCACCGTCGTCGCCGAGGGGGTGGAAACCCAGGCCCAACTGGAAGTGCTGAGTAAGTTGCAGGTCAATTGCGTGCAGGGCTATCTGCTCGGAAGGCCGGTCGAGTTTGGACAACTCGCTGATTGATGACCGTGGGATGGTTCGGTCTCTAACGCGGCCTTGCAGGCTACCCCTCGATCAATTCCCGATGTACGCACACCGCTGTCCGCTTGGGCCGGACGGCCATGCCCCTGCCCTCGAGGTGAGCCCGCGTAAACGCTGCCCCGAACAGGAGAATCAGCGAGGAATAGTTCACCCATAGCAGCAGCAGCGCCAGAGAGCCAGCGGCGCCATAGGCCGATGCCGTGGCAGTATTCGCCAGGTACATGGCGATCAGGGAGCGGCCCACTGTGAAAAGTACCGCGGTGATGAACGCACCGAGCATGACGTCCCGCCAGGACAGCAGTACGTCGGGCAGGATCTTGAACATTGCCGCGAACAGCAGCGTGATGACGAACAGCGACAGGAACATTTCCATGCTCACGAGGGCCCAGCCAGGAACCGGGAGCCAGCCCTCCGCGAACGCCATGATGCCGCGCAACGCCACCGACAAGAGCAGCGACACCAGCAGGACGAAGCCGATGGCCAGAATGATGGTCAGCGACAAAACCCGGGCCTTGAGGAAGACCCACATGCCGCTCCGGGAAGGTCGTGGCGCCACGTCCCAGATCTGATTCAGGGACTGCTGCATCTGGGCGAAGACCGTGGTGGCACCGACAATAGTGGCGGCGATACCGATCAATGCCGGCCAGATGCCGCTCTGGTCGATCTGGGAATTGATCACCGCGGTCTGCACCACATCTGCCGCTTCCGGGCCGAGAGTCCCCTCGAGCTGCTCGAAGAGCTCACCCTGGGCAGCACTCTCGCCGAGAACCAGCCCGACCAGGGTCACAACCACTACCATGATCGGCGCGATGGAGAATACGGTAAAAAACGCCAGCGCTGCGGCGTAAATAAAGGCCTGGCTGGCCAGCCAGTTCTTGCTCGCAGCGCTCAGGATGCTGAGCCAGTGCTGAATAGGAGCGGGGAGCTTGTCGAAAACCTTGGACGCCATGGTTCGAGGATACTTCAGCCCCGGGGCCGATGTCGATATTCACGGTGCGGACTAATCGGACGCTACTGCGTCAACCGCGATATCTATCTCCACCGTGCGCGAGACATACTCGCCCGCGGGATCTGATTCCATGCCCAAATCCACGCTTGCGCGATCAAGTTCCAGGGTGCCGCTGAGCTGCAGGGTGTCGCCGTTGATACTGAGGGTCAGGGGTGCCAAAGGCAGCGTATTGTTCTTGATGGTCAGAACACCTTCGATGGCGTAGCGATTATCCCCCAGCGACTCAATGGTCGTGCTGGTGAAGGTGGCGTAGGGATGATTGCCTACATCAAACCACTCACCCTGGGGCAGGGAACGATCGTGCAAAGACACCCCGGTAGTTGCAGAACCCGTGGCCACCACCGCCGCAAGAAATGATTCCTGCGGCGCCTGCCGGTCGATATGAAGGGCGGCAAGCCAGGCGCCGAAATGACCATTGAAGGCACGACCGGCATGTATCCCGGCAAAACGGATATGGCTCGTTTCGGCAATGAGTTGCCACGGCTGCACCCGGGTACCGTTAGCAGTCACCAGGGCCCGTAACACTGACGCTTTGCTGGTAGCCGCTGCGACGGGGTCAGGAGCCAGGCGAGTAGTGGTGGCATAAGCGACCAGCAGCACAGCGACCAGCAGAGTACCTCCGGCAGCTGCCATGCTGCGGGCTGAGGGCTTTGGCGAAACCTCTGTGACATCGACCTGTGCGGGGCTGGCGAGTGATGGCAGCATGCGTGCCAGCACGCCGTCCCGCTGAATAAACTGATGCCTGAGCGCCGCACCTATATGAAGCACGAGCAGGATCACCAGCGCCAGCGCCATGGCGCCGTGGGCACCAAAGGCCAGTGCGGCCGCCTGTTGACGGAGAGCCCCGCTGGCTTCACTGAGGCCGAACAGGTGTGGCACCTCGAACAAGCCGAACCATAAAGTGGGGATATTGAAGGCCCCATCGCCGCGCCACTGGGTGGAGACATAGAGCCAGCCGCTGAGGGGGATGGCGATCATCAGGGCATAGAACACGCAGTGGGTAAACGCTGCCAGAGCCCGCTCCCAGCGGCGCATATGCGGGGGCGGTGCAGGTGGCGGGTACAGCAAGCGCCAGGCCAGCCGCAGCAGGCTGAGCGCCAGCACGGCAAGGCCCAACGACTTATGCCATTGAAAAACATTGACCGCGTAGGCCCGAACCGAGGGCGAATCAATCGCCCAGCTCATCCAGACGCCCAGTCCGATATTGGCAACAATAAAAGCGGCGATCACCCAGTGCAGGGTAATCGCCACCGTGGTGTAGCGCCGGGTGGAGCCCAAGTAGTCAGGCCTGGTCGTTTGCCTGTACTTGCAGCAGCTCGCCCTCGAATTGCACCGTTACGGTATCGCCCACGATGGGCGGCGTGACCAGGTGGGTCATGCCAAAATCAGAGCGTTTGAAAGTGCCGGTCGCGGAAAAGCCGATCAGCCCCGCGCCGGTGAAGGGATGCGCCTGCTCCGAACCCTCCAGGGTGACGTCCAGGGTTATCGGGCGGGTCTGGCCGAGCATGGTCAGATCACCGCTGACAAGCAGGGTGCCGCTTGCAGTCGTTACCACGCCGGTGGAGGTGAAGCTGATGCTATCGTGTTCAGCCGCGTTGAGAAACTTCTCGTCCTGGGCCAGGGTTTCGTCCCAGGAAGCGAACGGCGAGTCCGGGTGGGTGCCCTGATAGTCGCCGGCATAGTCGGTGCGCACCGATGTCGGATCAATGGTTACGCTGACCGTCGACGCCGTCACGTCGTCCGGCACCAGGTCCATGGTCACATCAAAGTCGGTAAAGCGCATGACATAGTTGGACACCCCCAGGTGCCTGACACTGAAATGCAGGCTCGCATGATTCGGGTCCAGCTGGTACTGGCCAGCAGGGGCGGCGATGGTTATCTCCGCCGGTTCTGCGGCCGTCATGTCGGCAGTCGCGGGGCTCTCTGCGACAGGAACCGTGTCCCCTGCAGGCCGCTGGCTGGGTGTGTCCTGTGCTGCCAGCCCGGTAGTCGGCTCGGGGGCATCGGAACAGGCCACGACAGCAAATGCGGCCAAGGCAATCAGCAATACTTTGTTCATGTCATTCCCTCCATTTATCAACATTGGGTAAATCGATGGTTACAATTTAACCATAATTGATGCCAGGAATGACACCGA
>JBGTGB010000383.1:0-7428 GCA_041746975.1 Haliea sp. | reverse complement strand
CGGTCACCAGATAGGCGCCGCCCCGAGCGATTTCCAGCATGCCGAGGGTGACAACGAAGGAAGGAATGGCCCAGCGCGCGCTGACGAACCCGCTGGCAGCTCCGCAGGCAAGCCCGGTGAGCAGACTGGCGGCCAGCGCCGGCAGTAGGGGCCAGCCGGCGTCGGCCATCAGCACACCCATGACCGCGGCGCATAGCGCCATGACCGAGCCCACTGACAGGTCGATGCCGGCGATGAGCAGCACAAAGGTCATGCCTACCGCGATGACGGTGAGGGTAGGGATCTGATTGGCCAGGGTACGGAAGGTCACCGCGGAGAAAAAGTACTCGCTCTGGCTGCTGAAAAACAGAACCAGCAGCACCAGCACTGCGAGCAGTCCCAGGGAATTCCAGGGCAGGCGAACGCCCGCGATGATGCTGCGACTCATGTCTGCTTCTCCGTTCGAGATGCCGTGTTCTGCCCAGGCTGGGCGTAGTAGCGAAAGCTGGCGGCGAGCAGGGTTTCCTCGGTGACGGTGCCGGCGTCGAACTCGCCTGCCAGGCGGCCATTGGACAACACCAGGACCCGGTCCGACAGGGCCAGCAGTTCTTCAGTCTCACTGCTCACCACCACGACTGCCTTGCCGCGGTCAGCCAGATCCCGAATCAGTTGCTGGATGCGTAGTTTCGAGCGTGCATCCACGCCTCTGCCGGGCTCGTCGAACAGCACCACATCCAGGTCCTGCAGCAGCCAGCGCGCGATAAGCACTTTCTGCTGATTGCCACCGCTCAGCTGCCTGACCGCCTGGGAGACACTGTCGCGCTTGATCTCGAGTGAGTCGCAGAGCCGCTCACTGTGGTGCGCAATGGCTTCGTCATCGACCACGCCCAGGCGGCTGTGCAAGTGCGGTAGCCGGCCCAGACTGATGTTCATGGCGATGGACTGGTCCAGCAGCAGCCCCTGGCCCTTGCGGTCCTCCACTACCAGGCCGATACCGGCGGCAATAGCCTCTCTGGGACTTTTGAACCTGTGTCTGGCGGAGAAGCCGTCGCTGGCCAGGCGCAGCCAGCCGTGATCTGCCACATCCGCGCCGAACAGGGCCCGCAAAAGCTCGGTGCGACCGGCACCGATCAGGCCGCCGATGCCCACTACCTCACCCCGGTGTACCTCCAGGCTGATAGCGTCGAACGCACCCTCGCGCCCGAACGATTCCACCCGCAAGGCCACCTCTCCTGCAGGTTCACGTGGCTTTCCTCCGGCGCGACCGGGTGTGGTGCCGGTCTCCGGGAGATGCACCATGGCCGGACCCGCCATCAGGTGTACCAGACGCTCGAGGTCCATGTCGTGGGCCGCCTCGCTGGCCACCAGGACCCCGTCCCGCAGGACCGAGACCCGATCGGCAACCCGCTGGATTTCGCTCATGCGGTGGGAGATGTACACAATGCCGACACCGGATTGACGCAGGGCATCCAGCTGCAGGAACAGCTGGTCGATCTGGGGATCGGTGAGGGCGGCCGTGGGCTCGTCCAGGATCAGCAGTTTGACCGGCTGCGCCAGCACCCGGGCGATTTCAACCAACTGTTGTTTGCCGACCCCAAGCTCGGCGACAGGCATGTCGGGATCCAGATCGTCGAGCTTGAGTCGTGCCAAAGCGGTGCGGGCTTCGGTTCTCAGACTGCGCCGGCTGATGATGCCCAGTCGATTCCCGAGCCGGTTGAAACACAGGTTTTCCGCGATGCTCAGGTTGGGGAACAGGTTCAGTTCCTGCATCACCATGCGGACACCGGCCGCTTCAGCCTCCTTGATCGAGGCGGGCTGGTAGTGCTTCCCCTGCAGTAGCAGGCTGCCGCTGGAGGGCTGGTGAATGCCGGCGATGATATTACACAGGGTGCTCTTGCCGGCACCGTTGCTGCCCATCAGGGCGTGGATTTCACCCCTGCGCAGGCTGAAATCGACGCCTCTGAGCACCGGGACAGCGAATTGCTTGCCCAATGCCCTGGTCTCCAGCAGCATGGAATCGCCGGCGTGCACTGGGCGCCTGCTAGCGGGTGCTGGCGACGACGACGTCGACGGGGGTATCGCGATCCTCCGGTGCCTGGCCGCTGGCGAGAATCTCCAGTGCATACTCGATGCCGAAAACGGCGAGCTGCCCCCCGTACTGGTCGGCCGTGGCGAGCATGGCGCCCGACTGCACCAGGGTGTTGGCTGCGGAGATATTGTCAAAGCCTACTACCAGGACCTCATCGGCGCGGCCGGCCTGGCGCACGGCGGCAACGGCTCCCAGCGCCATGCTGTCATTGGCGCAGAGCAGAGCCCTGAGCTCGGGGTGTTCACCCAGGATGGCACTGGCCACGGTCGCCGCGCGCGCCTGCTCCCAGTCCGCAGACTGGATGGATACCACTTCGATTCCAGCGCTGCGCATGGCATCCTCGAAGCCGGCCTGGCGCTGCTGGGCATTGAATGCTCCGGGAATGCCGCCGATGATTGCGACCTTGTCGCCGGGCGCAATCTCCGCCGCCAGTACCTCACCGACCTTGCGTGCGCCCTCGCGGTTGTCCGGCCCCACGAAGGGAATCGCCACTCCCATCTCCGCCAGCACCTCGCGATCGAAGCGGTTGTCGATATTGACCACCACAATGCCCTGGGCAGCAGCGCGGCGCGCAACTGGCAACAGGCCCCTGGAATCGGCCGGTGCGATCACGATGGCGTCTACACCGGTGGCCATCATCTGCTCCACCAGCGCCACCTGCTGCGCCAGATCACTTTCATTGCGGATACCGTTGACTATCAGCTCATACTGGCCGGGATTGGCAGCCTGGTGGGCCCGGGCGCCATCTGCCATGTTGGTGAAAAACTCGTTGGCGAGCGACTTCATCACCAAAGCTATGCGCGGTGAACTTGCAGCGCCATCCGCGGCGGGCTGGGCCGGCTCCTCCTGCCCGCCGCAGGCCGTGAGTGTCAGCACCAGCAGCAGCGCGGGCAAGAACAGTGTGCGGTGCAGATCTCCAGAACAGGGCATGGGTCGACTCCTCGCGTATAACGGCCAATAAAAGGTCAAGCGTGATTGTGCGCGCAAAATATTATGTCGAACACCCTTTACGCGGTAGTCTGTAGCTGACGTAAGTATAAAAAGGTGTGTTGTGACGGGCTGTCTGCCGCCAGGGGCGACTTGCCTCCTGCTGGAAGCCTTCATCAACGCCGAGCCTGGCCAGACGCAGGGTGAAGCGTGGAAGACCATTACCTGGACAGTGGAGGCACCCGCCTTCACGCAGTCAGCACCGGTCGGGGCCCGCTGGTAGTCTTCTGCCACGGTTTCCCGGGACTCTGGTATAGTTGGCGCCATCAACTGAGAGCGGTTGCGGAGGCAGGGTTTCGCGCGGTCGCACTGGATCAGCGTGGCTACGGGCAATCGGACCGGCCCCTCGCCGTCAGTGCCTATGATAGTGAACAGCACTGTCGGGATCTGCTGGCGCTGCTGGCTTACTTTGGCGAACGTGATGCCTGTTTCGTCGGCCACGATTTTGGCGCGGCCCAGGTGTGCAATCTGGCTGTGCGCTATCCGCAATACTGCCGTGCGCTGGTTCATGTCAGCTGCCCCTACGACTTCGACCTTGCCGGACGCGGCTGCGCTGGCAGGGATGCCCCGGCACGGGACTATGGGCGCCCCTTTGCCCTGCCGCATAAAAAGCCCACGGACTGTTTCGCCGCCATCGCAGGGAAACATTTTTTCCATATGGATTATTTCCAGACTATTGGCCCGGCGGAGCGGGAGCTGGGTCCGAGAGTCGGAGAGTTCCTGCAGCGCTTGTATTGGTCACTCAGTGCGGAGGGCAAGCTGCTCGACTGGAACCAGTATCCGTCAGCGGGAACCGGCTATCTTGACGTACTGGCGCCAGCGCCGCCCCTGCCCTGGCACTGGCTGGATGAGGCAGACCTGGCCTATATGACCTCACAGTACCTGTTGGCGGGGGAAGATCTGGCTTTCATCGGCGGCCTGAACAGCTACCGGGTAGCGGATCGCAACTGGGAACTGGGTGAGCCCTGGGCGGATACCCGGATCGAGGTTCCCGGGCTGTTTATTGCCGGGAAGCAGGACGCGGTGCTGCAGCTGGTGGGAGCGGATGCCCTGAAGCTGATGCGGGAGCGCATGCCGCGCCTTGCCACCACCGTGCTGATCCCCGAGGCCGGGCATTTTGTGCAACTGGAGCGACCGGAGGCCTTTAACCAAGCGTTGTTGGAGTTTTTGCTTTAGTGGTAAAAAAACGAAATCTCGCAAAGTGGTCGCTGGTCTTGCTGCTGCTCCTGGTGGTGGCTATTGTGGCGGCAGTGGCTTTCCACGAATATAAAACCTCGAACCTGCAGTCCCGCTACTTTTCACGGATCGCCGCAGAGCTTGTCTTTGAGGTCAGGGATGGATCCTCCGGTCGAATCTGGTTTCCAGAATATGGCCCCTACAATGTTCAGCGGGGTTATACCCGATTGCCCGAGTTCGTGGTGCGCCTCAAAAGCAGGGGCTATGAAGTAACCCGCCAGGGATATTTCTCCACAGAGCTACTGGACTATGTCCATGGGGGTGTCAATCCTCCCTACGAGGAGAAGCTCCAGACCGGTCTGACCATCGTCGACAGGCGGGAAAGCCCGCTTTTTTCCTACAGCGATCCCTCGCATGTGTATCAGCGCTTCGATGATATTCCCCCCCTGCTCGTCGCGACCCTGCTGTTTATCGAGAACAGGGAGCTGCTTGCGGACCAGCATCCGACGCGCAACCCTGTCGTTGAATGGGGTCGCCTTGCCGAAGCCCTGTTGGCTCAGGCGCAGAGCCTGGGCGAGCCAGATGCCGCGACGCCAGGCGGCAGTACGCTCGCGACCCAGATGGAGAAGTTTCGCTATTCCCCCGGGGGGCTCACTGTTGATGGCGGAGAAAAAATCCGGCAGATGATTTCCGCCAGTGTTCGCGCGTACCGCCTGGGAATGGACACGGGTGAAGCCAGAAAAATTATCGTCAGGGATTACCTGAATTCGACGCCGCTTGCTGGTCGTCCGGGACGGGGGGAAATACATGGTCTGGGTGATGGGTTGAGGTTTTGGTACGGCATTGATTTTGCACATGCCAATCAACTGCTCGGCACGGCAACCGACGCTGGCAACGTCGAAGAAAAAGCCTTGGTATTCAGGGCAGCCCTCAGCTTGTTGCTGTCCCAGCGCCGCCCTTCCCACTACCTGCTCGTCGGCCGCGATGAGCTTGCCGGTTTGACCGACAGTTATCTGCGCCTGCTCGCGGCAAACGGGGTCATAGATCCTGAGTTACGTGACGCTGCCCTGGACAAGGATCTGGTGTATTTCCGGCGCCCGCCGGCATCACCCGGGACCTCGTTTATCGATCGGAAGGTGGTCAACAGTGTGCGCACAGAGCTGCTCTCAGTCCTCAGTGTGGAGAATTTTTATGCTCTGGACCGAATCGATCTCCGGGTGCGCACTTCGGTGGCCAGCGATGTCCAACTCCAGGTGGAGCGGCAGCTGCAGCGTATAACGGAGCCCGCCTATGCAAAGGAGTCCGGTCTGTTGGGGGAGAAACTGCTGAGAGAAGATCAGCTCGCTGCGCTTCGCTACAGCTTTCTGCTGTATGAGCGCTCCCCAGCCGGGAATCTGCTCCGAGTTCAGACAGACAATATGAACATGCCTTTTGACATGAACACCGGCTCCAAGCTCGATCTTGGATCCACCGCCAAGCTGCGCACACTCATCAGTTATCTGGAGGTCATCGAAGCCGCTTACCTCGGGCATCGAGACCTGTCGCCGGAGGAAAAAGGGATGGCGAGGCAGGTTGTTGTGGATCCTCTCAGGCGATGGACACTGGATTATCTGCAGCAACATCCGGCGGCACAGCTGCAGGACCTGCTTAACGCAGCCATGCTTAGAAGCTATTCCGCCAGCCCCAACGAGTCGTTTTTCACTGCGGGTGGGATGCATCGTTTCAGCAATTTCGAGCGGCAGGACAATACCCGGACAATGACTGTCGCCGAGGCTTTCCGTCGCTCGGTGAATCTGGTGTTCATCCGCATGATGCGGGATGTTGCCCGCTACTATACCCTGGAAATCCCCGGCTCAAGAGAACTGCTGGAAAACACTGGTGATCCACGCCGGCAAGAGTATCTGCAACGATTTGCAGACATGGAAGGGCAGACCTACCTCCGACAGTTCTACCGGCGATACGGCGGCTTGCAAGCTGAGCTATTGCTTCAGCACCTCGCTGACCGGACCAAGCCAGTGCCCGGGAGGCTGTCCATGGTGTTTCGTTCGGTGCGGCCAGACGCCGGTGTGGAAGCACTGGCGGCGTTTCTTGAGGCTCGATTGGATGAGGGGGTCATGGCTGACAGTGACGTCGATAAACTCTATGAGCAATACGACCCTCTACGGTTTAACAGCAATGACCGGGCCTATCTGGCAAAGGTGCACCCCCTGGAGCTGTGGCTGGTCAAGTACCTGGTCGACTATCCCGCGTCCACCCTGTCCCAGGTCTTGGCGGCCAGTAGCGAGGCACGACAGGACGCCTACGCCTGGTTGACCAGAACCCGGAGAGAGCGGGCCCAGAACAACCGTATAAAAATACTGTTGGAGCAGGACGCCTTTGAGAGTATTCACCAGCAGTGGCAGCGTCTGGGTTACCCCTTCAGCAGCCTGGTGCCATCCTACGCTACTGCCCTCGGCTCCTCCGCGGACCGGCCGGCATCTCTGGCCGCGCTGGTGGGCATTATTCTCAATGACGGTGCGCAACTGCCGCTACGTCAAATTGATGAATTACATTTTGCCGAGGGAACACCTTACGAAACCGAGATGCAGCTGCGTCCCTCGCAGGGGCACAGGGTACTTTCGGTCGAGATCGCCCGCACCGTTCGCGAGGCGCTGGCTGACATTGTGGAGACGGGTACTGCCCGACGCCTGAGGGGTGTCTTCGTGAATAGCGCAGGCCTGCCTCTGGCGGTTGGTGGCAAGACGGGCACGGGCGATCATCGTAGTAGAACCTTCGGTCCGGGACGACAACTGGTGGCCGAGGAGGTGGTGAACCGGAACGCTCTCTTCACGTTTTTTATCGGTGACCGGTTTTTCGGAGTGATTCTGGCCCATGTTGGAGGCGCACAGGCCGCTGACTTTGAGTTTACCAGCGGGTTGCCGGCGCAGCTGCTGAAGGTGCTGGCGCCGTCATTGCAGCCGTTACTGAATGAGGCGGAAGCAGATGGCGTCGCGGCATCTGCAAGGCCTGGCCCGGCGCTCTGAGAATCAATCCAGGGATGCCAGCCTGAGCACCTGGCCGGGCTTGATTTTGTGGGCGTTGTTGAGGTCGTTCCAGGCCGCCAAATCCTGTTGCGACAGATTAAAGCGCCGGGCAATTTTCCACAGGGAATCGCCCCGTTGGATAACGTAGACGTCGGCGGCGCTGGCCCGGCTCGA
>JBGTGB010000382.1:0-5848 GCA_041746975.1 Haliea sp. | reverse complement strand
CATGTCTGCCGCCGCGGTAACCAGTTCCGCCGAGTGGCGTTCGCGTCCGCGATAGTTCAGCAGGCGGCGCAGCGAGCTGTCGAACTGGCGCAACTCGCCGGCGGAATGAACCATGGAGTGGCTGGTAATGATGCGCTCTACGAGGGTGGTGCCGGTGCGGGGCTGGCCGATGATGAACACCGGTGCCGGATCGTCGTAACCCGGTGCCTGGCGCTCCAGCCAGGCCCTGTCGAAGGTCTGCTCCAGGGCCCGAAACATGGCGACCTCGGCGTTCTCGTTGTAGCTGAGCGAGGCCCGTCGGGCCGCGGCGCCGGTAGCGTAGGCGGCGAAGGCCGCAGGCCATTGCTCCAGGTCCTCCAGCTCCTTGCCCAGGGCATAGCCCAGGTAGGCCTGGTCGCGGGGGTTGCCCTGGGCGCGTTGCAACAGGACCTCTAGCTGCTGCACATGGCTGTGGTCGGTGGCGCGGCCGAGGCCGCTCAGCAGCCAGTGCGCATTGGCGTTCTCCGGCTGCTCTGCCAGCGCGCACTGAAGACTTTGCCTGGCGGCCTCGAAGTCGCCGGTGAACATCTGGTTGTTGGCCTGGTTGATGCGGAAGGCGACGTTGCGCGGCTGCTGCGCGACAGCGCGCTGCAACCATGTCGACGCCGCGTCTGTGTCCCCCAGCAGTGTGAAGACGGTGGCGATCGTATCCTGCACCAGTGGATTGCTGTCCTGGTGCTGTACCGCCCGTTCCAGTGCTTCATCCGCTCGATTGACGTGGCCCAGGCGCATGAACAGGCGGGCGAGTTGGGCCCAGGCTGCGCCGTGCGTCGGATTGAGTTTGGTGACCGAGCCAAACGCCTGTACCGCTGTGCCAAGATCATTGCTCTCTGCGGCAACCAGGCCTACCAGGAAATGCCCTTCCGGGAGGTCAGGGGTCACCGAAAGCACCCGGCGGCAACAGTCGGCGGCACCCTGCCGGTCCCCCTGTGCGAGCCTTGCATAGCCTTCCTGGAGGGCTTGCTGCATCCAGGGTTCGGGATTGCCGGGGGTTGGGGGCATGGGGTGCCACTTCTACTGTCAGGGAAGTGGCAGAGAGTACCAGAGCCCCCTGCGCATGGCACGCGGCGCCGGCGCATTGACGAGAGCTTCAATCAGGGTTGAACAACTTTCCCCGCACGGCCGCGCGGTACTGTCCCGGGGTCATTCCGTTCTGGCGCCGGAACAGTCGTGAAAAGTGGCTGCTGTCCTGCAGACCAAGTTGCCAGGCAATCTCGCCGATGCTCAGGTTACTGCGGCGCAGCAGGTCGCGGGCTCCGGCGTTGCGCAGGGTGTTCAGATACTGCTGCGGTGTCATCCCTGTGGCCAGGCGGAAGCGCCGGTGCAGGGTGCGGTCACTCACTCCCAATGCGGGCGCCAGAGCGCTCAGGGCCACGGTTTGATGGAGCCGGTCCTGTAACCACTGCTGGGCCTGGAGGACGGTTTCATCGTGGTGGCTGCTGCGCGGCGGGTCCTGCCAGGCCGCAGCCCGGAACGGCTGGCGGATCTCCGGGGAAAACTGGTTCTCTACCGCTTTGGCAATGCGGCTGCCATACCAGTCCTCGGCGATGTGTACACAGAGGTCGGCGATGGAATTCACGCTGCCTACGCAGTAAATGTTGTCGCTCTGGGTGATCAGATGCCGGGTCTTGAGATTCACGTCGGGATAGCGGCGGGCGAAGCGTTCGAACCAATTCCAGTGTGTGGTGGCGGGGCGCCCGGCGAGCAGTCCAGCCTCGGCCAGGATACAGCTCGCGGTGCCCACGCTGCAGATGCGGGTGCCCGCGGCGGCGATGCTGCACAGGTTCGGGAGCCACTCGCGGCAGGCGCGCAATGTTGGCAAGGGAGTCCGCCAGATGGCTGGCAGGATTAGCAGGTCCAGGGGAGGCAATGCGTCGCGAGACACCGTGGCATGCAAGGTGAGGCCACTGGCCAGGGTCAACGGCCCGGGTACCTCGCTCGCCAGCAGGAATGAAAGTGGTCGGACATTGCGATTGGCCCCATACGCGGTCTGACTGGCGGCAGTGAGAATTTCCATGGGCAGGGTCAGGCTGCTCGCGAGTGCGTCGGGGTAGACAAGGGCGGCAACGGTGTACATCGCGGTGGCGTCCGTTCAATTTGGCAGCTTTTGTTTGGCAAAAACGGCATAGCAAGTGGCAAAAATAGCATATTCGTTGGCTCCCTGTCACAGTACACTGAGGTTTCGATGTTATTGCTACAGGGAGGCATGAATGGGTCAGCCGCGGTTGCCAGTGATAGTGGGGTTTGGCGGCATAAATGGGGCGGGCAGGGCTTCCGGCCATCACGCATACCGGCGTTTGGTGCAGGATGCACTGCCAGCCACCAGCCGCCGGCGGATGCTCTCGGCGCTGGCGCAGCTTATGGGGCTGAAGGATCCTGCGGCCAAGGCTGACTACATCCTCGATCACACCTTGATCCGGCGGATAGAGGCCAATCACTTCGACCCGGATGCAGTTGGCTGGAACCAGCGCCTGCTCGCCCAGGGCGAGGGCGGCCCGCTGCAACTCACTCTGCGCAGGCAACAATTACCCGCCATTATTCCGCCCAACTGGACTGTCACCCCGCTGAACGTAACCCAGGTCGCCGTGACCATCGATGGCGCCCTGGACATGCTGCTGCCCAGCCTGCGTGAATTCGAGATCAAGGCGGCGGGCCAGCTGCCTACCGGCTTCGATCCGGGCAAGTTGTACCAGTCCCGCAACCACCCCCGCGGGCTGCAGATGATGGTCTACGCGGCCTCAGACGCCCTCAGCAGCCTCGGTATTCCCTGGGAGCAGATCCAGCAGCGCGTCGCCGCGGACCAGATCAGCGTTTACGCCGGCAGCGCGATGGGCCAGTTGGATGACGCCGGTGCCGGCGGCATGCTCAAGGCACGCTATAACGGCCAGCGCGTCACTTCCAAGTTCTGCCCCCTGTCATTGGCGGAAATGCCGGCAGACTTTGTCAATGCCTATGTGCTGGGCAGTCTTGGCGCCACCGGTGCAACGCTCGGAGCCTGCGCCTCATTTCTGTATAACCTGCGCCTCGGGATCGAGGATATCCGCACCGGCAGGGCGAGAGTGGCGTTTATCGGCGCCTCCGAGGCCCCGGTGAACCCGGAGGTGATGGAAGGCTATGGCGCCATGGGTGCGCTGGCGTCTGACAAGGCCTTGCGGGAGCTGGACGGACTGTCGGCCGACGTTGAGCCGGACCACCGTCGCGCCTGCAGGCCGTTCGCGGAAAACTGCGGATTCACCATTGCTGAATCCGCGCAGATGGTTGTGCTCTTCGACGACGCCCTCGCGCTGGAGCTGGGCGCCACAGTCTATGGTGCGGCCACGGATGTGTTCGTCAACGCTGACGGCTACAAGAAATCCATATCCGGTCCCGGAGTTGGCAACTACATCACCATGGCGAAGGCGGTGGCAGCGGTACGCGCCATGCTCGGCGAGCGGGCAGTGCGGGAAGGCGGTCTGGTACAGGCACATGGTACCGGCACTCCGCAGAACCGGGTGACCGAGTCCCAGATCCTGTCGGCCACGGCAAAGGCATTCGGGATAGATGCCTGGCCCGTGGCGGCACTTAAATGCTATCTGGGACACTCCCTGGGTTCCGCCTCCGGAGACCAGGTCAACGCGACCCTGGGGATCTGGGCCGACGGCATCATTCCCGGCATCAACACCATCGATACCCTGGCGGAGGATGTCTGTCGCGACAACCTGGCATTCAATCTGCGCCACCGGGAAGTCGACCCTGCGCAGCAGTCCTACGCCATCATCAATTCCAAGGGATTTGGCGGCAATAACGCCTCGGCGACCCTGTTGAGCCCTGCGGTCACCGCGCGAATGCTGCGCTCGCGCCACGGCGGTGGTCAGTGGCAGGCCTGGGAGCGGGCCAATGAGGAAGTGCGGGAACGCCAGCTGGATTACGATGAGGCAATGATTGCGGGTACGGTCGCACCCACTTACCGCTTTGATTTTGGCGTGCTGGGAGACGCGGATGTGAGTATAGGCGCGCGGGAAATGCAGGTCGGTAGCTACCGAATCGATCTGGATCTGCCCAACCCCTACGCCGATATGCAACCATAGGGCAGTCATAAAAAAGGCAGCCCGAAGGCTGCCTTTGGAGAACGAGCAATGCCGACCTACAGGTTGTAGGTGATCTCCAGGCCAACTCGACGGCCCTTGGACAACGGGGCGAAGGTGCCACCCAGTGGCAGTGGGCCGAGAAGCGTCGGCAGCTGGGTGTCGTTGCCGTGCAGCACTTCGTTCAGCAGGTTGCGGCCGTAGATCGAGAACACCCAGTGGCCGTCGTTGCTGTAGAAGTCCAGACCGGCATCTACCCGCTTCTGCTCATTGAGCGTCCCCAGATTGTTGTCGGTGTAGGCCGACTCGTCGCGGTAGGAGTAGCTGATCCGCGAACCGAGGTAACCCCAGCTGCCCAACTCCAGGTCGTGGTTCAGGCCCACGGTCCAGGTCAGGTCCGCCGCTCGAGGCAGGTCGAGATCCTCGTCCCGGCTATCGATGACGCCGTCACCGTTGAGATCGAACAGCACCTTGTCGTAGCTGGCGTCGAGAATACCGACTGAAGCAATGGCGACGAGGCTGTCGGTCAGGCCCCAGGTGGCGTCCACTTCGAGGCCCATGATGGTGGCCTCGGCGGTGTTGCGCACCAGCTGGATCACGCCGATCGGACCGGGCAGGTTGATCTCCCGCTGCATGTCATCGATCTTGTTGTAGAACGCTGCCGCATTGAGAATACCGCGGCCGCCGAAGGAGGACTTGTAGCCGATCTCGATGCTGTCCACGGTTTCCTGGTCGAAGGGTCCGGGGGTGTCGGCGGGGTTGAAGGAGGTGTTGCGCATGTTGTAGCCGCCGGAGCGGGTGCCCTGGCTATAAGAGCCGTAGATGAACGCATCGTCAGACAGATTGTAGGTCAGGCCGATCCGGGGGGAGAAGCTGTCCCAGGTGTCACTGTCGACAAAGTCATAGGCACAATTGCCCAAGGTGACGATGTTGCAGGCGTTGGCGAAGCTCGGTGGGGTGCTGATATTCCGACTCAGGGAGGCGATTTCCGTCTCCTTGTCTTCCTCGGAGTAGCGGGCACCCAGGCTCAGGATCCACTGGTCGCTGAGGTCGATATCCACCGAGGCAAAGATGCCCCAGGTTTCGGTCAGCAGATTGCCGCCTCCATCAAACCGGTTTGCGGGGACGACGCCACCGGTAGCGATGCCCAGCAAGTCACGACGCTCGTGATAGTTGATCTCGCTGTCAAAGTAGAACACGCCAGTGGTTACGTTATAGCGCTCATTGAATAGGCCGTTGTAGCGCAACTCGTTGCTGACCTGCTCGTATTCCAGCCAGGAAGGGGCGTGAAACATCCACACCGGCTGGGCGTCGATATCGCCGCGACCCGTGGCGCTGTATTCGCGCCAGCCAAAGATGTTGGTGATGGTGCCGTCACCGAAAGCAACGTCGTAGTTGACCTGGGCGGTGAACGCATTGGTCTCGTTGTCCTGAAAGCCTACATCGTCGATAGAGACACCGAACTTCTTGCGGTCGTGATTGACCGGGGAACCCGGCACGCCGGAGCCATTGGTGTGGCTCTGGGCTATCGGACCATCGCCGGTCACTTCGCTATACTCATAGCGCAGGATCACTTCCAGGGCGTCGGATGGAGTGAGCACCGCTACCGGTCGGAACATGGTCTGGCGGATGGCGCCAACGTCTTCGCCATCGAACTGGTTTACGATGAAACCGTCGTCGTCGTTGTGATAGGCGGTGAAGCGGGCTGCCAGCCAGTCAGTGACCGGGCCGCCGACGCTGCCCAT
>JBGTGB010000381.1:0-1638 GCA_041746975.1 Haliea sp. | reverse complement strand
CGGGGGGCGGAGCCAACCGTCCTGACACCTTTGCAGGCGCCTGTGGCCGCAGCTCCCGGCTGGACAGACGCCGCAGACCCCGGCTGGGGCTGGACGCCCCATCAGCCCGGGGCGGACCGGGAGCTCGCCCGGTACTACCGGGAGGGCTCCAGCGTGGTGGGCCTGTACCTGCACCAGTATCTGAGTCAACAACAGCAGGTGGAACTGGTGCAAACTGCCCCACTCTGGCCGCGTGGAGCTGGCGGCTGGCGCGTGGTCGGCCAGCATAGGGCAGCCCTGGATCTGGCGGGAGGCCCCGGACGCGTTCGGGTGCAGGAGGCGGTACTTTCCGGCAGGGGGCGACTTTTGGTCTGGACGGTCTATCGGGTGGACGGGGAGTACACCGCCAATCCCTACCTCGCCAAGCTCCTGGAGGCAAGGCAGCAGGTTCTGCAGGGGCGGCGGGAAGGTACGCGCCTGTTCTTCGTTACCCCGGTGGCGGAAAGCGCGATGGAGCAAGCACGGCAACGCTTGCAGGCGTTTATCGATCAACACCGGATCGCCATTGAGCAGGTTCTCGACAGCCGCGAGCCGGCAGCGAATCCCTGAGGAGTACCGGATCCATGTCCAGGGAGAGCAACGCCGCACCGCCACTGGTCGCCCACATCATCTACGCCCTGGGCACCGGCGGGCTGGAAAATGGCCTGGTCAACATCATCAACCGCAGCCCGCCCGGCCGCTATCGTCACGCCATCATCTGCCTGACGGTGGCGGACGCCTTTGCGGAGCGTATCACCGCCGAGGGGGTAGAGGTGATTGAGCTGCACAAGCGGCCGGGCCATGACATCGGCATGTACTTCAGGCTCTGGCGGACCCTGCGCCGCTTGCGCCCGTCGATTGTTCATACGCGCAACCTGGCGGCCCTGGAAACCCAGGCCCTGGGCCTGGTGCTGACCGGCTGCAAGCGGGTGCACGGCGAGCACGGTCGCGATGTCAGCGATCTCGATGGCAGTAACCGCAAGTACCAGTGGCTGCGGCGCCTGCTGAGCCCGCTGATCCACCGCTACATCGCGGTTAGCCAGGACCTCGCCCAGTGGCTGGTGGAGACGGTGCACATTGCCCCGCACAAGGTCACCCAGATCTACAACGGGGTGGATCACACCCGTTTTCTGCCCCGGTTTGCCGAAGCCAACAACAGCGGCGCAGCTCTGGCTGCGCGGACACCGCCGCCCGGCATGCCCGCCGATTTCCTCCCGGAAGCCGGCTGCCGGGTCGTTGGCACCGTGGGCCGACTGGCGGCGGTGAAGGACCAGCAGACCCTGATACGTGCACTGGCCCACATTTTCACGGAATCGCCGCAGCAGCGACAGACCCTGCGCTGTATACTCGTTGGCGATGGGCTGGAACGCGCCGCGCTCAACGCCAGCATCGCCGACCACGGGCTGGAGGAGTACGTTTGGCTGGCGGGTGACCGGGAGGACATTCCAGCGCTACTGGCCTGCATGGATGTGTTTGTGCTGCCGTCCCTGGGGGAGGGCATCTCCAACACCGTGCTGGAGGCCATGGCCACAGGCCTGCCAGTTGTGGCCACCCGGGTGGGGGGCAACCCTGAACTGGTGCAGGACGGGGTGACCGGCCTGCTGGTGCCGGTGGGTGATG
>JBGTGB010000380.1:0-4229 GCA_041746975.1 Haliea sp. | reverse complement strand
GCCGCGGCGGCGCGCCTGCCCAGGCCGCGCTGCTGTCCCAGCCTCCTGGCTCGCTGCAGCAGGGGCTGCGGGTGACTGAACAGGGCGAGATGATTCGGGCCAAGCTTGGCTGGACTTCGCTGGCGGTGAAAACGCTGGCGCTGTATACCAGTGCCATCTGCCGGGCGAATCTGCATACACCGCCGGCGCCGCGCCAGTCATGGCGCGACCTGATGGAGGCGCTGGCAGAAGATTCCTGCAGTGTCTATCGGCAGATGATTCGGGAAGAACCCGATTTTATCGATTACTTTCGCCATGCCACGCCGGAGCAGGAACTGGCGGGGCTGCCCCTGGGCTCGCGTCCGGCACGGCGCCGCGGGGGCGGTGGCATTGAAAGCCTGCGCGCCATTCCCTGGATTTTTGCCTGGTCCCAGAACCGGCTGATGCTGCCGGCCTGGCTGGGGGCGGGCGCGGCCCTGCAGCGGGCGCTGGATAACGGACACGCCGAGCTGCTACAGGAGATGGCCTCCAGCTGGCCATTCTTTGCCACGCGCCTGTCAATGCTGGAGATGGTGTATGCCAAGGCTGACAGCGGCTTGTCCGCGCACTACGACGCCTGCCTGGTGCCGGCACCGTTGCAGCATCTGGGTAAAAGTTTGCGCACCGGTTTGCAGCGGGATATTGCCACGGTGCTGGAGATTGTCGGCAGCACGACGCTGCTTGCGGATTCGGCCTGGATCCGCGAGTCCATCCAGCTGCGCAATATCTACACAGACCCGCTGAACGTGCTGCAGGCAGAGCTGCTGCAGCGCCAGCGGCAACAGGCCGAGCCCCTCCTGGAGCAGGCAATAATGGTCACGTTCGCCGGTATTGCCGCTGGTATGCGCAATACCGGCTAGGCTCTTCCGCCGGGTCAGGAGCCTGTTGCGGTAGCCAGCGCTCTGGCCTCAACCAGCGCCTCGGCGGGTGTCGCGCCGACCAGAATGACATGCCAGCGCCGAGGCCCGTGGGCGCCCATTACCAGTTGGGCTTCGACGTCGGCGGTGCTGGAGGGGCCGGCGATGAAGTTGATCCCGCGCGGCCGATTTCCCGGCGGCAGCTCTTGCCGGATGCGACGCCAGGCATCTTCCAGAGTGGCCACCACTTCCTCGCGATTGACCAGTACCAGGTGATCCTCGGTCAGCAGATTGTTGCGCCCCGGGTTGGCGCGGCCCGTCCAGGTGACGACCGATCCGGTCTCGGCAACGCCCAGGCGCGCGTAGCTCAAGGCGGCAGCGTCACCGTTTTCCGCCATCCCAAACCGCGGCAACACCCCGGCATCACGCCAGGGCATGGCGGCGATACGGGGATCATTTCCCGCCACCAGCTTGTGGGTGCGGAAACGACTATACAGATAGCGCCCGACCACTCGCACCGCTTCGGCCCGATCCGTCGCCAGTTCCACAGTGCCCTTGTTCGCCAGTACGTTGGCCATGAACGCGATGCAGGTATCAGTCGCGGGCAGGGCTGCGGCGCTGGCAAATCCCAGGGTGGCCAGTTCCTGCGCAATTTGCTCCGGAGTCACCTTGCTGAGGGAGGCGTCCGTGGCTGCACGTACGCGGCCGAGTATATCGCTCCTGGGCGATTCAGCCACGGCGCTGTCTCCCTTTACCGCGTTTGCGGTACTGGCGCATGAAGGTGC
The DNA here is from genome assembly GCA_041746975.1 of Haliea sp. Lineage (GTDB taxonomy): Bacteria > Pseudomonadota > Gammaproteobacteria > Pseudomonadales > Halieaceae > Haliea. The sequence continues at coordinate 2,569 of JBGTGB010000380.1, read as the reverse complement.
CCCCTTCCGGCGCGGGAAAGTCCCGGGTTCCGGTCCAGCCCCCGGCGAAGGGCAGAGTGCGTAAACGGCCCCGGCGCTTGCCCAGCCAGGCGAGCGTCGGCATTAACCAGCCGCTGAGGCGCTGATACAGGGCCGGGTGGCGCAGAAACCAGGCGTGCAGACGCAGCCCCCGGCGCCAGCGCGGCGAATTCAGCTGGCGCTGGCTCTCCTCCTGGCGCAGGTCGCGCAGCAGATCCGGCAGCGGAATATTGGCCGGGCATATCTCCGCGCACCGGCCGCAACTGGTGCAGGCATTGGGGAGGGCACTGCTCTGCTCCAGCGAGGTCAGCAGCGGGGTCAGCACCGAGCCCATGGGGCCGGGGTAGACCCAACCGTAAGCATGGCCACCGACACCGACATAGATCGGGCAGTGGTTGAGACAGGCGCCGCAGCGGATGCAGTCGAGGATCTCGCTGTAGTCACTGGCGAGAATCTCCGTGCGCTTGTTGTCGAGCAGGATGATATGGGTTTCCAAGGGCCCGTCGACGTCGTCTTCACGCTGCGGCCCGAAATAGAAACTGGTGTAGCAGGTCTGGGGCTGGCCGGTTGCCGAGCGCACCAGCAGTCGCTGCAGTGCCATCGCGTCCTCAGCCCGCGGCAGGATTCGTTCCAGCGTGGTGCATACGATCAGCACCGGTGGCAGGTTGGCACAGAGATCGCCGTTGCCCTCGTTGGTGACCAGCATGGTGCTGCCGTTCTCCGCAATCAGCGCGTTGGCGCCGATGATGCCCACCTCGGCCTGCAGGAACTGCTCACGCAGTATGCCTCTGGCTTCCGCCACAATGTCCTCGGCCCGTTCCAGGGAGCGTTCCCCCAACTCGTGCCGGTCGAGGAACAGCTGGCGGATTTCCGCCAGGGACTTGTGCAGTGCAGGGCCGACAATGTGGCTGGGAGTCTCGCCGGCCTGCTGGATGATGTACTCGCCCAGATCGGTTTCAATGACATCCAGCCCAGCCTTCAGGAGCTGCTCATTGAGTGCCGTTTCCTCGGTGACCATGGATTTGCCCTTGGCCACCCGGCGTGCGCCGTGGGCCTGGCAGATGGACAGGACGGTGCTGTTGAGCTGTTGCGGTGTGGCGGCAAAGTGAACGTGATTGCCGTTGCGCAGCGCCTCCTCCTCGAAGCGGGTGAGATAGTGTTCCAGGTGCTCCATGGTGTGACGTCGTACCTGTTTGAGGTGCGCACGCAATGCCCCGAAGTCACCGTAGCGCGCAGCTGCGGCGTCCCGGGCCAGCGGCATGAACAGCCCCAGCAGGTCCCGGCGCTGGGCCTTGTCTGCGTTTGCCAGCGCTGCATCGGCGTGCTGCAGGAAATCGGTGCTGGTGATCTTCAACCGCGCGGCTCCCCAATCCCCGGCCCGGTTGGCGTGCCGGCCAGCACTTCCGCCACATGGCGTACTTCCAGTTCCAGCCCCCTCCGCCTGGCGCGTCCGGCAATCTGCAGCAGGCAGCCGAGATCGCCGCCGAGCAGCAGCCGGGCACCGGAGGCGACAGCGCTGTCCAGTTTGTCGTCCGCCATTTTGGTGGAAATGGCCGGCATTTTGGTGCAGAAGGTGCCGCCGAAGCCGCAGCAGACCTCAGCCTGCGAGAGCTCTTTCACCTCTATGCCGCACTGTTGCAGCAAAAGCTGCCGTGGCTGCTGCTTGACCGCCATTTCACGCAGGCCCGCGCAGCCGTCGTGGTAGGTGACAGCCGTGTCCAGGGGCGCTCTCTTCGGCGGCGGCAGGGGCGCCACTTCGGTGAGGAAGCGCGTCAGTTCCCAGGTCTTCGCCGCCAGAGCGACTGCCCGTTCGCGCCACTCTCCCTCGAACAGGGCGGGGTAGTGGTGACACAGCATGCCGGCGCAGGAACCCGAGGGGACCACCACGTAATCGTAGGGCTCGAACAGCTCGATGACCGCCTGCGCCACCGGCACCGCGGCATTGATCTCGCCACTGTTGTAGGCGGGCTGGCCGCAGCAGGTTTGCCGGTCAGGCACGGTAACCCTGCATCCAGCCCGCTCCAGCAGACGCACCGCGGCAAAGCCGACTGACGGTCGCAGAAGGTCTGCCAGACAGGTCACCATCAGGGCAACATCGCGCCGGGGGCGGGTGCGCTTGCGCTTACGCTTGAGGTTGTCCATGAACGGGAGAGCTCCTTGCCGGATGCGCCGCAAGACAGGCTGCGGCAACTGCAAGCCCCGGAGTATAGCGAAATTGGAGCGGCGACGTCGCGTCAGATTAGCAGAAACAGCCCGGTTGCCAGCAACAGGGCAAGGAGGCCGACGGCGGTCAGGGCGAGCGGATGACGACTTTCCAGCAAGGCCACCAGGATGGTACCAGTGTCCGCCTTGGCCGCGGCGGTCAGAGCAGGCTGCACCAGCGGCCAGGCATCGGCGGCGAAGGCGCGGCGGCGGCCGGGACCGGTGTAGATGACGACCTCCTCTGTCCGCAGGAATAGCGGGTGCCGCTGCAACTGGACGCCGTTGCCCACGTGGTAGACGCCGCGGTGGTCTACCAGTATGAGCTGCTTTCCCAGCACACCGAGATGCC
>JBGTGB010000379.1:0-1957 GCA_041746975.1 Haliea sp. | reverse complement strand
GGCCAGCAGCGCTTCCGCGCGCGGGGAGCCGAGACTATGGGAATTCTCACTTACCGTAGGTGTCACTGCCTGCTGCACTGTCATGGAAAGCTCCTGCGACCCGTTATTACTGTTATCAGTCCCTGCATTAAATGCTACCGGGAGCCAACAATCATCCTCCATATAGGGTATGGGCCTTACTCAACCACGGCATCGCCAAAGGTCGTGGGGGGCCCGAAGAAAGCCCGGTGCGAGGGCGGTTGGCCACCGGTGATATCGGTTATGCCGTAGGCCTCGCCGAGTTCCGCGCCGATACAGACCGTGCCGCTGTGGCTCATACGCCCTGAATCCGCCCACAGTGCCGCAATTACCCGGCCACTGAACTCCGGGTGCTCCGCAGTGGCTTTCAGGTCGGCGTATTTTTCGGGTTCGGCATCGAACACCTGTTGGGTCCGCTCGGTGAGCAGCAGGCCCATCCACAGCGAGAGCACCGCGATGTTATGGGGTCGGAAGTCCACCGCCATGTCGTGCGCCATTTTGTCAACCGCGGCCTTGCCGGCACCATAGGCGGGCCCGTGCATGTAAATGCGACCGCCGAAGGACGATGTATTCACTATCAGCCCCTCGCCGTTGGCCAGCAGCAGCGGTGCCGCGTACCAGCTGGCGGTGTAATGGGAGCGCATGCCGACGTCCCAGATCGTGGTGAGGTCCAGGGGTTTCTCCCAGAACGGCCCGGTGGCAGTGAGCGCCTCGTGCAGGCTGGTGGCATTGTTGACCAGGATGTCTAGCCGACCATGATCTGCCCGCACCCGGGCAAATAGCGCTTCCACTTCTTCGTCGCGACTGTGGTCGCAGCGCACAGGCACCGCGACCCCGCCTGCCGCGGCAATTTCTTCCGCCGTCTCAGTAAGAGAACCGGGTAGTGCTGCCTCCCCCGCACGCCAGCTGCGACCGGTGATGTAGACCGTCGCCCCCGACGCCGCAAGAGCCTTGGCTATGCCCTTGCCGGCACCCCGACTGGCGCCCGTCACTACCGCGACACAATCCCTGCCCTGCCCCATCCGGTTCTCCCGCTTGCTAGTTTGGCTGCGATACCCGACCATGCTACTGACAGCCGCAGCGGGCGCCAAGGCCGGCCTGGAAGCTGTTGACCAATATGTTAGGCCACTCTGGAGAAATTGCCCTGCGTATCTTTCTGCCCCAGACGCTGCTGTTGCTGCTGCTGGCCTCCATTGCCGGGGCCAACGAAGATTCGCGGCTGCGCTATTCGCCGACCTCGCCGGACTGGCTGCGCGCGGTTGGCCAGCTCGCGGTTCCCGGTATCAGGCTGGAAGACGGCTACGCACGACACCACACAGAACGCTGCAGCGCTACCCTTGTTGCGGTGCCAGGCGCCACCCATGCGTCGGTCATTATCTCGGCGTGGCACTGCCTCGAGTTTTACCGCGACCTCAGCCAGCGCATCACCTTCACCCTGCTGCCGGCCGGCCCGGAGCCACTGGTAATAGAAGCAGTGCGCTATGCCGATGGGGGCAGCATGGCGGGGGACTGGGCGGTACTGCGCTTGCGCCAGCCGGTAGCGCTTGCTCAGGTGCCGGCGCTGCAACTACACCCGGATCAGGCTGATCCGGCGCTGCCGGTGGTCATGGCGGGATATTCCCGGGATGCGGGGGCGGGTGCACACGGCGACGAGCTCAGCTACGATCCAGCCTGTCGCATAACCGCCTCCGACCGCCGCAGCGGCGACAGTGACTGCCGCGCCTTCAAGGGTGCCTCCGGCGGCGCGGTGATACAGCTGGCAGAGACCGGGACTCCCCTCCTCAGCGGCGTTATTTCAGAAGGCAACAGCGTCGATTATAGCCGCTACGTCCCGGTCTCGGTTTTCCGCCAGGCGCTGCCGCCGGAACTTGCGCCCGCTGTCACAGCAGCGGCACGAAAGCCCTAGGAGCCGCCGGTAGCGGAGCGCAGCTGGCGCGCG
>JBGTGB010000378.1:0-25773 GCA_041746975.1 Haliea sp. | reverse complement strand
TGCTCGGTTGCCAGGGTCATCGCCGCTTCGGCCTGTGCCTCGGTGGCGGCGACTACCGCCACTACCAGATCGTCGGCACGCGCCGCGCTGGCCTCGCTGGTCAGTACGCCGGACGCCCGCAGAATCTTCTTGTTGTTCTCGGTCGCCATCATCAGGATGGCTTCGTCGACACCACTCTCTCGACGCACCCGCTCCGACAGCTGCATAAGGCGCACCGAGTCGTGGTATTCCCGCGGCCGCACCATCACCCTGACCGGCATGACTCAGTCTCCTTCCGGCAACAGCGAGGCATCGTGAAACAGCGGGTAGGCACCAATGGCATCGAACTTGATCCCCTGTACCGCATGGCGAGCAGCCATGATATTGGTGTTGCAATGCAAGGGTACGGCCAGCGCCTCTTCCATCACGACCTCCTGCACCTCGGCGAACAGGGGCGTGAAATCCTCCGTCGCCAGCGCTTGCTCCGCCTGCTCAATGAGCGCATCAAATCCAGGCCGGTGGGCACTGGAACGCTTGCTCCAGCCGTAGCCAGTGGGGCCACTGTTGCGGGAATGGTAAACGAAACTCAGCAACTGCGAGGAGCTCGCGTATTTGCCCTGCGGGATCAAATGATGCTCGCCCGCCATGCCAGCGCGAATCCACGGTACCGGGTCCAGCAACCTGACCTCGACCCGGATCCCCACGGCTGCCAACTGACGCGTAATGATGACGCCAAACTGAGGGTAGAAATTCACCGGCAGGGCGTAAAAACTCAGCTCCAGAGGCTGCCCATCACGGTAGCGCAGGCCGTCTGTGGCCGCTACCCATCCCGCCTCATCCAACAGACTGGCCGCCCGTTGCGGATCAAACGGGTACCAGGCTTCGACGGCGGGGTTGTAACCGAGCGTAAACTGTGAAACCGGGCCCCAGGCACGCTCGAACTCGCCATGAAACACTTCGGCTACCAGCGCATCCTGGTCGACCGCATGGCTCACCGCCTGGCGCACCGCCAGTTCGTCCGTCGGTGTGCGGCTAATGTTCATCATCAGGCATACCGGGATGCCGCGAATCGGCCAGGTTTGCAAAGTAAAGTCCCCGGTGGAGCGCAGGGCCGCACAATCTGCCGGGGCAACATAGAAGATGGCATCGACTTCGCCGGCCCGCAGGGCGGCCGTGCGGGTCTCACTATCGGCCAGAAAACGAAAACAGATTTCGTCCAGCTGCGCGGGGCCTTGGTTGTCCACCAGTGGCGGCGCCCAGGCATAGGCAGGATTGCGCTTTATCACCAGGCAGTGACCCACCTCCCAGCGGTCAAAGGCAAAGGGGCCGGTGCCCACCGGGTGACGGGCAAAGTCACTGCCCAGCCGTGCCACCGCGGCCGGCGAGACCGGCGCCAACCAGCCCTGACTGAGGGCATCAAGCAGCAGTGCATAGGGTTGCTGCAGACGGATCTCCAGCCTGTGACTGTCGAGCACGCGCGACTCCTGATAACTCCCCAGCATGCTGCCAGCAAGCTGGGAGTGGTTGGCCGGCTCGCGGGCACGATCCAGAGAGAACTTCATTGCCGCAGCGTCAAAAAGCGTACCGTCGTGGAAGCTGACATCCCGGCGCAGCTCAAAGGTGTAGACACACTGATCGTCGGACACCAGGTAACGCTCCGCCAGTCCGGGGAGGTAATCGCCATCCACGGTCTTGTTCACCAGCGTGTCGAAGACAGCATTGGTCATCTGCAGTGCCAGTTCAGCGGAGCCAATGTGAGGATCCACACCCGAAGGCTCATAGTGGACGCCGATCGTCAGTCGTTTTGTTTGTGCGCTCATGCCGCTCCACGCTATATGTTCGTAATATGAACTAATGTTTTATATACTAACACCCGCCCCGGCGGTGATTCAAGCCATGCGGCAGCAATTACGTGGCGACGCTGGCAATGAACCTGCGCAGGGCGGGCTTGAGAGCGGCGATCTGCTGCCCGAAGTCTTCACGCAGCAGCTGGCTCTGCTCCGCCAGCTGGTCCCGCAGGCGGTGGCCGAGGTGCAGCTTGTCGAGCCGGCAATGGCGGCCCTCGTGCTGCATTATCTCGCCATCGACAATAACCGCGTTGAGCGCGGTCTTGTCGCAGAGCAACACCAGTCGATCAAACACCTGCTCCAGCGGCTGCTCGGTTGCCACCAGGGGCAGCCAGTCGGCCCGGCCCAAACTGCCGTCGAGCAATAACAGGTCAGCCTTCTTGCCCACAGCCAGAGAACCGGTCAGATCTTCGATGCCAAGCGCCCTGGCACCGTTGATGGTAGCCATCGCCCATACCTGGCGACTGTCGAGACCCTGCCCCTGTGCCTGGTGCAGGCGTGCAACCAGCCGCATTTCCTGCCACATGTCAGCATCATCGTTGAGACTCTGGCTGTCCAGTCCCAGGGCGACATTGATCCCCTCAGCCAGCATCTGCTGCACCGGCGCGACACCGTTGCGCAGCCGCAGGTTGGAGCTGGCATTGTGCACCACCGAAACCCCGGCGTTTGCCAGCAGGGCCATGTCCGGAGCGCTCAGATACACACAGTGGGCACAGGACAGATTCGACTGCAGCAGGCGCTGCTGCTGCATGACGCTGACAATCGACTGACCGTGGCGGGCAGTGGCGGTGGCGGCCTGGTAGGGACTCTCCAGCAGATGGGTCTGCAGCGACAGATCGCGCCGTGCTGCGGCTGCCCAGATCTCCGCCAGCAGGGGCTGGGAGCACCAGTGCAGGGAAACCGGGCCAGCCAGCAGCCACTGCCGGTGATCACCAGCGCATGCGGGATAATCCTGCAGGGTTGCGAAATAGTCTGTCTGGTCAGGTGGCCGCCGCCGGGCCATGAACTCACCCACAAACCGCCGCAAGGCCGGTGTCAGCTGCGGCGCGACAGCGGTCAGCAGTTCCACCACGGGACTCTGGTCGAGGGTGCTGGCCACCAGGCCCACGCGCAGGCCGGCCGCGCGATAGCCCGCAGCGGTTGCCTCCAGTTCAGCCCGGTAATTGGCGGGCAGGTAAAAGCTGTTGCTGGTCGTGGTAATACCGTTCTCAAGCTGCTCCAGGGCTGCGTAGCTGGTGGCATCCCTGGTATCCACCGCGGGCAGGCGCAGCAGATCCACCAGCCAGGCTTCCAGCAGGTCATCTGCAATTCCCAGCTGCAACGCGGACGGCGCGCGACCATGATCGTGGGCGTTGATGAGCCCTGGCACCACCAGGGCATCAGGCCCACCCAACTGTTGCCGGGGCGTGAACGCCCGCGCCAGCTCAGGGTAGGGGCCGACTGCGACAATGCGGTCACCATTAATACACACCGCCGCATCCCGGATCACACCCGGCAATTCGCGGGGGTCGGTCACCAGTATCCCGGCCTGCACCAGCAGGCTACAGTCTCGCCCGGTCACAGGCGCAGCCTGGGGTCCAGGATGTCACGCAGCGCATCGCCCAGCAGATTTGCCGCCAACACCACGCACAAAATGGCAATACCGGGGAAGATTGCCGTCCAGGGCGCATCCCACATCAGCGACCGGCCGTCGCTGAGCATGGCTCCCCACTCGGCCAGCGGTGGAGTTGCCCCCAGACCGAGAAAACTCAGGCCCGCCGCGCTCAGCAGGGCCCAGCCGTAGGACATGCTCGCCAACACCAGTACCGGAGGCAGCGCATTGGGCAACACGTGGCGGAAAATGATCCTGCGATCCCTGACGCCAACGCTGCGCGCTGCCTCCACGTACACTTCTTCCTTTATCGACAACACCGAAGCACGTACCAGGCGGGCGTAGTTCGCAATACCGCCGATTCCCACCGCAATCATGACGTTGACCAGACCCGGCCCCAGCAATGCGACAATGGTCAGCGCCAGCAGAATCCCCGGAAATGCCATCAGCGTGTCGATGAGCCGCATCACCAGGTTGTCCAGCAGACCACCGTAATAACCCGCCAGCAAGCCGAGCACGACGCCCACGGCGGCCGAGATCCCCACCGAGACAAAGCCGATCAGCAACGACACCCTCGCGCCATAGAGCACCCGGCTGAAAATGTCCCGGCCGAGCAGATCCGTGCCCATCAAGTGCTCCCGGCCGGGAGGCATCAGGGAGCGTTCGGGGTATACCTGGTATGGATCAAAGGGCGCCAGCCACGGCGCCGCCAGGGCAATACCGGCAAACAGCAGCAGCGTAGCGAGCGCCGCCAGCGCAGTCGCATTACCCAGCACCCGCCTCAGCAGCAGGCGCGTGGGGCCAAGAGATGGTGTTGCTTGCACTGTCGTCATCCTGGCCTCCGGAGCTATTCGTAGCGAATGCGTGGATCAATCGCTCCGTAGGTGAGATCCACCAGCAGGTTTAGCGTGACATACAGTATCGCGGTGGCCAGCACCGCTCCCTGCACCAGCGGCAGGTCCTTGTCGAGTATGGCATTGATCAGCATCGAACCCAGACCCTGCCGCGAAAACACGGTTTCCACGATGAAGGAGCCGGAAATCAGCCAGCCGAACTGCAGGCCGATCATGGTCACCACCGGCACCAGAGCATTGGGCAAGGCGTGACGGTACAGGACTTCGCGTTCACTCTTGCCGCTGGCACGCGCGGTACGAATGTAATCCTGCTTCAGCACATCAATCATGCTGGTGCGCGCGGTGCGCGCCACGGTGCCAATGGCACCGAATGCCAGCACAAGGGTAGGCAGTACCAGGTGTCGCAGTTCACCCTGGCCCGAGGCGGGGAACCAGCGCAGAGTTACCGAAAACAGCAGAATCAGGAGCAGGGCCAGCCAGAAGGAAGGTACCGACACACCGAGGGCCGAGATTCCGACCAGCACCCGGTCAACCAGGGTGTTCTGACGCACCGCGGCGGTCACGCCCATGACGGTGCCCAGGGGGATCGCAATCAGCAGTGCCGCAAATACCAGTGCCAGTGTCTTGGGCAAGACTTCAAGCAACATCTCCGTCACTGGCTTGTTGCTGGCCAGCGACACCCCGAGGTTGCCCTGCACTACCTGCACAAGATAATGGAAGTACTGGAGATACAGCGGCTGGTCAAGGCCGAGCTCAACACGCAGGGCGGCAATCTGCTCGCTCGAGGCCCCGGATCTCGCCAGCATTGACGCCGCAGGGTCACCGGGCAGCAGGTACATCAGCGCGAAAGTTATGGTGACCACACCCAGCACCACCGGTACCGAGGACAGTAGACGCATAATAATGAAACGCCCCATTATTCCTCCTCGACCTCGCTCCGAAAGTGCATCTGGTAGAAGGTCGGCACCAGCCCCACTGAACGCCACTCCAAACCGGCGACACGGCGGTCGATGCCAATCAATAGTGCATAATCGTAAATCGGCAGAATCAGCGCCTGCTCCATGATACGGAGTTGAGCTTGCTGATACAGCGCCGTACGCTGCGTATCGTCAAGCGTCACTTCAGCCTGATCCAGCATATGGTCCAGCGCCGGATCATTGAACTTCGAGAAGGCAAAGCCGCGATCGGTGTTGTCAGAGTGAAAAAAGGGCTTCAGGGAGTCCGCTGCGGAATAACCCGAACTGCCGGTGAACAGCATGTTCTTGCGACCACTCTGGCCGGCTTCTATCTGCACCGCATGGGCCATCATCTCCAGCTCAACCTTGATTCCCACTGCTCGCAACTGCGCCTGCAGCAGCACACTGAAGGGAATGCTCTGCCCCCAGGACACCATCGATACGGTCAGCACCAGCGGCACACCGTCCCGTTCGCGAATACCGTCACCGTTATCGTCGACCCAGCCCGCCTCCGCCAGCAGACGCCGGGCTCGCTCCAAATCATGGGGATAGAGTCCTTCCAGGGCGGGGGCATATTCTGGCGTTACACGAGCCAGGGGGCCATGGGCCGGCGGTGTCACCCCGCGGGTAATCGCGCGGCTGCCGCTCGCCATATCAGCAGCGTAGAGCACTGCCTTGCGGACAGCAATATCATCGGTCGGTGGCAACTGTGTATTGAAGAACCAGTAAGCCGGTTGGCCAGTGAGATAGGCGGTGGATACGGTGTGGCGGGGAGACTCGAGAATCCGATTCAGGTTGGTCGGCACCAGGTCGAAGGCCACGTCCACATCACCTGCCTCCAGGGCCGGCGCCCGGCTAGATGGCTCTGGTAAAAACCGCCATTCAATGGTCTCCAGCCGTGCGGGACCCGAGTGTTGGTAGAACTCGGGGGCCCAGCTGTAGTCAGGGTTGCGCACCAGCACATAACGGTCACCGGGGCGGTACTCCGCAAACATGAACGGACCGGTACCAGCCTGGTGCAGATGGTAGTTGCCGCCCCAGGCAGCGGCCGCCACCGGCGATACCATGGCGATGTACGGCAGGCTCAGATTGAACAGCAAAGCCCCGTCTGGCCTGCTCAGGTGAACATCGACAGTGAAAGGGTCAATGACCGCAACCCGCTCTACCGCGACCAACAGTGAGCTCGCCTTCAGCGAGCGGGAGGCGAGCGAGGCGATGCGCTCGAAGTTGAATCTGACAGCCTCGGCGTCAAACACCGCACCATCGTGAAAGGTCACATCCTCGCGCAGCTCGAAACGGTAGCGCAGGCCATCCTCAGACCGTTCCCAGCTGCGCGCGAGACCAGGCACGATTGCCCCCTTTGGATCCTGGTATACCAGCGTGTCGTACACGGCGGACAGGACGTACAATACCTCCCACTGTATATCCAAGTGCGGGTCCAAGCGCGACCCGGGCTTGGTCGAGGACAGTATCAGCCGGCCGGAATCGGCGGCCACTGAGGTAGCAGGCGCTCGACCGCCACTGCAGGCCACGACCAGCAGTGCCACCGCACAGAGGAGGCCAGACAGCTTTATGGGCGCTTTCAACTCACTATCCCTCCGGATTGTGCCTGCATTGCCGAGAAACTCAACGTTACCAAAACTCGCACGATAATTGAACTTTTATTCGCAATATGAACATTGGATGGTAATCTTGTCCCACCCCCAAACACTGCTGGAGTACAACATGACACTTTCTCTGGACGATGCCCAGAAAGCCATTGCCGCGGCCATGGCCAAAGCCGCCACGCTCGATATCGCCGTTTGCATCGCAGTCTGCGATGCCGGAGGCAGGTTGCTGGCCTTCGCCCGCATGGACCGTTCCAACTGGGCCAGCATCCACGGCTGCCAGGGCAAGGCACTGACTGCGGCGGCCACCCGCTGCCCCAGTGGCAGTATTCCAGCAAGTTCCGAGGTGATGCAACGCATAGCCACTCTGGAAGGCGGCAATATGATATTTGCCCAGGGGGCGGTGCCCATCATGCGCGGCGATGAATTGCTGGGTGCCGTAGGGGTGGGTGGCGCAAGCGGGCCCGAGGATGAACTATGCGCACTGGCTGGCGCTGCCGCAATTGCCCCAGACTGAGTTGCAGAGCCACAGGAACCCGGCCAGGGTATCGGCGCCGGAAGAGTGGCCCCAGGCCATCACCGCCGCTAGTGCCCGTTGCGCTGCAGCGTCGCTTCCTGGCCTACCAAGGCTATGCAGCAGATTCATCCAGGTAGCCGTGACCTGACCAGCAGCAGCCCTGCGCAGAAAAGCTGCTGACAGCGTAGTCGTCATCGGAACTGCGGTATTGGCGATGAGGTCACAGTCGCATTGCGGTGCAAGACTGGTGGCCCACAAGCCCAGCATCAGGCCACAGAGAAAGTCGTCCCCGGCGGGAGTAAGGCCTGCCCCAAGCCCGGCGCACGCTGCCGCAGCCGCGCTCAGGCTGGCTTCATCCCGATCTCGGAGCCAGGCCTGCAGCAGGTGCCAGGCCGGCAGGAAACTGCCGGTTACCGTCACCGGGCATTTGCCGCAGACCACTGCCAGCAGCGCAGAGCGTGCGCTGCCCGCAGCCGCCGCACGACGCAAACCGTCGACCCCGGTGACGTCCAGGCGGGCGGCTATCGAGCCCCAGTCCGGCCGCGGATCCCAACGCGACGCGGTGGTGCAATCGATGTATTGCTCGCCCAGGCGGATGCCGCGACAGTCGATACCCAGACTGGTCCAGGCGTCGAGTCCAGACCAGTCAGGCCAGGGCTCCACAACCACGTTGAGCGGACCGCGGCCGATCCGCGAAGAACACAGTGCCAGCACTTCGGGCCCGGCGGCGGAGCGAACAGCAACGTTGATCACCTGGTCGAACCGGGCCAGCAATGTTGGCTGGGTCAAGCCCTGCTCCAGCCAGCCACTCACCACGCTGCTGATACCAATGCACTGCGTTGCCCCCATCTCAGCCCCGGTCCGGCTCTATCCGGGTGCCCGCAGTACCGGCGATGATCTGGTCAATATCTTCCAGCGCACCGATGACCGCCGGGTTACCGGTACGGCGCACAAAAGCGCAGGCAGCGGCCACCTTGGGCCCCATTGATCCTCGGGAGAAACCATGCTCCTCCAGTTCCGCCGGCGTCGTCTGCCGCAACAGGCGCTGTTCCGGCCGCCCGTAATCAAGGTATACCCCGTCCACATCGGTCGCGATCACGAACAGATCGGCGGGCAATTCGCTGGCCAGCAGCCCGGAAGCACGGTCCTTGTCTATCACGGCCTCCACCCCCCGCGCCTTGCCGCTGGCGGCATCGTTACAGATGGGCACACCCCCGCCGCCGCCGCAAATGACGACCGCCCCCTGCTCCAGCAACCAGCGGATGGGCCGGTGCCAGATAATCCGTTGTGGCGTCGGCGACGGTACTACTCGGCGCCACAGCTCACCATCCTGCCGGAGGGTCCAGTGAAATCGCGCGGCCAGCGCCCGGGCTTCCGCCTCCGCCATGCCGCTGCCGACAAACTTGCTGGGATTACTGAACTCCGGATCGTCAGGATCCACTTCTATGCGGGTGATAATGGTAGCGACCGGCACATCATAGCCAAGCACATTGCCCAGCTCCTGCTCTATCATGTAGCCCATCATGCCCGCCGTGGCCGCGCCCATGACATCAAAGGGGTAGGTCTCTGCGCCCTCGAACGCGGCTGACTGCATCGCCAGCAGACCGATTTGCGGACCGTTGCCGTGAGTTAGCACCAGTTGGTGCTCCCTGGCCACCCGCTCGAGCGCGCGCGCGGCGATCGCGGTGTTTTTCCACTGTTCGGCCATAGTGGGGGACTCGCCCCGCCGCAACAGGGCATTGCCGCCCAGCGCTATCAACAGCTGCATGTACAAAACTCCAGGCCATTTGACTCCGGCGAGCTTCCGAAATCACATCTCGCCGTTCGTATTATGCACTTTAGTTCTTATTATGAAACGACGAAGCAGGGCTCACTGCGATGCCTGGGGAAATTCGGAAACGCCCCAGGATTGCAGAATGTCGCGGGCGTACGGCCCGAGGATATCGCGGCCCATGCGGGTTTCATCACCGAGAAACACCGCCGCGGCCGCCAAATCAAAATCCACCTTGGTCAGCAGCTCCAGCGCCAGTTCCTCGGCACGGGCACGGTGCTCGCCGAAGAAGGGCTGCTGGAACTCCGCATACACCACCCGTCGCTCAAAATCGGGCTCGTTCAGCAGCCACTGGAAAAACTGTTTCAGGGTCCACAGCTCCCGTGGCTGGTGAAAGCCCATCACCACTACGCGAAGCTCGGCCCAGTCATCTCCAGGGTACTCGGACTGGAAACGCTCCATGCGCTCGCGGAACTGGCGCAGTTGCTCCAGTGCCGCGAGTTCAAAGTTGGCATCGAACAGTGGCCGCAGTGGCAGCACGAATGCTTCAAACTCTTGCGCCGACACAGACCCGGCAGCGGTGATTTGATCGATGAAATCGCGGCTTGCGGAGAGGATGACCAGCAGCCTCTGCCGGGTTTCCTCATCGACTGGATACTGCTCAATCTGCGCCAGCGACTGCTGCACCGCCGCGCGGTACTCCGCCAGCCAGCGCAGTTGACCGCTATCCAGTGGGCCATAACCCTGCAGGGCAATAATGGAATATATCCCATAGGGGGGATGGGTATTGTCGGCCAGCGTAAAGTAGACCGACTTGTCCATCTCGTAACGAATACGCTCGCCGTTGGCCCGAATCAGGGTCATGCCAAGCAGATCCTGAATAATGACCGGGTGGGCCAGTACCTCGCCCGCACGATGGCGGACGATGGCTTCATCGTAGGTATCCCGAAACAGGCTGCGGAGGCTTGGCGCTGGCTGCGAGACCTCGGCCTGAGTTGCAGGTACCGATGGAGCAGTAGCGACACAGGCCGACAACAACAGCCCGCTCAGTACGCCGAACACCGCCGTACGCCACCGGTACCGTAATGGGCTCCTTGTCATTCGGGCTGGGGCCAGGGGAAGGGCTCCTCCCCTTCTTCAAGCGGCAGCTTGTCCTGCTCCTGCAGGTCCGCTACGCGGCCATCGGTATACTCCTTCAGCAGTACGACAAGACCGTCGCGCACCTCACCAATGGCAACGGTGCCCATCACGGTACGCTTGCCGGACTCCCTGTTGGTGGTGGCGAACTGATACTCCGCAGCAAAGCGATTGCCGTCCACCAGTATCTGGTGGACGTAGACACGGGTGTCGCGGTACTCGTCCTTCCACATGCGAAACACCCGCAGCGCACCCTCCAGGTCAGTTCGAACCCGTGGAAACGCAAACAGAAGTTCCGGATGGGAGGTATCGACGAATTCCTCTTCGACCAGTGTTTCCCAGGACATCAGGGATCTAGTCACTGTTGCGCGGATCTCATCTGGCGGCGTCAGGGCATGCTCCGCCTGCGCCATGGCGGTAGAACCGCTCCAGAGGAGCACCGTCCCCAGCAGAACCGGTGTCAGATACCTATGCATTATTCACCTCGTCGTCTCGCAATACCACTGTCAGAACGAATAGCCAACCGTCATGCCGTACCATCTGGGCTTCGCATGAACATCTGTGGAGAAGTCAAGGAACGCCAGGTCAAATGAAAATGTACGGTACACCTCATCAGTGACATTCTCGCCCCACAACACTACCCGCCACTTGTCATCGTCACTGAACCAGCTCAGGCGTGCATTGATAACCTTGTAACTGTCCTCAAAATGGCTGGGGCTGTTGAATGAGTCAAAGTACTGATCGTCGAACCAGCTGATGTCGCCCTGCAGCGCCAGCTGCCCGCCCCAGGGGGCGGCCCACTGGTACCTGGCAATCAGGTTGCCCTGCCACTTTGGTGTCAGTGGCATCTGGGTATTGACCTGCTGCAAGCCAAACAGGGTTACATCCTTCAGTTCGGCATCCATATAGGTAACGTTGGCCAGAAAATCCAGTCCTGTTACCGGAGTGACACCAACCTCCATCTCGAGCCCCGTAACCTCGGCATCGGAATTGAACGCCTGGGAGCTAAGCGTTGTACCATCAAACTGAAATGCTTGTGAGTCTTCATAGTCGTAGTAAAAGGCTGCACCGTTCAGTCGAGCGGCGCCACCCATCAGTTCCGACTTGAAGCCGACCTCCCAGGCAGTCAAGGTTTCGCTGTCCACCGGAATACCTGGAATGGCGCTCTCACCAGAGGTATAGCCGAGGTTGAAAAGCCCTGCCTTATGAGCCCGGGAAACACCACCGTAGAACAGGAGGTCGTCGCTGGCTGTGTAGTTGAGGCGCAGGCTGAAGTCGATGTTGTCTTCATCCAACAGAGCAAGATCGCCGACCGTTCCACTGTTGAAAACCAGACCAGTTGACTGATTGTTAAGGTCATACTCCTTTTCTTCGTCGGTGTAGCGCAGGCCTGCGGTAATGCTCAGAGAGTCTGTTAGTGCATAGTCCGCATTGACAAACACTGCCCACGATTCCGTTGTCAGCTCATACAATACCGGCGGTAAAACACTGTCGCAGGTACCACGTGCGCAGCGCGTCTGGTCACCACTGACCTCGTAATCGATATAATAGAGCCCTGCCAACCACTCCAATCGACCTGCCTTTCCCGAGACCCGGAACTCCTGCGACCACTGATCACCCTCCGGGTGAACCTCCGTCCCCCTCGCAAAGGGAGTACCATCGCTGTCAAAGGTTGCGTCCTTGGAAGTTTTTTCAAAGCCCGACAAGGAGACAAAATCAAGCTCGTTCCAGGTCCACTCCACACGCGCCAGACCCGTGGTCTGCTTGGTCTTCAGAAAAATGTCCCGGTCGGAGTGGGTGTCCCGGGGATTGTTTGGCGTCGGCTCGATAAAGCCCAGATAACCTGGCTGACCAATATTCGGCTGTGACAGAAAAGTCGGTGGCGGATCACTGGCACTGACATGCTGGAACATGTTGCCGGCATCGTTGTCGTTCTTGCTGTGCTGCAGCATCAGGTTGACACGCACATCTGCCGCTGGATCAAACTGCAGCTGCCCACGCACCGAGGTGCTGTCCAGCGCGTTTCCATCCTGGCCACCGGGGAACGTATTCTCTACCCAGCCGTCGTGCTCATGGTGCAAAAATGCCAACCGTCCCTTGAGGGAGTCTGAGAGTGGCCCACTGATGGCGCCTTCCAATTTTATCTTGTCGTACTTCCCATAGGTGGCCTCGGCGTAACCCTCGAGTTCATCGGAGGGTTTGGCGGTGATGTAACTGATCAAGCCACCGGTGGCATTGCGCCCGTAAAGCGTGCCCTGGGGACCGCGCAATACCTCCACCCGCTCAATATCAAATATCTGCTGGTCCAAGCCGATCAGGTTGGCCTTGTAGAACTCGTCGATGTAGACCGCCGAAGGGCTTTCATTGATATCGGAAAAATCGCGCTGGGATACGCCTCTGATGGAAATGAACGGAAAGTCACCATCTCCAGAGTTCTGACCCATGTTCAATCCTGGCGTGTAAAGTGCAAGATCAAGCGTGGTCTCTATACCCAGATTTCGCGCCTGCTCTCCCGAAAACGCGCTTACGCTCATCGGCACATCCTGCAAATATTGCTGTCTTTTCTGCGCCGTGACGATAATTTCCTCCAGAATCTGCGCTTGAACCGCCGGCACAGCAACGAGAGCGAGCGCCAGAGTCGGTGTTAAATGCCGTCGAAATATTCTCATCTTCCTTCCCCGGTGTTAGCTGATTGAGCCTGAGATACAAATCCAATATGTTCGTATTACGCACTTCTGTTTAGATATTACATTTCTTCACAGGGCATGTCTAGCAAAATTCGCAGCCGGATTTGGTGACTCGCTCGTACACAGCCACTCATTGCTCTTGCTCCCGCGAAGCTCCCCTCCGAACATCATGCTGTTCATGCCTGGACCGCAATTCCTCTACCAGGCGCTCCGACTCCAATCGGAAGTACGGTGGAATCCCCGGAAACGGAATAGGCACCAGCGGTATCGCGTGAAACTGCAGATCGATATACCGCGCATCGTACTGAGGCTTGCCCTCACCGCTGCGCGCAATGGCTTGCTCCACCATGGTGCTCGCAGTTCGCAGATACTCCGGTGGCATCTGGACTGGCAACGCATCCCAATGGGTGTTGCTGCCAAAATAAAAATACTCGTGCATGTCATTCCAAGGGCGTTTGTGCGACATCTCAACGTGCCCTCCCAGCAACCAGCGCACCGGTTGCCGTGCAGCGAAATCCTGCAGTCGCTCGAGGCTGGCGGCAAACTGCTGCCAGTCTTCAATAAACAAGTAGCAAGGACAAACTGTGTCTCCTGTAAAGAGCAGCTGCTCCCGATGATCGTAAAAAGCGACGGAATCCTCCGTGTGACCCGGAATCGGGAGCACCTTCAGCCGGCGCGCTCCCACAGTGAACTCGCTGCTGCCAAGGGGCCAATCATGCAGTGCAAAGTAATCGCGCAAGCCATCAAGGTCATACTCTGGTGCTACCGGATACGGGTTGTAGACCGGCCCCGGCCGGTACCCCAACAACAACGCATTGGGTAGATCGCGCAAATGACGATGGCCACCAAAGTGATCCCAATGGTTATGGGTGCTGACCACCAGCAGCGGCTTGTCGCCAATGAGCGGCAGCAGATACGGCTTGAGGTCGGCATGGCCCGTGCCCGAATCAATCAGCAAGCCGCCATAGACTTCGCCGTCCTCGGCCAGATCAAGCAGCAGATAAAAAAAGTTGCCCTCGAAGCTGTTGGCCAGACTCTCCCGAAAAACGATGGTGTCCCGCGAGTAGGACCATACCAGGTAGTTGCGATCGTGGGCCTGCCAATTCAGTGGAAAACCGCGGGTGGCATTGACATCGCCCTGCTCGACGAACCACGAGTTGCCCGGCCCGTCCACGACTTCGAGTAAGCCACCGGAGGAATTTCGTACGCAGACCACAAATTGCCCCGTGCGCAGGCCGAGGCGCTGCGGGGTATCAGCCCCATGATTCTTTCGCAGTACGACTGTCTCTCCCGGAATACAGGCCCGGTGAAGTGCAACACCGGAATCCTGCGCGGGATTGTTGTCCAGCGGCCGCAGACGCTGCCACTGAACGGCGTGATGGTCAGCAGAGGCCTGTACCGCCGTGGTGCCAGCAAGCGTACCGCCAGATACCCAAAGCGCCACCACAACAAGCACCTGGAAGCACTGCCTTCCGGACATGGCCACCCCTCAACATTGCGCACATGTGTTTTACGTGCGAACAAAGGGCATGCTACTGCCTGCAAGGCCCGGCGACAAGCCCAGGCCGCGGAAGACCAGGCCGCAGAAGCCGCGAGAGTTTCAGTTGACCAGCGAGCGAGTAATCTCCTGGGCGGCATCCCAGAGCACAGGCAGGTAGTCGTTTACCAGCTGCTTCTTGCTTATCGTAGCCGCACTGGTGAGCACATTGATGGCAGCTACGGGCTGGCCCGCCTTATTGAATACAGGCACGGCCAAGGAGCGGGCCCCTACCTCTATCTCCTGATCCACGAGGGCATAGCGTTGGCGACGGACCTGAGCCAGTTCCTTCAGCAGCTGCTGTCGAGAGGTTATGCTGCGGTCGGTCAGTGGCGCGAACTCCACCTTGTCCAGTATCAGGTCGCGTTCTTCCTCTGGTTTCAGGGACAGCAGGACACGTCCAGCCGATGCGTAAACAACCGAAAAACGGCGCCCGACCGTCAAGGTGGGCGACATGAGCCGGGTGGAATTGGCGCTGACAATGTGCACCACATCTATTCCATCTATAACTGCAACAGCAACGGATTCTCCGGTTGTGTCGCGGATTGAGTCCAGGTAGGGCTGGGCGATGGTGGTAATGGGGACACTGGAGAGATAGGCGTAACCAAGCTCCATGACTTTGGCGGTAAGGCGAAACTGCCTCTCGTCCTGTCGTATGAAGCCCAGCTGGGCCAGCGTCAGCAAATAACGCCTGGCTCCCGCCCGGTTCATTCCCGTCCGCTCTGCCACCTCGGAGAGCGTCATCTGCGCATGATTCGCATCAAAAGCCATGATTACATTCAATCCGTGGACCAATGATCCCACAAAGTCCCGCGACTTTTCCCCATCAGTATCCAGCTTTTTGAGTGCCACTCCGTTCTCCATCGGTGCCGAGCAAATAATCCGGGAAATATTACACTAATAACCAGTCGTTTCTATAATTCATTGGTAATGAGAGAGTGCTGTGAGGGTCGTGAGACGCGCAGCGAACTCCCCCACTATGCCGCTTGGGCGGGTCGGAGAACTATTGCGTGTCGGTCGGGAGCACTCTATACTACCCAATGTGTTC
Source organism: Haliea sp. (assembly GCA_041746975.1). GTDB lineage: Bacteria > Pseudomonadota > Gammaproteobacteria > Pseudomonadales > Halieaceae > Haliea. The sequence goes on along the minus strand of JBGTGB010000378.1, from coordinate 10,242 downwards.
GTATTAAAAACTATTGTTCGATTTTTGGGGTTCTTCAATGCCGAGTGAAGACGAGAACATCCGCATGACCCACACTGGCCCCGGCACCGATGCCGGAGCCGTGTTGCGTCGCTACTGGCAGCCTGTTGCCCTCAAGGAAGAACTGCAGGGGCCACGACCTGTAAAGGCCGTGACGCTGCTGGGGGAGGATCTGGTGCTGTTTCTGAGTGCGGCGGGCGACTACCGGCTGGCGCGCAGAGCCTGCCCCCACCGGGGGGCCGATCTCGCCTACGGACGCCTGGAAGATGAAGGCCTGCGCTGTCCCTTTCACGGCTGGTTGTTTGACGGTCGCGGCAATTGCCTGGAGCAGCCTGCCGAGCCGGCAACGAGTGACGGCTACCAACGTGTCCGCCACATCGCCTACCCCTGCATCATGCGCAACGACGTGGTTTTTGCCTACCTGGGCCCCGGTGAACCGCCACCCTTGCCGGCACTGGATTGCTTTACCGCACCCCCGGAGCAGGTGTTCGCCTACAAGGGGCTGTGGTACTGCAACTGGCTGCAGGCGCTGGAAGTCGGCATCGACCCCGCCCACGCATCGTTCCTGCATCGGTTCTTGGAGGACGAGTCACTGGACGAAGCTTACGGCCGCCAATTTCGCGATGAGGCCGCCGACAGCAAGGTACCCCTGACGCAGATTCTGCGTGAGCATGAAAGACCCGAAATACAGCTTGAGGACACCGACTATGGATTTCGGCTGATTTCCCTGCGCCAGCTGGATCAGGACAGCATGCACGTTCGCGTGACCAACCTGTTGTTTCCCAACGCGATCGTCATTCCGATGAGCAAGGACATGGTCATCGCACAGTGGCATGTACCCGTGGATGATCATTCCTGTTACTGGTACTCCATGTTCATCAGTTTTGGTGAGCCGGTAGACAAGGCCCGCATGCGGGCCCAACGCCTGGACATGAATCCGCCTCCGGATTACAGGCCCAAATACGGCCCCCACAATCAGTGGGGCTACGACCCCCAGGAGCAACAGTTCAAAACCTATACCGGCATGGGCGATGACATCAATGTGCACGACCAATGGGCCGTGGAGTCTCCCGGGCCGATTGCCGATCGCAGCCAGCAACGCCTGGGGCATACCGATGTCGGCATTATTCGCTACCGCAGGCTGCTGGTGCAGACCATGAACAGCCTGCGCGACCAGCAGGATGCCATGCCCATGGGCGCTGGAGAGGCCAGCGCCCAGATGCGCGGACCAGTCGCGATCGACGAGATCGGCCCCGCCCAGGACTGGCAATCCTGCTGGAGGGAACGTGATCTCCGTCGCCGCTCAGCCTCCGGCTGGGCCATAGACCCTTGGCAGAACTGAACATGAAAACCCCACTGCCAATGGCAAACAGTTTCGTCGAGCGTCACGGGCTATGGCACGACGCCCAGATGTCCCAGGGCAGTGACCTGCTGCAGGTAATCGCAACACGTCAGGTAGAGGTGGTGCGGTTTGTATTCGCTGACCAGCACGGCCTGACTCGCGGCAAGGGCGTCATGTCCTCATCGGTACCGGGCATGTTGGTCAACGGCTGCACGATGACATCCACGCTGATCCTCAAGGACAGCTCGCACCGCACCGTCATGCCCGTCTGGCAGGCCGGTGCCGGACTGGGCAATCCGCGCCTCGCGGGTGCCGCCGACCTGGTGATGATAGCTGACCCTGGCACCTTCCGCGTGTTGCCCTGGGCCCCCGGTACAGGCTGGGTGCTGTGTGACCTGTACTACCCAGACGGCGAGCCCGTGGGCTATTCCACGCGCCACGTGCTGCGCCAGGCCCTGGACAAACTCCACCGCCAGAACCTGGAGTTGATGAGCGGGCTGGAACTCGAATTCCATCTGTTCCGCCCGGAGCAACGACCGCTGACCCCCGCTGACTGCAGCCAGCCCGGCAGTGCGCCGGTGGTGGCGCCACTGCAACGCGGCCACCAGTACCTGACCGAGCTGCGGTACGACGAACTCGAGCCCGTCTTCGGCGAGATTCGTCGCGGCCTGCAAGCACTTGGGCTGCCCCTGCGCTCGGAGGAAATCGAGTTCGGGCCCAGCCAGCTGGAAGTGACCTTCGGCCCGGAACCGGGCATGACCACCGCCGACAATGCCATCCTGGCCCGCAATGCAATCAAGCAGATCGCCCAGCGCCAGGGTTATCACGCCACTTTCATGTGCCGTCCCCAGGTCGCCAACACCTTTGCCAGTGGCTGGCACCTGCACCAGAGCCTGGTCGACCCTGGAACCGGTGCCAACCTCTTTATCCCCGAATCGCGGCAGGCAGACCTGTCGGCGCTGGGCCAACACTACCTTGCCGGACTGCTGGAGCACGCGGCTCCCTCCTGCCTGCTGGCCGCGCCCACCATCAATGCCTACAAGCGCTATCGTCCCAACGCACTGGCGCCGGATCGTATCCAGTGGGGCCGAGACAACAAAGGCGCCATGCTGCGCGTGCTGGGGGGGGTCGGCGACCCGGCCACACGGGTGGAAAATCGGGTCGGCGAACCGGCCGCCAACCCCTACCTGTATCTCACCTCACAGATTTTGTCGGGTATCGACGGCATCACTCGCCAGACCCCGCTGCGGCCGCCGGTCGAGGAACCCTACAGTTCCAGCGCCGAGAGCCTGCCCCGCAATATCACGCAGGCGTTGCTCGCTTTCCGCAGCAGCCGCTTTTATCGGGAAGCACTGGGAGATGATTTTGTCGAGTACTTCGCTACCATCAAGCAGGCTGAGGTTGACCGCTTTTTCAGCGAGGTGACGGACTGGGAGCAGCGAGAGTATTTTGAGATGTTCTGAGCCAGCGATACAGTCGGGGACAACACCTTGCCTCACCTGATCATCGAACATTCCGCCAATATGCCCTGCACTGCAGAGGCGCTCATGACCGCCGTATACAACGCGGCCGCGAATTCAGGGGTAATGGCTGCAGAAGACATCAAGGTGCGCGCGCTCCCCTACAACCGCTTTCTCCTGCATCAGGGCGAGCAACAGTTCGTTCACGTCAATTGCCGCCTGCTGGCGGGACGCAGTCCCGAGCAGAAACTGGTGCTGTCAGAGGATATCAGGGAGGCACTGGCCGAGCTGCTGCCCGAGGTGTACAGCATCAGCGTCGAAGTAATCGACATGGACCCGGCGAGTTACAGGAAGCGCGTGCTGGCGCTCAGATATCCGGCATGACAATCCGATCATCGACCCCCAGCAACATGGTGATCAGTGCTGTCCGCGTCCACATGCCATTGCGCTCCTGACGCCAGTACTTTGCCCTGGGATCCTTGTCAATCTCAGGATCCAGCTCGCCCCGACGCGGCAGCGGATGCATGATCACCGAGCTATCCTTGAGATAGCGCAGGTGTTCCGCCTTGAGGTGGAAGGCTTCGTACGACGATGAAGATGCCTCACTGGCGATCTGATATTCGTCCTGCACCCTGGTCATGTAAATCGCATCGGTGCCGCTGATCGCGTCCAGCAAGTGACCCTCTTCGCTGAAGTGGGCCCCTCGCGCCTTCAGGTAGCTTCTCAGGTCTTCCTCAATAGCATATTCCGGTGGCGAAACGAACTTGATATACACACCATCGTATTGCGTGAGCAGTCGGCTGAGGGAGCGCACCGTTCGACCGCGCTTGAGATCGCCCACCAGGCATATGGTCTTGCCATCAATGCCACCGTGGTCCTTGAAGCTGCGCTGCAGGGTATAAATATCCAGTAGCGCCTGGGTGGGATGTTCGTCCGGGCCGCTGCCCGCATTGATGATCGGTACCGGCCGATCAGTCGCATCGAACAGTTCGGCAATGCGGTTGCAAAGTCCCGCAATCGGTGAGCGCATGATCACCAGGTCAACATAGCTGGAAAAGGTGCGCAGGGAATCCTCTATCGACTCGCCCTTGCGTTCCGAGCTGGTACTGCTGTCGCGGATTTCGCTGCCGGTTATACCGAGCACATGGCAGGCAGACTGGAACGACATGAAGGTACGGGTGGAGGGCTGGGAGAAGTACAGCATTGCCCGCCGGTGGCTGAGCAGGCTTTTCAGGTAGAGCAGGCCATCCTTGCTTTTGTCGAAGCGGCGAATCAGGTTGGTCAGGAGACAAAGATAGTCCAGCAGCGGGCGGTCGAACTGCTCCGCCGACAGGATGTGCCGGGGCGCCTTGGGTCGGTCTTCTGCTCTCATGGGGATCTCGTCAACGGGTGCCCGGCAATGTAAAGCCTTGGCCCTGTCATTTGCAAGGGCTCAGGCAGAGATAGCCAGGCGGAGATGGCGCTGCGCAGCAGTCTCCATGAGCAGGATCCCGCTCCAGGGAGGGCGCGCCAGCTCAGAGCGGCAACTCCTCGGTATCGATCTCCAGCTGGGTAGCGGGAGGATACCGCGGACCACTGATGGAGTTGCTGCTGATGAGACTGTCGGCCGCAGCCAGTACCGCGGGCGCCAGATCCAGACAGGCGGCGGCGACGTTCTCGCGCAGATGGACAGGCGATCGGGTGCCGGGAATGGGTAGCACATGGGGCGCCTTAGCGAGCAGCCAGGCAAGGGCCAGTTGCGCCGCACTGCACCCCGCTTCCCGGGCGAGTGCCTGAAAATCCACCAGCAGCGCACAATTTGCCGCAAAATGCGGGCTCTGGAAGCGCGGCATCCCGCGCCGGATATCACTTTCAGGCAGGGCGGCGGGATCCGGGACCGCGCCGGCGAGAAAACCGCGCCCCAGGGGACTGAAGGCCACCAGCGTCGCACCCAATTCACGACAGGCTCCCAGCAGCGCCAATTCCGGGTTGCGCGTCCACAGGGAGTATTCGGTCTGCACGGCAGCAATCGGATGCACGGCATGGGCCTTGCGCAGCGTCACTGCCGACACCTCCGACAGGCCGAGAGCCAGCACCTTGCCCTGCTCGACCATGCGGGACATGGCGCCAACACTGTCTTCGATCGGCACCGATTTGTCCCAGCGGTGCAGGTAGTAGAGGTCGATGTGGTCGGTCTGAAGGCGCCGCAATGAAGCTTCCAGCGTCGCAGTCAAGGTCTGCGGCCTACCATCGATAACCCGCTTGCCTGCCACCCCCGTCATGCCGCATTTGCTGGCCAGCAGGATTTGCTGGCGCATCGGCTTCAGGGCCCTGCCGACCAGTTCCTCATTGCGCCCGAAACCATACAGTGCCGCAGTATCAAAGTGGCGTACGCCGTGCGCATGATAGGCCTCGCGCAGCAGCGCGATGGCTTCGCTCTCTGCAGGGGGCGTGTCGTAGGCATGGCTGAGGTTCATGCAACCCAGGCCGATGGGAGGCACTGTCCAGCCGGCAAGTTCACGTGTGGTCACACATGGCTCCCGCAACACGTCCCCGGGTTGGGGCCCAGACCGAGCGCTCTCATCTGAGCAATTGTTGCTCGAGTTCGTGCAGTATGCGATAGCAGGGCAAAACCTGGGCTACGCTGGCATTGGGCTCCCTGCCCTCCCTGATGGCCGCAAAGAACTCGCGGTCCTGCAGTTCGATGCCGTTGAGGGAGACGTCCACGGCGGAAACATCGATCGGTTCTTCACGTCCGGTCACCAGGTCATCGTAACGCGCAATATAGGTCCCGGTATCACCGATGTAGCGGAAAAACGTGCCCAGCGGGCCGTCATTGTTGAACGACAGTGACAGGGTGCAAAGGGCACCGCTGGCCGCCTTGAGCTGAATCGACATGTCCATCGCGATGCCCAGCTCGGGGTGTATTGGCCCCTGCAGTACATTGGCGGCGATGATTTCCGAATCGGCCTGGTACTGGAACAGGTCCACCGTGTGGGCGGCGTGATGCCACAGCAGGTGGTCGGTCCAGGACCTGGGCTCACCCTTGGCATTGATGTTCTCACGTCGGAAAAAGTACGTCTGCACGTCCATCTGTTGCAGATTGAACTCCCCTGCCCTGATCCTGTTGTGCACCCACTGGTGTGAGGGGTTGAAGCGGCGGGTATGCCCAACCATGCAGACCAGGCCGCTGCTCCTCGCGGCCTGCAGGACCTGCTCGGCATCGTCCCAGCTGTCTGCCAGGGGGATCTCCACCTGCACATGCTTGCCCGCCTGCAGGCACTGCGTGGCTTCGCTGGCGTGCTGCTGAGTAGGTGTACAGAGAATCACCGCCTCAACCTCGGGCAGAGCGAGTGCCTCGGCCAGGTCCAGGGTGACGTGCGGAATGCCATAGTCAGCGGCAACTTTCTGGGTCTTGTCCAGAGTGCGCCCCACCAGCGACACGACCTCAACATCGTCGATGTTCCTGATACCGTCAAGGTGCTTGATACCGAAGGCGCCAGGGCCAGCCAGTGCAATTTTCATATCTGTCCTCCTCTTTTGCTATGCGTTCCCGGTACACTCGAGAACGAGGTGCCCCACCGCCGTATTGGACGCGGGCACGTGATAGAAGCGGTGCTTCTGCACCACCCTGGTTGTCAGGGCGCCGCGCATGATCAGCCACATCACCAGCTCTATGCCCTCGGAACCTGCCCGACGCACGTAGTCTATATGCGGCATCCGGGACAACTCCTCGGGCTGCTCCACCAGGCGCTCGAGAAACTCCCGGTCGAAGTCGCTGTTGATCAAACCCGCCCGGGGACCCTGCAGCTGGTGGCTCATGCCACCGGTGCCCCAGATTTGCACGTTGATATCCTGGTCGAAGGACTGCACCGCGCGCCGCAGTGCCTGCCCCAGCAAATAGCAGCGTCGACCGGAGGGTGGCGGGTACAGCACCACATTCACCGCGATCGGGATTACCCGACAGGGCCAGGCATCGGGTTGTCCGAACAGCAGCGACAGCGGTACCGTCAGGCCATGGTCCACAGCCATGGTATTAACGACGGTCAAGTCGAAATCCTGCTGGATAACCGACTGCGCGATATGGGCGGCAAGTTCGGGGTGGCACTTGACAACGGGTACTGGACGCGGACCCCAGCCTTCGTCCGCGGGCTTGAACTCCGCGCCGCAACCTATAGCAAAGGTGGGCACCAGATCGAGACTGAAGGCACTGGCATGATCATTGTAGACCAGCAGAATCACATCGGGCTGCTGCTCGGCAATCCACCGCTTCGAATACTCGTAACCGGCAAAAACCTTTTGCCAGTAGGGCTCGCCCGTCTTGCCATTGTCCAGCGCCGCGCCGATGGCGGGCACGTGGGAAGTGGCGACGCCGGCGGTAATTGTGGCCATGCGCATTGTCTCCTGCTAGCAGTTGTGCTGTGGTGAGCGGCCGCCATTGAGCATCATTTGCGCGTACTCTTCCTGACTCATGCCGGTCATGGTGGCGGCTGCGTGCTGAAAGCTGAGCCCATCAGTGGAAAAAATCTTGGCAAGGAAGTAGATGTTGCCCCCAAGCGCGATCATGCGATTGTAATCCCGGGCAATGACCGCCGCTTTCTGTTCCTCTGTCATGGGCCATTCATCAAGCATGGCGCGCTGATCCGCCTTGAATCGCTCCCGGTTGGCGGCCTGCATCAAGGACATACAGAACTGGTTGAGATGAAAGCCCTGCCGCGCCATATCGGCATCGAAAACGGTGGTACCAGGGATATCCTTGTAGGGTTTGTCCAGGGCCATGGCCTTGCTCCTTCAGTCTGCCCAGTACAGGGACATGGGATTGCTTACCAACAGCTTGCGCTGCAGGGACCCGGTGTTGGCAATCCGGGGGATAAAGTCCACCAGCTTGCCGTCATCGGGCATATGGGTTTTCATGTTCGGGTGAGGCCAGTCCGTCCCCCACAACACACGGTCGGGAAAGGTTTCCACGACCCGGCGCGCAAAGGGTATGACATCGACATAGTCCGGAGGCCCCGTCACAGACAGGCGTTCGGGGCAGCTGACCTTGGACCAGATATTCGGATGCTCCCGCAACAGGCGCAAGAAAAGCTCGAATTCCGGCCCATCGACAGCTTTGCTGACGTCGGGTCGCCCCATGTGATCCACCACCACTATTGTCGGCAGGCTGGCGAAGAAATCGAAGAACTCCGGCAGGTCCCGGCTTTCGAAATAGATCACGACGTGCCAGCCGAGGGGGGCTACCCGTTCGGCGATCTGCCGCAGGCTGTCCACCGGCAGGGCGTCCACCAGGCGCTTGACAAAATTGAAGCGCACCCCGCGTACGCCGGCCTCGTGCAGTGCCGCCAGTTCCGCATCACTGACGTCCGCTCGCACCGTGGCGACACCGCGGGCGCAGCCGTTGGCGTCCCGCAGGGCGTCCACCAGGGCTCTGTTGTCCGCACCGTGACAGGTGGCCTGGACGATCACATTGCGCGTGAACCCCAGATGGTCGCGCAGGGCCCACAGTTGCGCCTTCGGGGCATCGCAGGGCGTGTACTTGCGCTCGGCTGCGAAGGGGAAACGGTCGCCGGGGCCAAACACATGGCAGTGGGCGTCAACGGCGCCCGCGGGCACCTGAAAACTCGGCCTGGAGGGGCTGGGGTGGAAGGACAGCCAGTCGGCATCCATCGTAAACGCCGTCATCGGCCGAGCTCCCTCAGGCGCGCATCCAGGCGCGGGTACACCCGTCGGGCATTGCCCTCGTAGACCTTGTACAGGTCCGCGGCGGACAGACCCAGGGCATCCACATAACGTTTGGTGTCGTCGAAGTAATGGCCGGTTTCGGGATCGATTCCCCGCACTGCGCCCACCATCTCGGAGCCGAACAGGATATTGTCGATGTCTATCACTTCAAACAGCAGGTCGATGCCCGGCTGGTGGTAGACGCAGGTATCGAAGAACACGTTCTGCATGACGTGTGCCGCCAGTGGCGGCCGCTCAAGCATGTCCGCGAGGCCCCGGTAACGCCCCCAGTGGTAGGGTACGGCACCACCGCCATGGGGAATGATGAAGCGCAGCTGCGGAAAGTCCCGGAACAGGTCGCCCTGCAAAAACTGCATAAAGGCCGTGGTGTCAGCATTGATATAGTGGGCGCCGGTAGCATGAAAATTCGGGTTGCAGGAACCGGAGACGTGAATCATGGCCGGCACATCCAGCTCCACCATTTTTTCATAGAACGGGTACCAGCTGCGGTCCGTTAGCGGTGCCGAGGTCCAGTGCCCGCCGGATGGATCCGGGTTCAGGTTACAGCCGACGAATCCCAGCTCATTGACACAGCGTTCCAGTTCGGCGATCGAATTGGCGATGCTGATCCCGGGGGACTGGGGCAGCTGGCAGACGCCGATGAAGTACTGGGGGCAGAGTTCCACCACCCGCTGGATCAGGTCGTTGCAGGCTATGGTCCACTGCCGCGACACCGCCTCATCGCCGATGTGATGCGCCATGGCCGACGCCCGGGGGGAGAAGATGGTCATGTCGGCACCGCGTTCGCGCAGCAGACGCAGCTGGTTCTGCTCGATAGTCTCGCGGATTTCATCGTCACTGATGATGGGCACAGACGGCAGCGCCGCGCCCGCCTTGAAGGCTGCCAGCTGGGCGTCGCGGAATCCCTGGTGGGGAGCCGGTGCAGTCGTGTAGTGGCCGTGACAATCAATAATCATGATATCTCCTGTTCCTGCACTGCGCGTTGCTCAGGGTGTCGAATGCAGCTGGCCACGGATGGCATCCAGCATGGCCAGCAGCTCGGGCTCCTGCAGCGCCTCGACATACTGCGCAGCCCAGGCCTGGCGCTCGGCACAGGCGCTGCTCATCCAGGGTTCTAGCCCGGCGTCCGCGACCGTGCGCGCCACCTCGCGCATCTCCTCGGCCCGGCGGGTACCGTGTTCCAGCGAGCGCGAGATCAGGTAGTGGGCGTGTTCCTGCCAGTCCGGGCGCGGAAACAGGTCGTTGAGGGAGGCAAGTACTTCGGCTTCCACACCATAATAGCGAGCGCTCAGCAGGGATTCGGTCACCAGCGCTTCCATGCCCTTCACCAGTACGCTGCGACACATCTTGGTCGCGGCAGCCTGGCCCGGCAAATCCGAACAGTGCCGCATCCCGCTGAAACCGAGCGCCCTGCCCAGGGGCAGGAATGGAGCGGCATTGGGGCCCGCCAGCAGGATGGGAGCGGCACTGCGCCGAGGCTCGATCGGCGACATTACGGCGGCTTCCACGTAGCGCCCGCCCCGGGCAGCAACCGCATCAGCAACCTGCAGCTTGGTGACGGGGGCGACGGAGTTGAGGTCCAGCAGCCAGGCGCTGGCTGCAAGTCCCGGTAGAATGGCCTGCGTGGCAGCGAGATCCTGATCCGCGGTAACTGCGGAAATGACCAGCTCACAGCCGCTGGCAGCACTGGCCGCATCCGGC
>JBGTGB010000377.1:0-4400 GCA_041746975.1 Haliea sp. | reverse complement strand
ATGTCACCGATCTGTCGGGATGCTGGCGGGGCTGTGGCGCGACGCCGATGAGCCGGAGGACTTGGACCGACTGCGAGGAGAGCCCGAGCTGGGGGAGCATCTGCGGCGGTTTTTTGAAGAGCTCAAAGAGTAGCCCAGTAGCGCCGGGAATTCCTGCCCGGCTGGGGTCCGACGCCGGGGAGTTGCCCCCAGGTAGTGGCGGACTTCAAGCGGGGGAAAGCGGGGGTTGGGGCTTGGTTTCGCTTACCCGCTGGCGCCCCCTTGGTCTTTTTTTCATCGAGTTGCGGGCGCGATGTCGCGAAATGTCGTGGTTATGAATTTTCGCCTCTGGGTGATCCTGGCCCTCCGGTCCCAGGGTACGCCCGCTGTCAAGGCAAGGGCGTGGCGGCCCAGGAGAAAGCTGGTGCGGTGGCTGGCTGTCACCCCATTGCCCGATTCGAAGTATCGCAATGAGCTTGGGCGGTACCGTAGCCTAGGTGCGCGACGGGGACGGCGTGGTAGGGAGTGCCTCGCTGAAGAGTTACTCATCCCCTCCCAGATTGCGCTATGGTATGGTTTTCAAGGGGTGCATTCGATCTCGTGAGAGGGCCGGCGATAAGGGGCTCCGTAAACCGTTTCCGCTTTGCGGACTTTGGCACAAGACGAATGCTTGCTACAAACAGGCCGAGAGCAACTAACAATGTAATATTCCGCACTGACAGGTCGTCAGGTGACTTTATGATAACGAACCAATTCCACGCCCGCGTCATCGAAGTAACCGATGCGGACGCAGCATACGCTAAAACACTCGAAGCGCTGTTGGAGTTCGGACTTGAGGTGTCGAGCGGCCAATCCCTTTCGGCGCGATCGGGCCAAACGAGTCGGGAACTCCTGAATTTCTCGATGGTACTGACACATCCTGTCAATCGCGTTTTGCGAAACCCGATTCGCAGTCTTAACTTGCCAGCTGCAGTGGCGCGATTTGTATGGATGATGGCTGGCAGCGACAGATTGGCCGACATCGCGTTCTATGAGCCGAAAGTTACGTATTTCTCGGACGACGGGATCTCTGTCCCTGGATCGAACTACGGACAGAGGCTATTACAACCGAGACCTGGTTTGAACCAGCTAATATCGACAATACAGCGATTGAAGGATGATCCCTCCTCTCGACGCGCGGCTATGTCGATCTACCACCCAGAGGATGCGGTTAGGAATTCCCGTGACATTCCTTGTGCATTTGGCATGTTTTATCATATTCGCAATGGTGGACTGCATGCGACCACGATAATGCGATCCAACAACGCTTTCGTCCTTCTTCCATACAACTTGTTCGAGTTCTCACTTTTGGCTGAAGTTGTCGCAATGGAGCTTCGAGTAGAACTGGCGACCCTCACCCATTCGGCCGCTTCGATGCATGTCTTTCAAGAGCATATCCAGAAGAGTCAGGAAATCATTTCAGGAGAGGCACAACTCGACCGTTCAGATCGTACTGACGTTCCACAGATGCCTTCGAGCGAATCCCCGGTTGCTGAGATCCGGAAGCTTGTAAAGCTTGAGGCGCAGCTAAGGCATGAATCGGGTTCACTAAGCGAGGCTAATGTGGAGGACTGGATTCAAAGAGGATCGCACGAGCTCAATCACTACTGGCGTCAATTGTTTTTTCTACTGATTGTGCATGTAGCAGTAAGAAATGGTTCAGTAACAGCTCTGAACCGACTCCGCTCAGTGCTGTCTTCACCCTGGCTCGAATATCTGCCGCGAGACACGTTCGACAGGGTGTCGCCCCCCAGCCATCCACAGAAGGATCTGTTTGAACTTGAAGCAATCCCGAGTAAACAAGGTATCCGTGTCGTGCCTCTGCACAAAACCCGAGCACACCAATCCTTGCGACGCCACGTTGCAAATTGGGAGGCCGACAGGGGGACTGACTTTAAGTGGAGAGCCTTTGCCGCCCTGGAGGATCGCCTAGGCGGGCAGATCGCGGCGCGAGGCGAATCAGACCTGACCCAATCCGAGTTCGAATCGCTGCTCAAGGAAGTTCTTGAGTCCAATTCTGATCTCGCATAGCGACGGAGGAATGGTGACTACCGCGTTTGCCCAGTTGTGCGAGAGTCAGAGGACCTCAACACCCGAGGCCGCAATTCGCGGAGCCGCGGCAAGAGTTCTGCGGCAGTTGGGCATTCAGTCGCCACCAGTGCCACTTCGGCCGATTCTTGATGCTCTCGGAATTCACTTCGAGTGGTCTGAGCGCTCGTATGCGAACGGAAAGGGCGTTGCAGCTTTGGTTGCGGATGGGGATGGATATCGTGTGCTTGTCCATGAGTTATCCTTCAGAAAGAATTGGAGGAGGACTCGGTTCACGATCGCACATGAGATAATGCATGTATTGATTTTCGATATACTGCAAGATGCACATCTAATAGCCGGGCTGGAAGATACCACCGAATCATACGAGTTGCTTGAGCGGCTGTGCAATATTGGTGCAGCCGAGCTATTGCTTCCGTCACACTGGCTGCGAGAGGACCTGCAGAAACACGGGGTCGGGCCTAGGGCATTACTCAGCCTTTATGACCGATATCTGGTTTCGCGGGAAGCTCTGATCTGGAAACTGGCAGAGGTCATTCCGCGGGGCTCCATCGTAAGATGGAGGTACTTTGCCAGAAATGCGCTTGAGCAAAGATGTCTAAGGGTAGTGCGAACATATCCTGGCTATCAGGCCGACATGGTGAAACCATGGTTGCCTTATGGTGCAACGACAAAGCATATTGAGTTGTCTCACGGTGATCTGGAGTCCGCCTCGGTCCCTTCTGACCTCGGCAGGATTTCGATTCAGCTCAGTGATCGTCGATGGTCAAGACGAGGAATAGTGACGGCATTTCCGACGAATAGGAATGGCGCTACTACTCCGTGGTTCGAGGGATTTTCCGTTGCAGACGAGCGTGTAACTAGCTGGTCTAGTGACCGACTGCTTGTCATGGCGGAAGCAGAGTCGCGCGAGGCCACCTTGCTGGATTGGGAAGGACAGCCATGAGAATTTATATCTCGGGCGCACTTGCTGGATCCTCTGATCTAGCTAAGGCCAGATTGCTCTATGAGGACGTGGCCGTCAGGCTAAAAGGAGTTGGGCTCCGGCCGTATTTGCCGCACTCTCAGACTGACCCAGAGCATCAGGCTGATGTCTCGAGTGCAGAAGTGTTTACGCGGGACCTCAATGAACTCCTGTCGTCTGATGTGGTACTTGCGTTCTTGGGTGAGCCATCGTTAGGTGTTGGGGCCGAGATTGCACTGGCGCTCGGCAGGAGGCTGCCTGTGGTCGGAGTGTGGCCCGAGGGCACGCGAGTGAGCCGCTTCGTACTTGGTCTACTTGAAGCTAGTCCAAGTGCGAGAGTTGGGAGCTACAGATCCATCGGAGAAGTCGTCGATCACGTCGTTAAGGCGGTTTCGGGTAGCCATCCGTTGCGGTAGTAACTGGTTTCCAGCGGCGTGGGGCAGCGCTCAAGCGATCGGAGGGAGATGTAAATGACAGTCTGCCCCCCCGCGCTGCCGGACGAATAGCCCCCCGCCGGACACGAATGTCCGGCGCTACTCAGATCTTCGGCAGCTCGTACGGCTTGCGGTACTCGTAGTGCAGCAACCCGTTCGCCGCGCGGTGGTTCGTGAACTCCTCGCGTTCGGCGTCCCAGGCGAGGGCCTCGCCGGTTTTCAGGGCGATATTGGCCAGCAGGGTCGCTGAGGTCGAGCGGTGGCCGGTTTCGATGTCGGAGTTGCACTTGGCCCGGCTCTTGACGCAGTCTAAAAAATTCCGGGTGTGGAGCTCGGTGCCGCGCGGGACGTTCTCCACCACCTTCGGCTCGATCAGCGTCTTCGCCTCGGCGCGCCAGGCGCGCTCGGTTTCGCGGTCCAGCGGGGTGCGCGCGAAGCGGCTCTTCTCGCGCACCTTGTCGGGCTTGATCTCGTAGCCGCCGGAGTAGACGAACAGCGTCCCCTTTGTGCCGCGGTAATGAAACTCCTGCCGTGGCGCCTCGCCGTTGGCGTTGATCTGGTCGAAGCTGACGACGGCGTTGTCGTACTCCCAAATCACTTTGGCCGTGTCCGGAACCTCGCGGTTGTCGTTGACGGCATAGACGCCGCCGAAGGCCGCCACGCGCTTGGGCGCCCGCTGTCCCAGGCCCCACTGGATCATGTCCAGGTAGTGCACGCCCATATTGGTGATCTGCCCGCCGGAGTAGGGGAAGAACCAGCGGAAGTTGTAGAAGGTTTTGTTGACGTTGTAGGGCTCGTCCGGCGCCGGGCCGCGCCACTGGTCCCAGCTCACCCCGGCCGGCGGCTGCGAGTCCGCCGGGTTGCCGATGCCGTTGGGCCAGTCGTTGGCCACATAGAACGCCTCGGCGGCGGTGATCTGGCCGATGGCGCCGTCG
>JBGTGB010000376.1:0-15087 GCA_041746975.1 Haliea sp. | reverse complement strand
GTCTTGCTGGTGCGCTGGCACGCCTGGCGGCACCGGGACGATGCCCGGCTCCAACCGGTGCTGGCGGCTGCGCCCGGGGAGCACGCGAGGACGCCGCAATACTTGCAGGCGCTCTGACTCACATTTCTTTAACCCTGAAAGGCATTACGCATGATTTCACGCACAACTTTGCCGACGCTGCTGTTCCTTTGTCTGTCTCTGGCGTCCCCCTTGCTGGCGGCAAACACGTTGCCGGAATTCCGCGAAATCGTGAAGTCGGGATCGCCCGCGGTGGTGAAGATTATTGTCCAGTCCCAGCCCGGTCGCAGCGCCAGCAACCCCCACGATATGGAGGAGATACCCGAGTACCTGCGCCGCTTCTTCGAATTCCGCGGGGAAATGCCGCAGCAGCCACAGCAGCGCCAGCGCATGTCCATGGGCTCCGGTTTCATTATCTCCGATGACGGCTACATAGTGACCAATAATCACGTCGTCGCTGGCGCTGAAAGTGTGCTGGTGCGGATGATCGACCGCCGTGAATTCGAGGCTGAGGTGGTAGGTACCGACCCGCGCTCGGATCTCGCCCTGCTGCGTGTCGACGCCAGCGATCTCCCGTCCCTGCGCCTGGAGAGCAGTGACGAGCTGGAGGTCGGCGAGTGGGTGCTGGCCATTGGTTCGCCTTTTGGGCTCGATTACTCGGTGACCGCAGGCATTGTCAGCGCCATGGGTCGCAGCCTGCCAACTGAGCAGGGTGAAAACTACGTGCCTTTTGTGCAGACCGATGTCGCGATCAATCCGGGCAATTCGGGTGGCCCGCTGTTCAACCTCAAGGGTGAGGTGGTGGGGGTCAACTCCCAGATCTTTACCCGCAGCGGCGGCTCCATCGGCCTGTCCTTTGCAATTCCCGCCAGCGTGGTACGTAACGTTGTAGCCCAGCTCAAGGAAACGGGCCGCGTCACTCGCGGCTGGCTGGGGGTGACGATCCAGAATGTGGACAAGACCCTGGCCGAATCCTTCGGCCTCGATCGGCCCCAGGGGGCACTGATCGCGCAGCTGGCCGCGGACGGCCCCGCAGCCAAGGCGGGCCTCGAGCCAGGGGACGTGATTCTCCGGTTCGATGGCAAGGATATACCCACCTCTGCCGAACTGCCCCACGTGGTCGGCCTCACCGCACCGGATACCACGGTCCCGGTGGAGGTGATGCGCGACCGCAAACTCAGGACCCTGCGGGTCAAGGTCGGTGGCCTGGATGCCGAAGACAGCTATGCCCTCAGCAGCGACAAGTCCAACGAGGATCGCGGTGGCCGCCTGGGGCTACTGGTGGAGGAGGCTACTAGCGAGGCGCTGGAACGCTTCGGAATAGACGGCGGCGTATTGGTGCGGCAGGTCGCTCCGGGCTCGGTAGCGGCTGAGTCCGGGATCCTGGCGGGCGATGTCATTACTATGCTCGGCTCCAGCCCGATCAAGGATGTGGCAGCGTTCGAACGCGCGGTTTCGCGCCTGTCTCCAGGGGAGTCGGTTCCCCTGCGTATGATCCGCCGCGGGGCACCGCTGTTCATCGGCATTAAACTGCGCGACTAAGCCCTCGTTCAGGCCCGCTGTCCCTGGCGGCGCAACCTACGCAGCGGCCTGCGCGGCGGAACCTGCGCGGCTCGGCATAGCGGCGGCCGGGCCATTGGGGTACAATCGCGCGGCCTTCCGCCAGCAATCCTGTGACCCCAACCGAGCCCAGTTAAGTGAGTGATTTAAGCCACATCCGCAATTTCTCGATTATCGCCCACATTGACCACGGCAAATCGACCCTCGCGGACCGCTTTATCCAACACTGCGGTGGCCTGAGCGAGCGGGAGATGGCCGAGCAGGTGCTCGATTCCATGGACATCGAGCGCGAGCGCGGCATTACCATCAAGGCCCAGAGCGTCACCCTCAACTACACTGCGCGGGACGGCAAGGTCTACCAGCTCAACTTTATCGACACGCCCGGTCACGTCGACTTTTCCTACGAAGTGTCCCGATCCCTGTCCGCCTGCGAGGGCGCGCTGCTGGTCGTGGATGCCGGGCAGGGTGTAGAAGCCCAGTCTGTCGCCAACTGTTACACGGCAATCGAGCAGGGTCTGGAAGTGCTCCCCATCCTCAACAAGATGGACTTGCCCCAGGCCGACCCGGACAAGGTCAAGCGGGAAATTGAAGAGATTATCGGCATTGACGCGACTGAGGCCTGTCTGGTCAGCGCCAAGTCGGGGATGGGCATTGAAGATGCGCTTGAGTACCTGGTCGAGAATATCCCGCCACCAGAGGGTGACATCAACGCGCCTTTGCAGGCCCTGATTATCGATTCCTGGTTTGACAACTACCTGGGCGTAGTGTCTCTGGTGCGGGTCAAGCAGGGAGTGCTGCGCAAGCGCGAGAAGATAATTACCAAATCCACCGGTCGCGTGCACCAGATCGATGCGGTCGGCATTTTCACCCCCAAGCGGCTGGAGACGGGCGCACTCAAGGCCGGTGAAGTAGGTTTTGTCGTGGCGGGCATCAAGGACATCCACGGTGCTCCGGTAGGCGACACCCTGGTCAATGCCCAGCATCCGGAAGTAGCCTCCCTGCCGGGGTTCAAGCAGGTCAAGCCGCAGGTGTATGCAGGCATTTTCACCATCTCCACCGATGATTACGAGGATTTCCGCGACGCTCTATCCAAGCTGACGCTCAACGATGCCTCTTTATTCTATGAGCCCGAGACCTCGGATGCCCTGGGCTTTGGCTTCCGCTGCGGCTTCCTCGGCATGCTCCACATGGAGATTATCCAGGAGCGTCTGGAGCGAGAGTATGATCTTGATCTGATTACCACTGCGCCCACGGTAGTCTACGAAGTGGTGAAGAAAAACGGCGATATTATCCACGTCGACAGCCCCTCGAAACTGCCCGACCCGGGCGAAATCGAGGAGATGCGCGAACCCATCGCACGTTGCAATATCCTCGTGCCCCAGGAGCATCTGGGGAATGTGATCACCCTCTGCGTGGAGAAGCGCGGCACGCAGAAAGACATGCTGTTCCTGGGCAGTCAGGTGTCGGTGGTCTACGATATCCCCCTCGCGGAAGTGGTGCTCGATTTCTTCGACCGGCTGAAGTCAGTCAGTCGCGGCTACGCGTCTCTGGACTACAGCTTCGACCGCTTCGAGCCCGCCAGCCTGTCGCGCCTGGACGTCATGATCAACGGTGAACGGGTGGATGCGCTGGCGGTGATTGTGCATCGCGAGCACACCATGCACCGGGGGCGGGTGCTTACTGAGAAAATGAAGGAACTGATCCCGCGGCAGATGTTCGATGTCGCGATTCAGGCTGCGGTAGGTGGCAAGATCGTGGCCCGCCAGACCGTCAAGGCGCTGCGCAAGAATGTTACGGCGAAGTGCTACGGCGGCGACGCCACGCGCAAGAAGAAGCTGCTGGAAAAACAGAAGGCAGGCAAAAAACGCATGAAGCAGGTCGGCAATGTGGAAATTCCCCAGTCGGCTTTCCTCGCGGTGCTGAAGGTGGATGGATAGCCCCATATGACTATAGATTTTCCTCTCATTCTGGTGGTGCTGGTGTTTGGCAGCGGCGGTATCTGGCTGTTTGATGCCCTGCTCCTGGCGCCGCGGCGGCGCCGAACACGGGAAGCCCTGCAGGCAGAGTATCCCGAGTGGTCCCGTGAGGGCAGCAAGGATGCTGCGGCTTTCGATGCCAAAGCGCGTACCACGGCCGCCGAGCCGACCCTGGTAGAGTACTCACGGTCGTTCTTCCCGGTCCTGTTCGTGGTCTTCGTGCTACGTTCCTTCCTGGTGGAGCCGTTCCAGATTCCCTCGTCCTCCATGGTTCCTACCCTGGAAGTCGGCGATTATATTCTGGTCAACAAATTCACTTACGGGATTCGCCTGCCGGTAGTGCGGACCAAGGTATTCGATATCAACGAGCCCAGGCGCGGCGACGTCATGGTGTTCTTCCCGCCGCACATGAACGATACCTATTACATCAAGCGCGTCATCGGTCTGCCTGGTGACTCGATCAGTTACCGGAACAAACGTCTGTTCGTGAACGGGGATCCGGTGGCCATTGAGTCGTTGGCCGTGGTGCCGCAGGGGCACGCGCGCATGGCAGTGACCCTGGAGACTCTGGGGAATGAGCCGCACCTGATGCAGGACGACCAGATGCGCCCCGGTCGCGACTTTACGCTGACTGTCGATCCGGGCCACTACTTCATGATGGGCGATAACCGCGACAACAGTAGTGACAGCAGGGTATGGGGCCAGGTGCCGGAAAGGGATATAGTAGGCAAGGCGTTTGCGATCTGGATGCATTGGGACTCACTGTTCAGTATCCCCAGCTTCAGTCGCGCAGGCGCCATCAAGTGAGTCCACAGACAGCGTGCGGGGTAAGTAGTATGAAATTGCGGCAACAGCAATCTGGCATGTCCCTTCTCGGGATGCTCGCCATTGCGATCATGGTGGGTTTTTTCGTGATGTGCGGCCTGAAGATGGGCCCCAGCTACTTCGAGTACTTCAGCATCCGCGATGTCGTGACCAGGGTCGCTGCAGAGCATGATCCCGCCACGGACACCATCGCCGATATCCGCCGAAAACTCGCCAATCTCTTCAACACCAACCAGATCTATGGGCTCAAGCCCAGCGACGTCGAGGTGTTTCGCAAAGACGGTAAAACCTTTATCGATGCCAGTTACGAAGCGCGCATTCCGCTATTCGGTAAAATCGATGCGGTGATCCGGTTCGACGATCTGGAAAGGGAAGCTGGCGTCCGCCAAGCCCCCTGATGCCGCATGGATAAGCTTCGCCGCCTGCAGCAGCTGCTGGGCCATGAGTTCAGCGACCCTGATCTGCTGCAGCTGGCTCTGACGCATCGCAGTGCGTCTGGCAACAACAATGAACGGCTGGAGTTCCTCGGCGATTCCATCGTCAACCATGTGATAGCTGAAGCGCTGTACCGGAAATTCCCCAAAGCCCGCGAGGGCGACCTCAGTCGTATGCGTGCCACCCTGGTCAAAGGCGACACGCTGGCAGAGATTGGGCGTGAGTTGGGCCTGGGGGAATTTCTCCGTCTGGGCCAAGGTGAGCGCAAAAGCGGCGGTCACCGCCGGGCCTCGATCCTTGCGGATGTGCTGGAAGCCGTCGCCGGCGCGATCCTGCTCGACAGCGGTGTCGAAATGTGCCGCGAGTGCCTGTTGCGCTGGTTTCACGGTCGTCTCGAGAGTCTGGAGATGGATGCCGCGGGCAAGGACGCGAAAACCCGCCTGCAAGAGTATCTGCAGGGCCGCGGCCGACCTCTGCCGGCCTATGAGTTGCTCGCCGTTGAAGGCGAGGACCACCAGCAGCTGTTTCGCATCCTGTGCCGCCTCGCGCAGCCGGAACGGACTTTCGAGGGTGCTGGCCGCAGTCGGCAGAGGGCGGAGCAGGCCGCTGCCGAAGCGGCACTGGAGGCATCAACCCATGGCTAATGAGCCCAGTCCCCCGCAGCGCTGCGGCTACGTCGCCATCGTTGGAAGACCCAACGTGGGCAAGTCGACCCTCCTCAATCACCTGCTGGGCCAAAAGATCAGCATCACTTCGCGCAAGCCCCAGACCACGCGTCATCAGGTGCTCGGAATCAAGACTGAGGCCGATTGCCAATTTATTTTTGTCGACACTCCCGGCCTTCACCGCGCCGAGCCCCGGGCGATCAATCGTTACATGAATCGGGCTGCCAGCAGCGCCATACGCGACGTCGACCTTATTGTCATGGTTGTGGATCGCACTGCCTGGACCGACGAAGACGAGATGGTCCTGCAGCGCGTAGCGCAGGCCGCAGTGCCGACCCTGCTGGTAGTGAACAAGGTCGACCTGTTGGAGGACAAGACTGTCCTGCTGCCACAGCTGCAGCAACTGTCGGAGCGGGCGCCCTTTGCCACCATCATTCCGCTCTCGGCCCTGCGCGGCCAGAATCTGGATGCGCTGGAAAAGGAAATTCGCCAGCGCTTGCCGGAATCCGGACATTTTTTTCCCGAAGACCAAATCACCGACCGCAGCCAACGCTTTCTCGCTGCGGAGATCGTGCGCGAGAAAATCATGCGCCAGCTCGGCGACGAGTTGCCCTATGCGGTGACGGTGGAAATCGAGGAGTTCAGCCAGGAAGAGACCATACTTAATATCTCCGCCCTGATTCTGGTCGAGCGTGACGGCCAGAAGCGAATCCTGATCGGGGAGGGGGGGAGCCGCCTGCGTTCCATCGGCACTGACGCCCGCCGCGACATGGAGCGGCTGTTTGAAAGCAAGATCATGCTGCGGCTCTGGGTCAAGGTAAAGTCCGGCTGGTCCGATGACGAGCGGGCCCTACGCAGTCTCGGTTACGATGACCGCTGAGGACCTGCGAGCTTGCAATGCGCGTAAATCTTCAGCCCGCCTATCTGCTCCACAGTCGTCCCTATCGCGACACCAGCCTGCTGCTGGAAGTGTTCACAGCTGAGCACGGGCGCCTGAGCCTGGTGGGCAAGGGTGCCCGCCGGCGCAGTCGCGGCGGCACCCAGGCAGCTCTGCTGCAGCCGTTTCGTCCGCTTCTGGTAAGCTTCGCCGGACGCGCGGAGATGAAGCAGCTGGTTGCCGTGGAGGCCGCGGGCAGCGCCCCGCTGCTGCAGGCGGAGCGTCTCTTTACCGGACTTTATCTCAACGAGCTTTTGGTGCGTCTCCTGCACCGCCAGGACCCCCAGCCACAGCTGTTTGCCGGCTACGGCGACACCCTGCAGCAACTGGCCGCCGGGGGCGCAGGGGATGCCTGCCTGCGCCAGTTCGAATTCAGCTTGCTGGAAGCACTGGGCTATCATTTCGATCCGGGCGTGGACGGCCACAGCGGTGAGCCGGTTACTGCGGATGGCTGGTATCAGTACCAGACCGAGTTCGGTCTCGTAGCCTGTGCGCGCCATGCGGGCTCCCCCGCGGTCCTGTTTTCCGGGCGGGATCTGCTGGCGATTGCGGCCGGTCATTACGGCGGCGAGCAGGCCAGCGCGGCCAAGCGACTGCTGCGCCAGGCCCTGGCCGGGCATCTCGGGGAGCGGCCCCTGCACAGCCGTGAACTGTTTCGCCAGTTTCGCGGCCGGAGCCAACAGCAGTGATCGCCCTGGGTACGGATATCCTGGAAGTGGCCCGGATTGAAGCCGTTGTGGCCCGGCTCGGGGACAAGTTTGTGCGCCGCATCCTGACCCCGACCGAGCAGGGCGAATATGCGGCCAGCCAGCAGTCGGTGCGACTCCTGGCCAAGCGTTTCGCTGCGAAGGAGGCAATCGCCAAGGCGCTGGGTACGGGAATCGGGCGCGGTGTCAGCTGGCAGGATATTGAGGTCCATCACGACAGCCATGGCGCCCCTGTGGTGCACCTGTCCGGTGGTGCGGCCGAGGTGGTGAAACGCCGCGGGGGCACCGCTATGCTGCTGTCCCTGGCTGATGAGCAGGCCTATGTGGTGGCCTTTGCGGCCCTGAAATGAGCGGTGCATGCCTGCACCGGTGAAACCCGATATACTGCCCCGCCCGGCGGGTCACGGTGAACTATGTCCGAATATCCAACGATCGAAGCCTGCATCGGCAATACCCCCCTGGTGCGCCTGCAGCGCCTGCCCGGCACGACCTCAAACACCCTGCTCGCCAAACTGGAGGGCAACAATCCGGCTGGTTCGGTCAAGGACCGACCGGCATTGAGCATGATCGTGGAGGCTGAGCTGCGGGGCGACATTCACCCCGGCGACACCCTGATTGAGGCCACCAGCGGAAACACCGGTATCGCCCTGGCCATGGCCGCCGCCATCCGCGGCTACCGTCTGATTTTGATCATGCCCGCGCACATGAGCGCGGAGCGCAAGCAGGCCATGTCCGCCTATGGCGCGGAGCTGGTTGAGGTGACGCAGGACGAGGGGATGGAGGGCGCTCGAGATCTGGCCCTGCAGATGCAAAGCGAAGGCAAGGGAAGAGTTCTGGACCAGTTCGGCAACCCGGACAATCCGCTGGCACACCTGCGCGGCACCGGCCCCGAAATCTGGCGCCAGACCGGTGGCACGATCACCCATTTTGTGGCATCCATGGGCACCACCGGCACCATCATGGGGGTATCGGCCTTCCTCAAGCAACAGAATCCCGAGATCCAGATTGTCGGCTTGCAACCGGTGGAGGGCTCCAGTATCCCGGGTATCCGCCGTTGGCCCCCGGCCTATCTGCCGGCGATTTTTGACGCCGCCCGGGTCGACCGGGTGATTGATATTTCCCAGCAGGAGTCCGAGCACCATATGCGCCTGATGGCACGGGAAGAGGGAATATTCTGCGGGGTTTCCTCCGGTGGGGCCATCGCCGCCTCTCTGCAGCTATCGGCGGAACTGAACAACGCGGTGATAGTCGCCATAGTGTGTGATCGTGGCGATCGCTATCTGTCCACGGGCGTGTTCGCCAAGCCCTGAACGGAGCTGGATAATGGTCCGAGTACGGGAACAATCGCATCTCACCGCCAGCGGCGAGATTGACCTGGAGCGCTGGCTGCAACAACTGCCGATTCTGCACCGGGCTGACGAGCAGGAGCTATTGTTGAGCGCCTGTGCCCTGGCCCTGGAAGCCCGCTCCCTGCCAGGCCGCGATCTGCAGGATTGGGCGCGCGAATCCGATTGCTTTGCCACTGGACTCGATGTTGCGCAGATCCTCTCTGAACTGCACGTAGGCACCGAATGCCTGGTGGCCGGTATTCTCTACCGCGCGGTGCGCGAAGAACGGCTGGCACTGGATGCAGTGGGTGAACGTTTTGGGCCAGGCGTACGCGAACTGATTGGCGGCGTGCTCCGAATGGCAGCAATCAGCGATCTCAAGACCCAGGTTGATTCCCCGGTACTGGGCCAGGCCCATGGCCAGAAGGACAATATCCGCAAAATGCTGGTCGCCCTGGTCGACGATGTGCGGGTGGCGCTGATCAAGCTGGCGGAACGTACCTGCGCGATACGTGCGGTCAAGAATGATGAAGAGCGGCGGTGGCCCGTCGCGCGAGAAGTTTTTGACGTCTACGCCCCTCTCGCCCACCGGCTCGGTATCGGCCATCTGAAATGGGAGTTGGAGGACCTGTCATTCCGCTACATTTATAGCGACGCTTACCGCAAGATCGCACAGCTACTTGACGGCAAGCGCCTGGAACGGGACCGCTTCATCGCCCGGGTGAATGAAGAGCTTACCCGGGTGCTGGAACAGGCGGGGCTGCAGTTCAACATCAGCGGACGCGCCAAGCATATCTACAGTATCTGGCGCAAAATGCAGCGCAAGGGCATCGGCTTCTCTCAGGTTTACGACATTCGTGCCGTGCGCATCCTGGTGCCGGAAATCAAGGACTGTTACGCAACCCTGGGCCTGGTGCACGGTTTGTGGCGCAATATTCCCAACGAATTCGACGACTACATTGCCAACCCCAAGGAAAACGGCTATCGCTCCCTGCATACGGCGGTGATCGGACCGGAAGGCAAGATTCTCGAGGTGCAGATTCGAACCAGCCAGATGCATGAAGAGGCTGAACTCGGTGTATGCGCGCACTGGCGCTACAAGGGCTCTGATTCCGGCGGCGGCATGGCCAGCAGCTATGAGGAAAAAATTGCCTGGCTGCGACAGGTTCTGGACTGGCACGAAGAAACCGGCAACACCGGCGATGTGGCGGAGCAGTTCAGCTTTGACCTGACTCAGGACCGGGTTTACGTGTTCACGCCCGATGGCGATGTGGTGAGTCTCGCCCAGGGCGCGACACCCCTGGACTTTGCCTACCATGTGCATACTGAAGTCGGCCACTGTTGCCGCGGTGCCAAGGTCAATGGGGTGATTGTGCCCCTGACCTACACCTTGAAAACCGGCGAGCGGGTGGAAATCCTGACCAGCAAGCAGGGCAGCCCCAAGCGCGACTGGCTGCAGTCGGGGCTCGGCTTCCTGCACACCTCGCGGGCCCGGGCGAAGGTGCAGCAGTGGTTCAAAGCCCAGGCTCGCGAGGACAATATCGACGCCGGGCGGCACCTGCTGGAACGGGAGTTTCGCCGCCTTGCACTGACCAGCGTGGATTACCGGCGGGTAGCGGACAAAGTCAACATGGCCACCGTGGAAGACATGTTCGCCGCGGTCGGCGCCGGTGACCTGAGTTCTCCCACCGTGCTCAATGCTGCCCAGGCGCTGGTGGAGAAACGGGCTGAGCCACAGTTGCAGGTGGCCCGGCCAGGCAGTGGCCCGGTTCCCCGCAGCCAGATCAAGGTCCAGGGCGTCGGCAACCTGCTGACGCATATGGCGGGCTGTTGCAAGCCGCTGCCCGGTGATGAGATTGTCGGGTTCATCACCCAGATCCGGGGTGTCAGTATCCACCGCAGCGACTGCGTACGCCTGCTGAAACTGCAGGAGACCTCGCCGGAGCGGGTGATAGAGGTGGCCTGGGGTGAATCGCCGCGAGAAAACTATGAAGTGGATGTTGCTATTGAGGCCTACGACCGCCAGGGTTTATTGCGCGATATCACCGGTTTGTTCGCCAATGCGCGAATCAACGTTCTCTCCATCAATACGCAGACCAACAAGAAGAGACACACCGCCACCATGCGGCTTACCGTAGAAGTGCCGAATCTTGGGGCTCTGTCCAAGTTGCTGGAACGCATCGATCGCCTGAGCAACGTGATCTCCGTTGCCCGGGTGTCTGAATAGGAGGCCTGAGGTGACTCCAGGGCAATACACTGTAGACGATCTGCTGCGGGTCATGCAGCGTTTGCGCGACCCTGAAGGCGGCTGCCCCTGGGATCTGAAACAGGATTTTCGCAGTATCGTTCCCTCCACCCTTGAAGAGTGTTACGAGTTGGCGGAAGCCATTGAGCACGGCGACTATCCCCACGTTGCCGAGGAATTGGGCGACGTGCTGTTCCAGGTGGTGTTCTACGCCCGGCTTGGGGAGGAACAGGGCCTGTTTTCCTTCCCGGATATCGTGCATACCCTGGTGGACAAACTGGTGCGTCGCCATCCGCATGTGTTTGCCGAGGGTGACATCGAGGGCGTCGTTGCGGATACGGTTGACGTGGCGGAAGTGAAGCGGTCCTGGGAGGCCATTAAGCGCGAGGAGCGCGCCGCGCGCGCCCAGGGCGGTGTGCTGGATGATATACCGGTGGCGCTGCCGGCATTGCCGCGGGCGCAAAAACTGCAGAAGCGCGCAGCCCTGGTAGGCTTTGATTGGCCGGATGCGGCCGCGGTGCTAGTCAAGCTGGATGAAGAACGGCGCGAATTGCAGGAGGCAATGGCAGCGGGTTCGGAAACGTCCATTGCCGATGAAATGGGTGATCTGCTGTTTACCTGTGTCAATCTTGCACGGCAGTTGGGGCTGGATTCGGAGGCCGTGCTGAGACAGGCCTCCGCCAAGTTCGAGCAGCGATTTCGATCCATGGAGAATGCCGCAGCCGCAGCCGGATCAGCGGATCTGCGGGCGCTGACCGCGACCGAACTCGATGGTCTTTGGCGGGCGGCAAAGGCTTCGCTCTGAGGCCTGGACACAGGGTCTGGAGGCCCCCCAAACGGGGCTTGTGCAATGTCCTGCCCCTGTGTATGGTTAGCTCCCCCCGATAATCTGTTAGCACAAATAACCTGCAGATGCTGTGCGATAGCCGCTCTTCAGACACTTGAGGATCCACCTGAATGCGATTGATACTCCTTGGCGCTCCAGGCGCCGGTAAAGGCACACAGGCCCAGTTCATCATCGAAAAGTTCGGCATTCCGCAGATCTCTACCGGGGATATGCTGAGGGCGGCAGTGAAAGCCAAAACCGAAATGGGTCTCGCAGCGAAGGTAGTCATGGATTCTGGTGGCCTGGTTTCCGACGAAATCATTATTGGTCTGGTAAAGGAGCGTATCAGTCAGCACGACTGTGCCGGCGGTTTTCTGTTTGATGGATTTCCCCGCACGATTCCGCAGGCTGAAGCCATGGTCGACGCCGGCGTGGACATCGATCACGTCGTTGAGATTGCGGTCGACAACGAAGAAATTGTCACACGACTGAGTGGTCGCAGAGTGCATCCCGCCTCAGGGCGTATCTACCACGTGCAACACAATCCACCTCTGCGCGACGGTATTGACGACGAAACAGGCGAAGCGCTGGTGCAGCGCGATGACGACCAGGAAACTACCGTTCGCAAGCGCCTTGATGTTTATCAGCAGCAAACGCGCCCTTTGGTGAATTTTTACCAATCCATGTCCGGGCCCCGAGCGCCTGCCTGTCATCGCGTCGAAGGCGTCGGCAGTGTAGAGGACATTCGCCAAAAAGTATTTGCCGCACTCGGCGTATAGGCTTTAAATAAAGCGTTTTTTAGCAATGCGTGGCGAACGGACGCGCCCGCTTCCAGAGAAAAATTTCGAATTACTTCAAGCAGAATTTTCACCTTCCCCTGCGGCTCCCGCAAGCGTTGTAAAAACACTGTTGTAAGCCTTTGAGAATATTGCTATTTTCTCTCCCGTAGTTGGAAAAAATAACTTATTTCTGGAGAGTGAAATCATGGCAACAGCCAAGAGCAAGGCGAAAACAAAAACAGCTGCGCGCAAGTCGCCGGCAAAAAAGGCGCCACGCAAGCAGGCTGCGTCCAGCGCGGCCAAAAAAGCGCCGGTAGTATCCAAGGCGGAAAAGAAGTCGCGTGAAACCCTTACCAAGCTGCAGGCCCAGGTCAAGTCTGAGCAAGCGGCATTGGCCAATGCCAGGGCAAGGGTCAAGGCAGCTCGGGCGAAATCGGATGAGCGCGCCAAGAAAGCGGCTGCCAATGCAGTGGCACGTTCCAAGGCTCGCCTGGAAACTGCCCAGGGCAAGCTACGGGAAACCCGTCAACAGGTGAAGGAAATCGTTGCCGATGCGAAACTGGTAGCCAAGCAGATGGCGGCGCAGCAGCGAGTTCTGGAGAAGAAGGCGGAACTCGCGGCCAAGGCAGAGATCGACAAGGCCCGCGCACTGGCAAAACATTCGAAGAAGTGGGCCGCGCAGCGAGCCAGAGCTGATGCAGCCAAGATAAATGCACTGGAGAAGAAAGTGCTCGCACAGTTGCGCGCGGCGGAAAAGAAAGCTGCGGCCGCTGCCAAGGGTGCGCTGAAAAAAGCACGCGCTGGTCGCAAGTCACTGGCCAAGACCGCGGAATCCATTGCCGGGTCGGTTGCACCGGCCAAGCGCAAGGTGAAGGCAGCGAGCAAAACTTCCGCCAAAAAAGTAAAGGCTGCTCCCAAGAAAGCCAAAGCTGCAGCAAAGAAAACCAAGGCTGCGCCCAAAAAGGCCAAGGCTGCACCCAAGAAAACCACGACTGCTCCGAAGAAAGCGAAAGCGGCGCCGAGAAAGGCCGGGGCCAAGGCCGCTCCTGCCACCACCTGATTGCCCCTGGGAAGTGAACAGCCCGTGCCGGGAAGCTGGTACGGGTTTTTTTTGCTTCGAAGGGTCAGGGCTGTTGCGGTAGTTCATTGTGATTGTCGAAAGCGCCAAACGCAGCGGCGAATTCCACGCTGATACAATCAAGTTGTTGGTACCACCCGCGCACTGAGCGGCCGCCGTCTCCCAGATAGTCTGGCAGACTGGTCAGGCAACGCCGCCGCAACAGTGCGTGCAGGTAGTGATGCTGCCCGTTAGAAAAGGCGTAAGCCAGGTCGCATGATTGCGGTTGGCTGTGAAGTGCCTGGTAGAGCTGCTTGCCGAGATCCAGTGGCAGCCGCGGGGTATCACAGGGAGCCAGGAGCAGGAACTCGTAATCGGAATCTGCTGGCAGTGCTTCCAGCCCCGCCAGCGGCCCCTGAAAGCCGGACAAGCGGTCGCTGAAAACCGCATCGGCATACTCTGCGTAGGCCTCGAGATTGCGATTGCAGCTAATTTGCAGGCGGGCGGTCTGGGGACGCAGGCGTTCGCTGACCCAGGCAATAAGAGGTCGGCCCTCCCGGTCCAGCAAGCCCTTGTCATAGCCTCCTGCACGACGACCGGCGCCCCCCGCGAGGATCAGGCCGTCGACAGGCTCCAGCGTTTGCATGTGACTCTCCCGTTTGTGGGATAATCATTCTATGACAAGCATCCTCGCAGTTGATACGTCCACAGAAGCCTGCTCCGTCGCACTCTACCGCGACGGTAAGGTGACCGTGCTGCGGGAGATAGCGCCGCGTCGTCACAATCAGCTTCTGCTCGCCATGTTGCGGGAGCTGATGCCCGCGGGGCCGCGAGAGTTGGATGCAGTCGCCTACGGCAGCGGCCCGGGTTCATTCACTGGCCTGCGGATAGCTGCCAGCGCGGTGCAGGGTCTGTGTTTCGCCACAGGCCTGCCCGCATTGCCGGTTTCCACTTTGGCCTGCCAGGTGTACGCCGCCCTGCGTATGGGACGGGCTGAGGAGGGAGATTGTGTTCTCAGCACCCTTGATGCCCACATCGGCGAGCTGTACTGGGCGCTGTACCGCATTGACGCCGGCCGCGCCGCGGAGCTTACCGCCGCGCAGGCAATCAAGCCGGCTTTGCTGGCAGTGTCCGGCGATGATGCGCTCATCGCGATCGGCGGAGGGCTGCAGTATCGGGACGCCATGCCAGCTGCTGTCACCGCGCGTCTCCGCAGTGAGCATCCGGAACTGCTGCCCGACGCCCGGGACTTGCTGCCGGAAGCTATCCGTGCCTTGCAGGATCGGCGCCTGCAAAGTGCGGAGCAGGTGTGCCCGGTGTATGTGCGGGAGGAGATCAGCTGGAAAAAGCTGGCCCAGCAGGGGCCGCAGGGATGATGGAGTGGTGGCAGGCTTTACTGCTGGCTCTGGTCCAGGGTATCACCGAGTTTTTGCCGATTTCCAGTTCTGCGCATTTGGTCATTCCCGCACTGCTATTTGGTTGGGAGGATCAGGGACTCGCCTTTGATGTCGCCGTGCACGTGGGCACTTTACTGGCGGTCGTGCTGTACTACCGTCGCGAACTACTGCAGATGACGGTGAGCTGCGCTGGCCTTCTGCGCGGTCAGCCGGTGAATGACGATGTCCGGCTGGTGCTGTACCTGGCTCTGGCGACGCTGCCAGTGGTTGTTGTCGGCTTCCTCGCCGATGAATTTATCGAGACCCGGCTGCGCACCTTGCCGGTGATCGCG
>JBGTGB010000375.1:0-4769 GCA_041746975.1 Haliea sp. | reverse complement strand
AGCGCGCCCTCGAGGTCAGCGCGGCTGAGCCAGATCAGGGGCGGCGCCAGGGCGGCCATTTTTTGGGCGGAATCCGGGCTGGTCTCCAGCGCCACCACGCGCTGCTTGCCGTAGCGGTAGCGGGTGATGTTGTCCTTCCGCGCGTCCGCATCTGCCAGCGTCAGCGCCGCTTCGTCAAAGGGCAGGCCGTAGAGGGCGTGGGGCGTTACGGCGCTCTGCCGGGCACTGCCATTCGCAACCCGCACGTAGTACTTGGTCAGCAGTAGCTGGTCCGCGGGCAGCCTTTGCAGCAGCGGCTTGCCGGCAGCAAGACTGGCAGCCTTGGCCTGGTCCGGTTGCCAGCGCAGCAGCTCGAAATGCTGCTGGATAAACGCCGGGTCCGCCAGGCGGGAGTTGCGCCCCGATTCCTTATCTTCTCGTTGCACCTGGCAGACAAATTCCAGAGTCTCCCGTATCCGCTGCGGAGACGTTTGCAGCAGCGCCGTGGTGCCGCCGTGGATGGCGGCCGGGTCGTAAGCGTTGCCCCGTGCGAGATAGTCCGCAGTTGCAGCGGCGACCTCGCACAAGTCGGCGCTGTGGTCTGTCCAATTTCCCCCCGGAACCGCGGTGGCCGCTTTGAACGCCGGGCTGGCGCAGGCATTGCCGCTGACCAGCAGGAGGGCTGCGACGGCGGCGAGGATTGCGGTTGTCACTGTTGTGTCCTGTGGTAAGTCGGGGGTCAGGCGCTGGTGGCTTCGGCAGCCGGCGCATCGGGCTTGTGCCAGTTCGCAGCCTTGTCCTTGAGTTCGCGGAACTTGCTGGACGCGCTGTCGAGCTTGGCCTCCCACTCCGGGTTGGCCTGCTGACCCTGGGTGACCTTGAAGAACACCTGCATCAGCGCGGTCATGGCGAAGGGCTCAATCACGGCCTGCTTGATGCCCCAGGCAAAGACCAGCGCAATGACCAGCGTCAGCGGGCCGGCGCTGCCCGGGAAGAGGGCGACCAGGCCCGCAACCGGGGCCAGGATGAGCAGGAAGACCAGGAAGGTCAGGCCCCAGATCAAGAACGCCAGCCAGAAGGCATTTTTCAGGAAAGTCTTGTAATTCTGCGCGTACAGCACCAGCGCGGTCTTGCTGGCGTCCCAGGGGTTTTCCGCGCGGGTGTGGATGTTGTAGGCCAGGATCACTTCATCGAGATAGGTCAGCGACAGGTTGATAACGGTGTTCAGGAACTTGACCAGTCCCTGGGCGCCGGGAATGGGCAGGAAGCTGGCGACGGTGAAAAAAATCCGGTTAAAGGTTTTCAGGATGCCCTTGATCAGCTGGTCCAGGCCGAACAGCACCGAGGACTGCACGAAACGCTCGCGCACTATCTGCTGGGCATAGTCGATCTGGGAGCGACCGCCCGGCAGTTCCTTGCCTTCCAACAGTTCGACCAGCACCGCGATGTGGCCCGCCTTCACCATGTAGAGCAGGTACTCGCGCAGGAAGTACATGATCGCCCCGGCGATGCCGAAGCCGATGATTCCCCCGTACATGCCTCCGGCAGCGCTGTCACCGGCGATGGCGCCGATACCGTAGCCCACGCCTGCGCCCGTCCCGGTCACCAGGACATAGCCCAGGGTAATCCCGAAATAGATCAGGAAGCGGAAAATGAGAAACGGTGTGGTGCGCAGCAGCAGGCCGATGATTTCTCCGATATTGAAATCTTTCATGTGCAGTTATCCCCTTGCAAGCGGTACCTGTTTTTCTATGAGTAGACCCGATGCCAACGTGGGGCGTCAAGCGGAGTCGTCAAGAGCGGCAATAATCCGGTGTACGGTAGTGATGTCCTCGACCATCGCCGCTACGGTCTCCTGCACATCCGACTGTTCGCGCAGGAGCAGGCGTGTTTGCAGGAAGCGGCGAGGCCGCTCGAGCTTCAGTCCAGCTATGGTCGTGGTGTGTTCCCAGCGCGACAGGCCAATGTAGACGCTGTCGTACATGAAGCCCACGCGCAGGGCAGCCACGTTCCCCGCCCCTCGACTCTCGCCGCTGTTAATGGCCAGCAGCGCGCCCTGCAACGCTGGGCTCACTACTGCATGCACCAGTGCCTCTCCATCGGCGGTGGCGTTGTCGTGGCTAACGAGAAAGGCGCGGTCGAAGTCAGGATCGCCAAGCGGTACCAGCGTTTTCCCGGTCTGGCGTTTGAGCGTGGTGACATTGGGCAGAATGACTACGGGTGCCGGGACGTCGACTCCGTGTTCGATCCGGAACAACAGGCCGTGGAATATCGGCGTGGGAGCGCCACTCTTGCGCTCGGCTTGAAAGTAGAGCTTGGCGTGCAGGCACTCAAAACGTCGGCCCTGGTGGCTGCCGCTGAAACCATGCTCCAGCTCCTGCTGGCCATAATCGCCTACCAGGCCCAAAGCCGCGAACGGGGCGAGGAAATTTTCATCCCTGGGAACTTGCTGGTAGAGGAGATCGCCCAGCGCGGCGCAGACGGGCGGGATGACCTCGGCCCTGACAGTCTCTTCCCAACCCAGCTGCGCGCGGTGTGCCATCCAGGCGCTGATACCGGCCCCGGCTACCAGTGCCAGCAGGAACAGGCCGCCACCGGCGAACAACATCAGTACCGCCAGCGCGCCCGTGGCCATGGCAAGTTTGCGCAGCTTTGCGAGCAGGATGTCGCGCCGGGTACGGCGCTCACTGGTCAGAGTCGCAATGCCGGGCGCCAGTGCCGCCATGATATCCCGCGTGTAATCATTCATTGCGCCATCTCCGGAAAACCTTGTTGTCAGTGGCCGGCGAATCTGCGGTTATGCCGGTGTTGGTGGGTTCCTGCTGCGCCTCCAGGCGCCGGTGCTCACGCCGGTGCGCGGCGATATCGATGCCCAGCTTCACCAGCACCAGTATGGCCAGCGCGTACCAGGGTTCTCCCAGCGCCATCACTCCGAACCCCCCGAACAGCACGGTCAGGTGCAGGACTACGACTCGCGCGTAAGGGGCGCTCATCAGATCCTTCGTGGTTGTCCGCTCGTACTCCCGCTTGCCGAGAAAATTGACGAAATAGGAGATCCCATGGCTGGCCAGCAGGGCGAGGAAGGAGGCAGTGAACATGGCGGACAGCTCGCCGCCGCCACTATCCGGGCCGAAAAAAGCCTGCAGGAAGACATAGTGGCCAAGCGCAAAGCCGCCGTAGTGGACGCAAAAGAATGGGCCGATGAACAGCGCGCTGTAGTCGCTCTGGCGGCGCAGCAGGGTCCAGAACCGGGCGAGATTGAATATCCCGATGATGATGTTCTCGGACCAATACAGTAGCAGCACTTCGTATACGGACCAGTTGAAGAACAGCACCCCGGACAGGGGCAGCAGGTTGACCGCAATCAACGCGGGTAGGGCGATGCCGGGGGATGTGAACGGGGTCATGGCAGGCATACTTCCACAAGACCCCCGGTGACGCCGAAATGGATCCAGGTTCCCAGCACCGGTCTGCCGCTGGCACGGGTCACGCCTTCGGCGTAGGCTCGCAGCTGGCCGGAGTAAGCCAGTGCTACTTCCTGCCAGTCGTCACGGGCACGCGGTGAGGCCTTGTGGTCGATCACGATATAGCCCTCCGGGGAGTCCAGCAAGAGGTCGATCAAACCCTCAACGATCTGCCCGTCGCTGTTAACGAAGCGTACCGGGTGCTCCGGGTGCAGGGCCGTGGGCTTGAAGCGCTCGTACAGCAGGGCGAGCAGGCGCTCGTAGCAGTGGTCCGCGGCGGCGCTGGAGAGCACCTCCGCGACTCCGTACTCGGCGAGAATACGTGCGCTGTCTGCGTGCCCCAACAGCCGGCAGGCGATCACCGCGTGCAGCGCAGAACCGAGGATCGCCGGATCATAGCTGCCGACCAGCGGCAGCCGCTCTCCCAGTGTCAGCACTTCGCCAATAGTGGCCGCCGCCAGGGGCGGAAAGGCGGAAGGGCTCTGCCGCCGGGATAACAGCACAGTCTCGGCAGGCGGCGTATCCGGCCACTCGGGCTGGTAGGGGACTTGCGGTGGCATGCTACTGTCCACCGCGAGGGCCTGGAGGCGCGTGGGGATGGTGTCCCCGTCGGGCAAGGGCATTTCTTCACAGCTGGGCAGCATCCATACCGCGTTCAGCGTGTTCATCCATGGCCCGTCGGCCTTTTTGCCCTCGCGGGTCAGAATCAGGGCATCCCGCGGCCGGGTCAGGCTTACATACAGCAGGCGTTTTGCTTCCTGGGTTTCCCGCGCCCGAGCAGCTTCGCCCTCGGTGCTGGCATTGATCACGTCCAGCACCTCAACGCCGGTGCTGTTGCTGCCGAAAAATGGCGGCCAGTAGCGCAGCTGGCGCCCGGCGAGAGGATCATCAAGGCTCAGGGGCTGTGCCGAGGGCAGTACTGTCAGGCCCCACAGCCGCGGCTTCAACTCGCTCGCCAGATCCATGGCGATAACCAGCGGCCACTCCAGACCCTTGGCGCCGTGGTGGGTGACCAGCTGGATGGCGTCCTCGTCGCCGCCATCGGCCTGGGTGTCTTCTTCCGCCTCAGCCAACGCCTGCAGCCACAGCACCAGCCCCGTGGCGGTGGCCGGTTCACGCTGGGCCCGGCACTGTTCCAGGTAGTCTTCAGCGTGGGCCAGCAGGGCCGCAAGATTGTTCGCCCGGTGCTGGCTGCGCTGGCTGGTAGGGCCCCAACGTTGTGCAGCTTGCGCTACCTCCCCTGCATCCAGCGCCAGGCGCAGGGTCTCCACCGGGGTCAGAAAGCGCAGCCGGGCGCGGGCGACTGCCAGCGCCGCCACCGCGCCG